>NZ_JBKFGG010000008.1:0-325591 GCF_056171975.1 Paenibacillus terrisolis | reverse complement strand
AATATTCCCTGATAGCTCAGTTGGTAGAGCACTCGACTGTTAATCGAGTTGTCACAGGTTCGAGTCCTGTTCGGGGAGTCCAATTTCCGGAAAGTGAACAAGTTATCTCTGTATAATTGCTCACTTTCCGGGGAAACAACTCTTTATGGAGAGGTGTCCGAGTTGGCCGAAGGAGCACGATTGGAAATCGTGTAGGCGTCACAAGCGTCTCGAGGGTTCGAATCCCTCTCTCTCCGCCAGCTTTGGACTATTATTATGGCCCGTTGGTCAAGTGGTTAAGACACCTCCCTTTCACGGAGGTAACAGGGGTTCGAGTCCCCTACGGGTCATTCTTCCAAACATGAAGAACCCAGGTTTCATGGAGGCTTAGCTCAGCTGGGAGAGCATCTGCCTTACAAGCAGAGGGTCGGGGGTTCGAACCCCTCAGCCTCCACCATACTTCACCCCAAAAAGTGAAGTAGAGTCTCTGAGCGTAGACCGATTACTTTTCGGGGACCCCATAAACAGAATAACTTTTTACTGACGCGGGGTGGAGCAGCCCGGTAGCTCGTCGGGCTCATAACCCGAAGGCCGCAGGTTCAAATCCTGCCCCCGCAATTATCCTTGAAGTAAAGAGAAGAAGCGAAATGCTTAGTCGGTTTGCTTTTCAGGATGCAATGCAAAGTGTGGAGCCGTGGTGTAGAGGCCTAACATGCCTGCCTGTCACGCAGGAGACCGCGGGTTCGAATCCCGTCGGCTCCGCCATTTTATCCCTGAATAAGGGATATGTGCCCTAGTTACATTAGTACGAGCCATTAGCTCAGTTGGTAGAGCACCTGACTTTTAATCAGGGTGTCGAAGGTTCGAGTCCTTCATGGCTCACCATTCGTTTCACCTTAATATGCGGACGTGGCTCAGCGGTAGAGCATCGCCTTGCCAAGGCGAGGGTCGCGGGTTCGATTCCCGTCGTCCGCTCCATAATTTGCGCCCTTAGCTCAGCTGGATAGAGCGTTTGACTACGAATCAAAAGGTCAGGAGTTCGAATCTCTTAGGGCGCGTATCTTTTTGCCGGTGTGGCGGAATTGGCAGACGCGCGCGACTCAAAATCGTGAGGGAAACCGTGGGGGTTCGAGTCCCTTCACCGGCATTAGTTAACAGATTCAAAAGTTACTTTCAAGTAACTTTTGAATCTGTTTTTATTTTATCGCCTCATTTATGGCAAAGGTTGTGAAAGTGAATGGCTGCAAGGGCTTAATTCGGTAGCCAATCGCTCGAAGCATCAAAAACCACATCCCTTCGGGGAATGTGGCTATTAAACATCGAGCTCTTCTTTAACTGTTGTCTTCATTTTGGGAAAAAGTGCAGCTTACATGGACTTCGTAAAGAAGGATGATTTAGATTAGGATCATCATGGCTTTATAAGTGTGAAATAGCTTCCTGTGTGGTCCAAGCAGCACTGGCAAAAGCTTTGTAATTCGTAACGGCTGCTTGAAAATCCCTTTCGCTTATCGTCGCTGTAGCATCGTAGACAACAGCCGTTTCAAACCCATTTTCAATTAAATGCCTCATATGGGACTCTACACAAATATTTGAAAGTACTCCCGCGAGAATCGCCTTCTCTTTTCTATGTTGTCGCAACTGGAATACCAAATCATTTGTTTGTGGGCTAGCAACTTTGTGTGGAGTCGAAACGACGGTTCTACTATCAAAAATATAAGGTTTGAAAACATGAACAAAATCAGCTCCTACAGAGGGCGGCGTATATGCATTTGCCTTTTGATAAACTCGAAGCCCCAATAACATATCTTGTTCATTTCCAGTAAACTGCCAGCCAAAATCATGAGGGTACAAATAATGAGGTGATATGAAAAGTTGGTATCCTTTATTTAAGGCAGTTCTCATTAATATTTCGAGATTTTGTATCGTATTGTTTTGCTCAATATTATTTTTTGTCAGATGATAGCCTTTCCCTCCTGGACTCATGAAATCATTTTGCGGGTCTGTGATTACAATGGCGGTATTATGGGGATGCGGTTTAAACAACAAAATATATTCCTCCTCGCAGGTATTGCTGAAGAAACCTTATAGGCATGTATATGTATTTGCATTTTGTTTATGTTTGGATGATACAGGAAAATAACAAGCTGCCAGAATGAAGCCGGCCTTGATCGGAGTTGCGTGGTACCGCGGCAGTATTCGTACTTATGGATATATGGTTTTCTGATTCGAAATAGGCATGTTTCTCGGTATGCGCAACGAAGCTTAGCCACTCGCATATGGAGTATTGCTCAAAATGATAGGTTTACCTGCGTTTTTTGTGTCACAGACTGGGGCGATGTTATTCGGTTATGAACCTTGTCCATTGTGTATTGGGACGCCTATGGGGACGGATGAAAGCAAAATAAGTTTCTCTAGTCCAGAACCCGAATAAATTTTTCTTGCGATACCAAGTTAAATGTGATAAGATCTTTTTTGTCAGCTTTTTTGTTTCGGGACGTAGCTCAGCTTGGTAGAGCACCTGGTTTGGGACCAGGGGGTCGCATGTTCGAATCGTGTCGTCCCGATACGCAGACAGCCATCTTTGGATGGCTGTTTTTTGTTGCTTGAATTTTAGCTGCTCGCATACTGGCAAACCTAAGCTCCAATTGAATATTTCCCTAATCCGTCGGCCACAATAAAGAATAAAGTCCGATAGAAGGGGATAATCGTGAGTATCTTTCGTATGAAGAAGCAACTTAAAAAACGTTGGAAACGATGGAGACGTGCGATTTGGACCGTCTGTGCCTGCGGCTTGGTTGCGATTATGGCTTGGCTGGGGATGCCGCTTTCCGAGCAAATGCAGAAGTTGATGGCCAGCGAGCCGCTTGTGCAGGAAACGTTCGGCAAACTCCAAGAGTTTAAAATCGCTCCGGACCCCTCGGCCGAATGGCTGGAGGATCTGCAAAAGGCGGATCAGGCGCGAATTGTCCATTTGAATAGAATATATACGTGCGGCGAAGAGAGCAGCGTGCTTGGCATCATGAATCCGGATGAGATCGCTTCGCTAATTAAAGTCCATCCGGAGTGGAAAGGCCATGTCGGCGCAGGCGGTGACGTCTGGCTCGACGAACATGTATCCGGGCTGTCCGAGATTTGCCAGAATAAAGGATACATCGGGATAGATAAAAACGGCAATCTGACGCTTTTTGAGGGGCCGCCGAAGGAAGAAAAGGTGATTCGGACCTTTTTTCAATTGGATGTAGGCACCATGGAGAGCGCGCTGCCGGAAGATGTGCTGAAGCAGCTTCATAACGGAATACGCGTTCAGGATATTGAAGAGTACAACAGCGTGCTGTCCACATTCAGCGATTTTGCCGTGGAGACAAGCGAAGGGGTATTGCAGCAAAATAAACAATAAACCGGTATACAGGTTAGACTTAACGGAAGTATACGAAAAGCTTGCTTATGGGAGGCGTTCAAACGACGCCTCTTTTTGGCGTTTATAGGGGATGCGCGCCAACATCTGCAAACTTTTCCTGTAGCGAATGGCATCTTTTGATATAATAAAGTGAATACATATGTTCGCTTAGCCGGACATAGGCTCCAGCTTGCTTTTTGAGGAGCTTTAGGACATGTGGGGAGAGATCGGACTTGCGGATACTTGGAATTGACCCCGGCATCGCCATCGTGGGGTTTGGTTTTATTGATAAACAAGGCAGCAAATGCGTTCCGGTTCAATATGGCTGCATTCAAACGGAGGCTCACACGCCGGAAGAGGAAAGACTGCTTCATGTTTACGAAGGAATGGTGCAGCTGATCGATAAGTATAAGCCGGATGCGGTGGCTTTGGAGAAGCTGTTTTTTAACCGCAACGTAACCACGGCTATGTCGGTTGGGCAAGCGAGAGGAGTGCTTGTTCTGGCCGCCGTGCAAAAAGGTCTGCCGGTGTCGGAATATACGCCGATGCAGGTGAAGCAAGCCGTTGTCGGCTACGGAAAAGCGGAGAAACGGCAGGTTCAGGAGATGACGCGAATGTTTCTGAAACTGCAGGCCATCCCGAAACCGGACGATGTCGCGGATGCGCTCGCCGTGGCGATCTGCCATGCTCATTCTTATACATTAAACTCTAAAATAAATGAGGTACTGCGCTCATGATCGATTTTTTGCGGGGACAAGTGATTCATACGGAAGCGGAATATATCGTGCTGGATGTGCAGGGCGTGGGCTATCGGGTATTTTGCCCGAATCCTTATGTTTTTGCGGCCAAAAATCAAGACTCGGTAACGATTTATATTCACCATCACGTTCGTGAAGATGCGATCCTGCTGTTTGGTTTTGCGAGTCGTGAAGAGCAGAAGCTGTTCCGCAAACTGCTTGAGGTCAGCGGGATCGGCCCGCGCGTAGCGCTGGGGATTCTAGGCGGAGGGACGCCGGATCACGTCATTGCGGCCATTCATCAGGAGAATATCGCGTTCCTCACCAGACTGCCGGGCATCGGCAAGAAAACCGCCCAACGGATGATTTTGGATCTGAAAGACAAGCTGGATGGCATGGGCGGCGCATCCCTGTTTAACGGCATGGCCGATGAGGTTCAGCTCCCGGGTGACGGGAAATCGCATCCGGGCTGGCCGGAAGCCAGAGAGGGCCTTAAGGCGCTCGGATATACCGATGTTGAATTGGACCGCGTGTGGCAGCGTTTGAAGGACAATGTCGGCGCGGAGGAACCGGTGGATTCCGTCATGAAAAAGGCCCTTAAATTGCTGTATGCCGGCTGAGATAAGGGAGCAAAGGGAGTGAGAATGCGATGATGGAAGACCGGATCATCTCGGCAAATTTGATGATGGAGGATCAGGCGGTAGAGCTAAGCCTGAGACCTCGTTATTTGGCCGAATATATCGGACAAAGCCAGATCAAGGAGAACCTGAAAATATATATCGAGGCGGCAAAAATGCGGAACGAGGCATTGGATCATGTTTTGCTGTACGGCCCCCCGGGACTCGGTAAAACGACACTTGCGAACATTATCGCCAACGAGCTCGGCGTGAATATGCGCACGACTTCGGGGCCGGCGATCGAGCGCCCCGGAGATCTGGCCGCTTTGCTGACGAATCTGCAAGAGGGTGACGTTCTGTTTATCGATGAAATTCACCGTCTGCATCGTACGGTCGAAGAAGTACTGTACCCAGCCATGGAGGATTTCGCGCTCGATATCATGATCGGCAAAGGACCAAGCGCCCGTTCGGTTCGGTTGGATTTGCCGCCGTTTACGCTGGTGGGCGCGACAACGCGGGCCGGCCTTTTGTCCGCTCCGCTTCGCGACCGGTTTGGGGTTGTCAGCCGCCTGGAATTTTATAATATGGATGAGCTGAGCTACATCGTTTCGCGGGGCGCCGACATTTTCGGAATCGAAATGCTCGGGGATGCCGCGGAGGAAATCGCGCTTCGTTCACGGGGGACTCCGCGGATTGCCAACCGCTTGCTCAAACGGGTTCGCGATTACGCGCAGGTTCGAGGCGATGGGCTTATTACGCCGGAAGTCGCCAAGGAAGCGCTGCAAATGCTGCAAGTTGACCCGATGGGCCTCGACCTGATTGACCATAAAATGCTGCGGGCAATGATCACGAGCTTCCGCGGAGGTCCGGTCGGCCTGGATACGATTGCGGCTACGATCGGCGAGGAGAGCCAAACGATCGAAGACGTTTATGAACCGTATTTGCTGCAAATCGGCTTTTTGCAGCGGACACCGAGAGGGCGTATGGTTACTCCGGCCGCTTATCAGCACTTAGGCCTACCGATGCCTGAAACGCCTTAAATCTACACCATGAGAGAGGAGAAATTCGCTTGAAAGGAATAAGATTGGCAAATTCGGCCGGAAAATGGGGAAAATCATTATTGGCCGGCCTTTTGCTGGCCGGAGCTTTGCAGCTTCCGGCTGCCGGCGCCGATGCGCCTGCAGGAGGAAACGTGCGGGTAGCGATGTTTTTGGATTTAGGCAGCACCTACAAATCAACCACCCCGGCCGTGACGCTTAAAGCGGAGTCTGCCGCATCGGCAGGCCTGCAATCGGATGCGGGGTTTGAAAACTGGCTGGACTTGGGGGCGGGGGAATCCGTCCGGTTCAGCGTTGCAGGATATAAAGTGAAAGCCTTGCAGACCTCGGATTGGACGGCTGCTGCGGCAGCGGTCAAAAAACTGCAAGGCACTTCGGACAAGCCCTCTGCTTACGCTCAGGAGCAAGCGGGGGGGATCGTATACGAGATCGTTACGGGACCGTACGTCAGTGCGGCGGAAGCGCAAAAAGGAGCTCAGCGAGTTGGTCAATCGATCTCCGGGCAGTTGAAAGGCTTCAAGCCTGCGGTTCAGGGAACGTTCTATAGCTCGGCCGGCGATTTTGCCAGCCGCCCTGAAGCGGAAGCCTTGAGCAAGACGCTAAGCGCCCAAGGATCCGATGCCTATGTTGTCCTCACCGGACCGCAGCGCTATGCCGTGTGGGTCGGAGGAGCAGCAAGCGCTGCCGATTTAGCTGCGATGGAAGGGATGCTGGCCCAAACGCATCCCGGAGTGCAGTTGACGCCGGTTGCGGATACATCGTCCGCCCTTATTCTTCATCAAGATGTTACGCTGGATTTAAACACCCCATCCGGGATTAATCATTATGAGCTATACGGCAGCAGTGCAAAACTGCGCGTTCAGGGCGGTCCCGAGTCGACGATCCAAGTGCTGGAACGGTCGGCGCGCCGTTACCGGGGAGATTTTGAGATCAGCTCGGTAAATGGCCAGCTTGCGCTGGTTAACGAGCTGCCGTTAGAGCAATATTTGTATTCGGTCGTGGCCGGGGAAGTTCCGTCTTCATGGCCTCAGGAGGCGCTGAAAGCGCAAGCGGTTGCTGCACGCAGCTATGCGCTGTATGATGCGGCCGGCAATAAATTCAAAGTCGCCGGATTGGTGGATACCACATTAAGTCAAGTTTACAACGGCGCCGATCAAGAAGCGGATAGCATCGTTCAGGCCGTCAACGGAACGGCCGGCGAAGTGATTATGGCGAACGGCAAAGTAGTTGAGGGGATTTTTGCTTCCAATAGCGGCGGCGTAACGGCGGATGCTACGGAAGTATGGGGCAATACGGATCCGGTATACTCCAGCGTGTCCAGCGCCGAAGACCAGGCATCGCAAGCTTCGCTCAAATCCTGGTACCGCGTGCTGCTATCAAGCGGACAAACCGGTTATGTGCGCGAAGACAATACGATTTTGTCAGGATCCGAGAGCGGCGCCGGGCTGCAGAAGCTGACGGTGACCACCAGCTCGGTGATGGTTCGCCCATTGCCGCTTATTCAATCAAACGTGGATCCGGTGACGAAAATGAATCCCGGAGACCAAGCCGTGATTTTGGATAAAGTTCCCGAATCCAACACCTATTTTTGGATCCGCGGGCCGTACACCTCGGATGAACTGCTGAAAAGCCTGAAGGGAAAAACTGCGACGGAGGTTCCTTCTCCGATTCAGAGCCTGGAGGTTACCCAAAGGGGGCCGTCTGGCCGGGCCACGCAAATCAAAGCCAACGGACAGGTGCTGGATGTGAGATATCCCGACGCTTTCCGCTCGGCCTTAAACGGTCTTCCCAGCACGCTGTTTGATATTGAAGCTACCGGAAGGTATACTGTACAAGGTGCTGCGGGCAGCGGCACCGGCACGGCCGAATCGGGGACGACCGTCTTATCGGCTTCCGGCGTAAAAACCTGGGGCGGAGACAACATGGTGGTCATGGGCGGCGACGGAACCGCCCGGGTTGTCGATCATCAGAACAAATTCCTGTTTATCGGCCAAGGAAACGGCCACGGCCTCGGCTTGTCGCAATGGGGAGCCAAGGGAATGGCCGACGCCGGGTATGACTACCGGCAAATTTTGCAACACTACTACCAAAATGTGACTATTGTTAAGGAATGAAGATAAAGCTATGAATGTAGACTTGTACGATTTTGAACTTCCGGAAGAGCTGATCGCGCAGACTCCTCTTGCGGAGCGAAGCGCCTCCCGTTTGCTGACGCTTAACAAAGAGGACGGGAGCATCGAGCATCATACATTTCCCGATATTCTGGAATATTTGCATCCCGGAGACACGCTGGTTTTGAACGACACCCGGGTTATTCCGGCCCGATTGTTCGGCGTGAAGGAGGATACCGGCGCAAAGGCGGAAGTGCTGCTGCTGAAGAATCTGGGCGAAGACCGGTGGGAAGCGCTCGTCAAACCCGGTAAGAAGCTCAGAACCGGGGCCGTGATCTTGTTCAGCGAAGAATTGCACGCTACGGTCGAGTCGGAAGGTGAAATGGGGAAACGAATCCTTCGTTTTGCTTATCAAGGCATTTTCAACGAAATCCTGGATCGTCTTGGTCAAATGCCGCTTCCTCCTTATATCAAAGAAAAGCTGGACGACCGTGAGCGGTATCAGACGGTTTACTCCAAACACGAAGGCTCCGCGGCGGCGCCAACCGCCGGGCTGCACTTCACGCGGGAATTGCTGGAGCAGGTCCGCGCCAAAGGCGTGGACATCGCTTTTGTTACGCTTCACGTCGGTCTCGGGACATTTCGTCCGATGTCGGTAAATCGGGTCGAAGACCATGTCATGCACGAGGAATATTACGTGCTTCCGCAGGAAACGGCGGATTTGCTGAACCGGACGAAGGCGAGGGGCGGGAGAGTTGTTGCCGTCGGAACGACGTCGGCCCGTACGCTTGAGACCGTGGCGCAAAAGTGCGGGGATGGCCCTATCGTGAAAAGCAGCGGCTGGACGGGGATTTTTATTTACCCGGGTTATACGTTTGGCCTGGTGGACGCCATGCTGACGAATTTTCATCTGCCGAAGTCCACGCTGGTTATGCTGGTTAGCGCTTTGGCCGGACGGGAATACATTATGAAGGCGTACCGGGAAGCGATCGAGAAGAAATATCGCTTCTTCAGCTTTGGCGACGCCATGTTTATTTATTAATGCGATAGAGGACGGTTGATCATATTGGCGGCAATCACTTACGAACATATCAAAACCTGCAAGCAATCCGGCGCGCGGCTGGGGCGGGTTCATACCCCGCACGGCATCATTGAGACGCCGGTATTCATGCCGGTTGGGACCCAGGCTACGGTGAAAACGATGAGCCCCGAGGAACTGAAGGAGATGGACGCCCGGATTATTCTGAGCAATACCTACCATCTTTTTTTGCGTCCGGGTCATGAGATTATCCGCGAAGCCGGGGGACTGCACAAATTCATGAATTGGGACCGGGCGATCCTGACCGACAGCGGGGGGTTCCAAGTCTTTTCGCTTAGCGAAATGCGCAAAATTACCGAGGAAGGCGTACATTTTCGTTCCCATTTAAACGGAGATAAGATGTTTCTGTCGCCGGAAGTGGCGATGGAAATTCAAAACGCGCTAGGCTCTGACATCATGATGGCCTTTGACGAATGCGCCCCGTACCCGGCAGAGTATGATTATGTGAAGAACTCTTTGGAGCGGACGACCCGATGGGCCGAACGCTGTCTGGAAAGCCATGCCCGCCCGGAGGATCAGGGCTTGTTCGCGATCGTCCAGGGGGGGATGTATGAGGATTTGCGCAAACAAAGCGCCAGAGATTTGACTTCCCTTAATTTCCCGGGGTATGCTATTGGTGGACTGAGTGTGGGCGAGCCCAAACACCTGATGTATGAGGTGCTGGACTACACGGTTCCCCTTTTGCCGTCGGACAAACCGCGTTATCTGATGGGAGTCGGTTCGCCGGATGCGCTGATTGAAGGCGCCATTCGCGGGGTCGACATGTTCGACTGCGTGCTTCCGACCCGGATTGCCCGCAACGGAACTACGATGACAAGCCAGGGCAGATTAGTAGTTCGCAATGCCCAGTATGCCAAAGATTTTGGACCGCTGGATCCCGAATGCGACTGCTACACCTGCCGCAATTATTCCCGGGCGTATCTGCGCCATTTGATCAAGGCGGATGAGACGTTTGGACTACGGCTGACTACATACCACAACCTGCATTTCCTGGTGAAGCTGATGGGCAAAGTTCGTCAGGCCATCATGGACGACAGGCTGCTTGATTTCCGGGACGAGTTTTTCGAGCAGTATGGTCTGTTTGGCAACGAAAAGGGTTTTTGATGGATTCAGAATAAGTTTATTAGGATGAAGGGGGATATGAAATGTTTCAACTAGCAGCGGCTAACTCTGGGACACCGGCAGGCGGAGGATTGGTTACAATGATCATTCCGTTTGTCATCATGATCGCGGTATTTTACTTTTTGCTGATCCGTCCTCAAAGGAAAAAGCAGTCTACCCGCAACAACATGCTGAATGCGCTTCAAAAAGGCGATAAAATCGTAACGATCGGCGGCCTTCACGGCACGATCCTGGAACTGACGGACGACACGGTTGTTCTTCGCGTGAACGATGCAACGAAGCTGACATTCGATCGCAGTGCGATCAGCCACAGTGTAAGCCAAGAAACGAGCAATTAATCAAAAAGAGCCTGATTCAGGCTCTTTTTTGTTCCCTATTTTCTCACCATATTTACCCCGAAGACTCCCCCCAGCGCTCCGGCGAATATCCCCGGAATCAGCAGCATCCAATCCTGCATCGACAGCGATGTGTCCAGCGCGAGAAAACTGATCAACAGCAGCAAAACAACGTAAATTAGGCCGGTAATGGAGCCCTGGTACAGCCCTTTTTGTTTGGCGCGCTTGCCGGAAACTAGTCCTCCAAATACGATGGCGACCGAATGAACCAGATACGTGTAAAAGGTCAACTCCGATTCCTCGATGGCGCCGCCTTGCAGCAGCAGGGACAAGACAAGGGCGCCGATCATCATCCATAGAAAAGCGTACCACAGACCGGAAACGGTAGGATTAGACAATCTGAACGAGACGAAACGGCGGATGAAATGCATGACGCAATCCTCCTGTCAGTTTGATTATCACCATTTTATGGTCAAGCAGCGCCGGTTAGTACAGGTTTTCATCAAATGAAGTAACCGTACCGGCGAAAAAGCCAGGCAGATTATGTAAGCCATCCCGCTTTTTAAGCATGCGCCTATCGCATGGAATGACGGAGCCAAGGTCAGAATAGCAGTACCATGTTTCTGTTCGAGTTCTAGCTTCAGGAGGTGATGGATCGTGATGGATCATGTTTTCACGCATGTCTTTCGGACCATTCTGATGTATTTCACCGTTTTTGCCGTTATGCGCATCATGGGGAAAAGAGAAATCGGGCAGCTTTCGATTTTCGATTTGGTCATTTCGATTATGATTGCGGAAATCGCCGTGTTTGTATTGGAGGATATCAGCCGGCCGCTTTATGACGGTTTTGTTCCTATGCTGACCCTGCTCATCATTCAAATCGGCATAGCGATGCTTTCTATGCGTTACAGCAAGTTAAGGGTATGGTTTGACGGGAAGCCGAGCGTCATTATCCGCAACGGGCATATCAACCGGGATGAAATGAAAAAACAGCGTTACAATCTCGATGACCTGCTGATGCAGCTTCGCTCGCAAAAAATCGACAATGTTGCCGACGTCGAATTCGCCGTACTGGAAACAAGCGGACAACTCAGCGTCATCCCCAAGGAAAAAAGTAACGACGATCCGGCTCAGTCTCTCGGCAAAAAGAGAGGAAATCCCGCCTCTACCATCATTTCCAATATTAAATACGAAGCGCTTCCCCTGCCGTTGATCATGGACGGAAAGGTTAACGATGAAAACCTGCGGCAAATCGGGAAAACGCGGTTCTGGCTGAAAAATCAAATCCAGTCCAAGGGATATGCGGATTTTAAACAAATCTTCTTCTGCTCCATCGATCATAAAGGGAAGCTGTATATCAATCCGATGGAGGGACAATAGGCTACTTTCGCCGCGGTCGCATCCATTTGCTCAAGAAAGGCACGCGTTTCATGTCATGAAGATCAACAAGTCCCAGCAGCCATGCGAGCGCTAAATAAAGAAGGCCGGAAACCAGCGATACGCTCAGAAAACGAAGCCCCATAGATGAGTCCGTCATCCAGTGGTTAAACAAATAAGTGGCCGCTCCAGCCATGATAACCATCGCTCCGCAAACCTTGATCATGTCCAGAAACGGCATCCGATACTTCAGAGATCGGGTCACACTATGGCCATGCATCACCGTAACAATCATCATATTGACGATGATGGCGACAATCGCTCCGTAAATGCCTAGTGCCGGGTTGGAGGCCAAATAGACAATCAGGACGATCTTAATTACTGCGCCAACGAGCGTATTAACCAAAGCTCTGCCCGGTTTGTCCAGCGCCTGCAGGGTAGCCTGCAGAGGCGGCTGGGCATACAGAAATAACGCGAACGGAGCCATCGTTTTCAGCATTCCGGCAATCTCTCCGTTATTATAAATCAAAAGGCAGAGCGGTTCGGCCATAACGAACATAATGACGGCAAAGGGAGCGCCGGTGACCAAAGCAAGCCGGATGGATTGATGCAGGCGCAGATGGATTGTCCTCATATCCCCTTGAGCCTGCGCTTCGGCAAGCGAGGGGACCAGGGATACGGCCAGTGATGAAGTCAGGGCGCCGGGCAGCAGCAGCAGGGGAATAACCATCCCTTGGAGCGCCCCGTATTGCGAAGTCGCAAGGGCAACCCCGATCCCCGCGATGGCCAGGCTTTGCGCCGTCGTGATCGATTCCAGCAAATAGGACAGCGACCCGACAAGTCTTCCGCCGGTAACGGGGATGGCAATACGCAAAATCCGGCGAAGCGTTGGCATGAATAAATAATCGTTAGTCTCGTTGGAAGCATGCTTTTGCGTGCTTTTAGAACTATCCGATTCCTCTGCATGCCGCTCACGTTTTCGAAGCCGCCGATACTGCAGGAGAAGCACGGCCAGGCCGGCGATTTCACCGGCAACGACGCCGAGCATTGCTCCGGCTGCCGCATACTCAATGCCCATGGGCAGCAGCAAATAGGAAAAGAACAATACGCAAACAATGCGGGCCACCGTTTCCAGAATCGATGATACCGCGGAAGGGATCATATCCTGCTTTCCTTGAAAATACCCGCGGTATACGGAAGATATCGCAACAATGATAATCATTGGGCTCATCGCGATAAATGTGTGATATACACGGGAGTCGGTGAGAATATAGCGGCTGACCCAAGGGGCTCCGAATAAACAGAGGAAAGTGAAGAGGAATCCGGCCGCGGTCGTAAAAGTCAGGCTCGTCCGCAAAATGGCCGAAGTACGCGAAGGAGTTTCCGAAGACTCCGCTTCCGCAACCAGCTTGGCTACCGCCAGCGGAATTCCGCCCGTAATGATCGTTATGATGACAAGGAAAAAAGGATAGCCGAGTTGATAAAGCCCGACCCCCTCCGCACCGATCACCCGGGGTAAAAGGATGCGCGGAATGAATCCGAGTATGCGGTTGATGACTCCGGCCAGCAGCAGAATCATCGTGCCTTGGATAAAGGTTTGTTTATTCAAATCGAGTCCCTCTCTCCCGGTAATGAGCTTCTTCCCGACGTTGCACGTTGGTTACTACTATGGATATGTCGGACCTGTCCATCTTCATGACTTGTCTTTTCGACGGTTTCCGAAAAACATTCACATTGCCGCCTTATATGTCCCATCATTACTTCAACCCATATAGGCAGGAATCGGGAAAATGAAGTAGAATGTATTAAGAAGCCGAAGGAAGGGGGCATAACCGTGGATGAGGAGCAGTTCAACGAAGAACATTTAAACGAAGCAATCGAAGGTTTATGCCGCAGCAAGGCTGAGGAATTCAGGCTGATCGGCTACGAAAACGTAACCGGATCCGAAATCTGGGATTGCGTCAGCCAGAAATACGAGAAAGAGGGCATCCCGCCGATGTATCAACTGGTCAATGATATTCTTTCCTTAAAAGTCGTCCAGTTCATGAATTACATGACGATCTCGGCGTATCGCGGATCCCGTTTAGACTAAAATGGGGTCTTTTTTACTTTGTATGCTTTAAGGCCGGTCAGCTGTTGAAGAACCGACAATATTTGATAAATTGACTGGCTTTTCTTGCATAGCTATAATAGGAATATTGAGAATTTTGAAAGGGGAACGAAGTACGGGATGAAAAGAATTGTCGCATTCGTAACCGTCGTGGTTGTTTCATTTGCCATTATGGCAGTGTTCACCCCCGGCTTGCTTCGCAACGTGCATCTCGGCCTTGATTTAAAAGGCGGATTCGAGATTTTGTACGAAGCCTCGCCTCTGGAAGGCGGGTCGCAGGTAACGAAAGAATCGCTGGTTAAAACGGCTCAAAGCTTGGAGGAACGCGCCAACAAGCTGGGGACCAGCGAGCCGGAAGTTACTACGGAAGGGAAAAACCGGATTCGGTTGAAACTGGCTGGCGTCACGGATGAAGCAACCGTGCGCAAGCAAATGAAAGAGCCTGCTTCGCTGACATTCCGAAGCAAAGACGGAACGGAGAAATCGGCCGACGAATATAACAAGATCGAAATGATCGGAACCGATTTTGCCGCTAATGGGGCTAAGCTGGAATACACCCAAATGAACGAACCCGTTGTCAGCATTAAAGTGAAAAGCAAAGAAAAATTTGCCGAAGTCACGAAACGGCTGCTTGGTCAGCCTTTGGCGATTTATATGAACGATAAAATGATCTCCGATCCTGTCGTTCAGGCAGTCTTAACGGACGGATCCGCACAAATCAGCGTAGGCGGCGATCTGAATAAAGCCAAAGAACTTCGCGACCAAATCAATTTGGGCGCATTGCCACTGAAGCTTACCGAAAAATATTCGCAAAGCGTAGGAGCTACCTTGGGCAAGCAATCGCTGGACGAAACGATTGAAGCTGGCTTGATCGGCTCCGCGTTTATCCTGCTCTTTATGATCGGAATGTACCGTTATGCCGGTCTGGTAGCGTCTTTTGCCTTGATTGTCCATACCTGGCTGCTCATTCTGGTGTTTGTTTGGGCGGACTTCACCTTGACCCTTCCGGGGATCGCGGCATTTATTCTCGGGGTCGGGATGGCCGTGGACGCCAACATTATCACGAATGAACGGATCCATGAAGAAATGCGCAGCGGCAAGAGCATCATGTCCGCGGTTAAAGCCGGGGACAAGCATTCGCTGCGGACCGTCCTGGACTCGAACATAACGACCATCATCGTTGCGGCCGTTATGTATGCCTACGGTACCGGTTCCGTCAGAGGCTTCGCCCTTGTGCTCATCGTGGAAATCGTTCTGAGTATCGCCACGAACATTTACTTCTCCCGCTTCCTGCTCAACCTGCTGCTTAAAGCAGGCAAGCTGCAGAAGCCGAGATATTTCGGTGTAAAGGAGAGTGAAATTCGTGAGCTTTAATAAAAGCCTGAATTACGTACATCTCAGCAAATATTTTTATATCGCGTCGATCACTCTGACCATTGCCGGTATTATCTGCTTATCGATCTTTGGTCTGAATTACAGCGTCGACTTCAAAGCGGGTTCTAATGTGGACATTTCGCTTTCCAAGAATCTTACGGCCGAGCAAGTTCGTCCAATTCTGGAGAAGCTGAAGATTTCGGAAGGCACGACGGTTAATCCGGGAGAGGGCCGGATGAACATTCGTTTTACGCAAGTGTTGAACGACGATAACGATGCCGCGTTGAAACAAGAAATTCAGAAGCTGGACGATAAGGCTTCATTTGAGGTCAATACGGTCGACCCTGAAATGGCGAAGGAATTGGCTCGCAACGCAATTTATTCCGTTCTGATCGCTTGCTTAGGGATCATCATTTACGTCAGCATCCGTTTTGAATGGCGGTTTGCCATTGCGGCTATCGTAGCTTTGCTGCATGACGCGTTTATGGTTATTGCGATCTTCTCCTTATTCCGACTTGAAGTGGACCTTACCTTTATCGTGGCGGTGCTGACGATTATCGGTTACTCCATTAACGATACGATCGTTATCTTTGACCGGATCCGTGAAAACTTGCGTTTCGGGAAACAAAAGACTCGTCAGGATCTTGTAAATCTGGTGAATCAAAGTGTATCGCAGACGATCATGCGTTCCATCTATACGGCATTGACGGTATTCGTGGCCGCATTCTTCCTGTTCCTGCTGGGCGGGGAATCGATCCGGATGTTCTCGCTGGCGATGGTAATCGGCCTTTTGTTCGGGGCATATTCTTCGATCTTTATTGCCAGCCCGCTCTGGTTCGCACTTAAGAACAAGCAAAAGAATAAACCGGCTAAAGCTTCCTGATCGGTTCATAATTAAGGTGCTTGGTAGGATAAAGCCGCGTCGACATTGACGCGGCTTTGCCACTCTTTTTTAGTTCTATCGTGCTTCAGGAGGGGTATTATGACACGCGAACAAGCTTCAATTCCGGATTACGCCGCCTGGATCAGTATCGTGAACCATACCATTCTTGCGGCAGCGAAAGGGCTCACCGGCTTGGCGTTCGGAAGCCTGGCGCTGCTGGGGGACGCCCTGTATTCGGCTTCCGACGCCGCGGCGGAGCTCGCAGAAAAGGTGCATTTGCCCGGGCTTAAGAAGTGGCGGGTACCGGGAACTGTTTATGCCGGCAGCGGCGCCGCCAACCCTTTGCTGGCTATCATCTTCTCCGCTCTTTTGCTGATGGGGGGACTTCAATTGGTCTTAACGACCTTGACGAAGATTTCCCAGGGAAATCCGGAGGGGCCCGGTATATGGACGGGCGCCGCTATTGTATTGTCCATTGCACTTAAGGAAGCCGCTTTTCGATTAAAAATAAGGACTATTCCCAAAGAGGAAGAGGAGCGGCTGAACGCCTTCGTCGATGGACACCGTTTTTCATTATATTCATCCGTCGTTGTGTTGATCGGGATATTTGGCGCCATGATCGGACAGAAGTTGGATAAGCCATTTTTGCTTTATTTGGATCCGGCGGCGGCGCTCATTGCATCAGGGCTTGTGCTCTGGAAGGCGTATCAGATTATTCGGGAATCCATTTACCAATCTCTCCTTCCCGATTATCAGGAAGAGGATACGGCCACCTTTATCGAAACGGTACAGCGCGTCCACGGGGTCATTGCGGTTGATAGCCTGATCGCCAGAGAGAACGGCCATTATGTGATGGTTGTTGTCAAAATCAGCGTGAACCCGCGAATGACCGTCCTGGAGGCGAACGATATCGCTGAGCGGGTCAAGCAGTTGCTGTTCAAACGCTTTTCCCATGTCAACGATGTTCATATTCAGGTCATGCCTTACGATCTCGGATATCCTTATAAAAGCAATCATGAAGAATCAAACGATGATTTACCGCATCTATTGCAGTAACGTGGTATCCGAAACGCGGATACTTTAGAAGAAAGAAGGTGCCGTACTTTGCTTCATCCGAAATATCGTTGGGACCTGCTTCCGTCCGATGAAGCGGCTTCACGGCTTTTGGCGAAGTCCTTAAACATTCCGCCTTTGCTTGCCGGTCTGCTTGTTACAAGGGGATTGTCCAATCCGGAGGAGGCCGGCCGGTTTCTCAAGGGAACTTTGGAGGACCTGCATGATCCCCTGCTTATGAGCGGAATGAAGGAAGCGGTGCAAAGGATACGCTTGGCGCTCGAACGCGGAGAACGGATTTTAATCTACGGCGATTACGACGCGGACGGCGTTTCCTCAACCACGCTGATGATTCAACTGATGCGCCGTTTGAATGCTACATACGAATATTACATTCCACACCGAACCAAAGAGGGCTACGGCCTGCATATTCCTGCATTGGAACAAGCTCGGGAGAGGGGATGCTCGCTTGTCGTTACCGTGGATACGGGGATCAGCGCGGTGGAGCAGGTCGCTTACGCGAACAGCGTGGGCATGGATGTCATCGTAACGGATCATCATGAGCCGCCTTCCGTGCTGCCTGAAGCTTACGCCCTGATCAATCCGAAGCTGCCTTACTGCGCTTATCCGTTTAAAGGACTGGCGGGAGTAGGAGTCGCGTATAAACTGGCGACGGCGCTGCTTGGGGAAGATATTCCGAAGGAGTGGACCGAGCTGGCTGCACTGGGAACGATCGCCGATTTAATGCCGCTGACCGGAGAAAACCGCCTGATCGTTCAGGCCGGCTTGGAATCCATGGCCCACTCCGCCTTTCCGGGGATGACGGCGCTGCTGACCGCTTCGGGATGGTCTAAAGGCGAGGTTACCTCTACGGCGGTAGCGTTTGGACTCGCTCCCCGCATTAATGCCAGCGGCCGCATGAGTCATGCCAACCGCGCCGTTGCTTTGTTGACGGCGACTCGCATGGAGGATGCTGAAGCGATTGCCGACGAACTGGACGTGCTTAACAAAGAGCGCCAGCTTCTCGTGGAGAATATGGTGGCCGAAGCTATGCTTCAACTGGAAACGAAGCAAGCTGAAGGGGAATTGCCTTATGTTATCGTGGTTTCGGGGGAAGGCTGGAATTCCGGAGTGGTGGGCATTGTTGCATCCAAAATTCTGGAGCGTTATTACCGGCCGACCATTGTGCTTGGCATCGATCCCGCGACGGGAGAGTGCAAAGGGTCGGCGCGCTCCATCCCGGGGCTGGATATCCACGAGGCTTTGACCAATTGCGCAGATCTGCTGGCCCATTATGGCGGCCATCCGTCGGCGGCAGGGATGTCCCTGAGCCGAGAACGGCTCGCCGAGTTCGAACAGCGCCTTAATGAGTTTGCTTCCGCGAGGCTCCGCCAGGAGCATCTCGTGCCGGTGATGCAAACCGATCTGGAATGCTCTTTAGAGGAAATTGCCCTACCGGTCATTGAGCAGCTCGGCAGTCTTGCCCCCTTCGGCATGGCAAATGCCTGCCCGCGTCTGGTGATCCGCGGTGTCAAACTGCTGGAATGCCGCCAAATGGGCAAGGAAGGCAAACATTTGAAGCTGGTCCTTGGGCAAAACGGAAAAACCGTGGAAGCTGTCGCTTTTGGCAAAGGGGAAGTAGCAGCTCTTCTGGCGGAGGAGGCCGTTCTGGACGTTGTGGCCGAAGCGGGGATCAACGAGTGGAACGGTTCGCGAAAGCCGCAGCTGCTGATTCAGGATCTGCTTGTTTCCCACCTTCAGGTGTTTGATTATCGCGGTTCGCGGAACCCGGAAGGCAAATTGGAGGAGTTGAAAGACCGGCTGCTTAAGCTGCCCGCCGTAGGGACCGGAAGAACGGCTGTCATACGAAACGGAGGCTCCCGTTTTGGGGCCGGCTGCGATTTGAAGGATACGACGGTTTGGGTATATGATAGTACCGTCGGCGCGAGCCCGGATAACGATGCCGCGAGACTGAGCGGCGCGGATGAAGTGAAAACGCTGTTTGTCGCCGAGCTTCCGGAATCAACCGGGGTCTGGAACGAAATGCTGAAAAAATTCGGCTCGTTGGAGCGCATGTATTTGCTTCACTCGCCTCGTTCCCCTCAGGAAATCATCGAAACGCCGTCCCGGGATCAATTTAAAGAGGTTTACGGCATTCTTTATCGGCATTTCCGCAGCGGAGCTCAAGAGGAAGAACTGATGTCGGCGCTGCTTCGCCATACCGGGCTATCCCGGCGTATGCTGGGCTTGACGATGGGCGTATTTGAAGAACTCGGTTTCATAAGCCGGGCTTCGGGAAACATAACCGTAAACGAAGCGCCGCCCAAGCGTCCGCTGGAAACCTCAACTCGTTACCGGGAGCTTGGGAATCTTGCCGAAATGGAAAAGATGCTCCTCCATGCCCGGGTTTCGGAAATTGCCGAATGGATGACGGCACGGATTCAGGGGGCTTCCTAATACACAATATTGTTGTACCGTATATTATCTAGGAGGAGATTTTATTGGATTATAAAGATTACATCCGGGTGATTCCCGATTTTCCGCAGCCGGGGATTAGTTTCAAAGACATCACTACGCTGCTTAACGACGGGGAAAAATACCGTCAAGCCATCAACGATTTGAAAGAAATGGTATCCGGCCTGAAAATCGATTTGATCGCCGGTCCCGAAGCCCGCGGCTTTGTGGTTGGCGCTCCGCTGGCTTATGCGCTTGGCGTCGGGTTCGTGCCGATCCGCAAAAGCGGCAAATTGCCGTTCGAAACTATTGAAGTCGGGTATGACCTGGAGTACGGCAAGGACCGTCTGGCTATGCACAGCGATGCTATTAAACCGGGACAAAACGTTCTTATTGCTGATGACTTGCTCGCAACGGGCGGAACCATTTCGACATCCATCAGTCTGGTTCGGCAACTCGGCGGGAAAGTGGCCGGCACAGCGTTCCTCATTGAACTCAGCGACTTGAACGGCCGCGCGAAATTGCCGGATATTGACGTGTTCTCTCTGGTTACCTATTAATTTATGAAATCACTGCGTCGCTAAAAAGAGCTTGGTCGAGAAGCAGAGTTCGACGAAGGATCTGTAACGGACTGGAGAAACGTTATTTGCCCTAAATAGGCAAATTTGCAGTTCTAACGGATCTGAGTGACGTTATTCAGGGGAAATTGGCTGATTTACGGCCATTGGAGATAAATAACGATGTGGAGTCCGTTAAATCGGGAAATCGCCGAAAAAAATAGGAATAACGTCAATACGATTCGTTACGGTTAGACGGACGACGATTCTAGTGCTGAGTATGGTCGGGGATGCTGTGATGATGACACACTTATGCTGCATGGGGCGAAACACGGAGGGGACCAAGCCGATTAAGTTTCATTGACGCTACTGTCAAGGAAATCGGATGCTTAGAAAAACAGAGACTGTTCCAAAGGCCATGTAGTTATGGACGAGCAGATCCCAATTTCAGAAAAGAAAAGCCTTCAAAAACCACTATCACAGTGGGTTTTGAAGGCTTCTTTAATGTTCTGGCTGAAATGAGAGGTGAAAATCCCTTTGGGACAATCTCTTCGAATTATTAGGTCAATCAGAGATTACTGGCTGGCCTTTTCACGGCTCGTTTTTTTGTTGATTTTAGTGCGCGGCTTCTTCTTTATCGTTGGAGATGCCTAGCACCTGAATCAGCTTGAAGAATAAGCTGAGCAAAATACCGACGATCGTAGCCAAAGCCATCCCTTTCAGCACTACGTTGCCCATCGTCAAATTCGCGCCGCTTAAGCCTACCAAGAGAACGACCGTAGTGAGCAGCATGTTGGTTGGTCTCGAGAAATCCACTTTTTGCTCGACAAGGATCCGAAGGCCGGAAGCCGCGATAACTCCGAACAACAGCAGAGAAACGCCACCCATGACGGCAGGAGGAATGACGCTGATGATGGCGGAGAATTTACCGAGAAAGGACAGCAGAATCGCAAAGACCGCCGCTCCGCCGATGACGAAGATGGAATACACTTTGGTCAAGGCCATGACGCCGATGTTTTCGCCGTATGTCGTATTTGGCGTGGAGCCGACGAAACCGGACAAAATCGTGGAAATCCCGTTGCCCAGCAAGGAGCGATGGAGTCCCGGATCTTTCGATAAATCCCGGCCGACAATGTTGCTTGTAACCAGCAGGTGACCGATATGCTCTACGATAACAACCAGAGCCACCGGAATAATCGTGATGATCGCCGAGATGTTCCACTGCGGGGTCGTAACGGTCGGCAGCGAAAACCAGTGAGCGTTTGCAATAGCTGCCGTATCGACTTCACCCATGAAATAGGCCAGAATGTAACCGACGGCGATCCCGATCAAGATATGGATGATTTTCGGAAATCCGCGGAATAATACGGCGCCGAGCAGGGTAACTCCCAGCGTAACGAGCGATAGAGTAATGTCCTTAGAATCCATGGTCCAAGCTTTGGTTGGATCGGGGTTGATCCATCCGGCCATGCCGGCGGCGGTCGGAATCAGCTCCAGACCGATCAGCGCAACGATGGCACCCATCGCGGCCGGCGGAAATACCACGTCGATCCAGGAGGTGCCGACGAATTTAACCAGCAAAGAGACGAGAATGAAGATGGCCCCCGTGACGATAAAGGCGCCCAAGGCCATAGCGTACCCGTTGCCGGGATTGTTGATCAGGACCATGGTGACCGGAGAAATGAAAGCAAAGCTGGAACCCAGGTAAGCCGGAATCTTTCCTTTACAGATCAGGATGTACAGAAGCGTTCCAATTCCGTTCATGAGCAGGATCATGCTCGGGTCTACCTTGAACAAATTCGGAACAAGCACGGTGCTTCCGAACATGGCGAACAGATGCTGCAAGCTCAGCAAAAGGCCGGGTCCGAAGGGGACTTTCTCATTAACTTGAATTTCACGTTGCAAACACGGTCACTCCTCTAATTAACGTACGTAAGATAACTATCCTTAATAGATTAAATACATTGCCGACATTTTTCAACAGAAAGTTTGATGACGATGTCAATTTAATTTACATGTTCCCCTATTAAGTTTTGCGGCATACAAGATATTGGAAGTTATTCCTCGGGAAGATTTGGCGGTGTTTGCTGAGCCGCTAAGAGTTGACGGGAGTCCATGCAGGAGTCATAATTATAGGAAATCAAAAATGGGTGGATCATGCCCTCTTGCACGCTGTTATTTCACTTTATTTTCATATAGAAAGGAATCGAAAAGGATTCAATGGGCATAGAGCGATTACTTGAAAAGGCGTCTGCCTATATCAAAGAACCGGAGCTTGATCGCATACGGGAAGCGTATGATTTTGCCGAGCAAGCCCATCATGGACAGGTTCGCAAATCCGGCGAGCCTTATATATTGCACCCTTTGGCGGTTGCGGAGATTGTCGTAAACATGCAGATGGACGCTCTGTCGGTGATTGCGGCTCTGCTTCATGACGTGGTGGAAGACACTACGGTATCCTTGAAGGAGATCCATGACCGATTCGGGGCGAATTGCGCTTTGCTCGTCGACGGGTTAACGAAGCTGGAACGGATCAAATTCCAATCCAAGGAAGAGCAGCAAAACGAGAACTACCGGAAAATGTTCATTGCTATGGCGCAGGATATCCGGGTGATCGTCATCAAGCTGGCGGACCGGCTTCATAACATGCGCACCTTAAAATATCAGTCGGAAGAGAGTCAGCGGCGGATTGCGTACGAAACGCTGGAGATTTTCTGTCCGATCGCCAACCGGCTGGGGATTTCCGCGATCCGTTGGGAGATGGAAGATATCGCGCTGCGGTATTTGAATCCTCAGCAGTATTACCGTATCGCCAATTTGATGCGCAAGAAACGGGCGGAACGCGAAGAGTTTATCAAGGACGTGATTTCACGGATCGCCGAGAAGCTGGACGAAATGGGGATTCAGGCGGATTTGTCGGGCCGTCCCAAGCATATTTATAGCGTATATAAAAAAATGACGGTGAAAAATAAACAGTTCAACGAGATTTACGACCTGCTTGCGATTCGGATCATCGTCGACAATATCAAAGATTGCTATGCGACCCTGGGAATCATCCACACGTTGTGGAAACCGATGCCGGGGCGTTTCAAGGATTACATCGCCATGCCAAAGGCGAATATGTACCAGTCGCTGCATACGACAGTGGTTGGACCAACCGGTGAACCGACGGAAGTACAGATCCGTACCGTGGAAATGCACCGGACCGCGGAATACGGGATCGCCGCGCATTGGGCCTATAAAGAAGGTACCGGTCCGGACGGAATGAGCAACCGCATGACGTTTTTCAACGAAATTCTGGAACTGCAGCATGAAGCGAAGGATGCTTCCGAATTCGTGGAATCGCTCAAAATGGACTTTTTCTCCGACTTGGTGTTCGTATTTACGCCTTCCGGGGAAGTTATCGAACTGCCCGCGGGATCTGTCCCGCTGGATTTTGCTTACCGGATCCATACCGAGGTAGGAAATCGTACGATCGGTGCCAAAGTCAACGGCCGGATCGTACCGCTTGATCATACGCTGAAGACCGGCGATATCGTTGAAATTCTAACCTCCAAGCATTCCTACGGACCTAGCCAGGATTGGCTGAAGATTGCTCAGTCGTCCCATGCCCGCAGCAAAATCAAGCAGTGGTTCAAGAAGGAAAAACGGGAGGAAAACGTCGAGAAAGGCCGCGAGGCAATTGAACGCGAGCTGAAGAGAGCCGGCATCGAAGCTTCCCAATGGATGACGGACGACAAGCTGCTTGAAGCGGCTAAGAAATACAATTTTAATGATATTGACGATATGCTGTCGGCGATCGGCTTCGGCGGTATTACCGCTTCGCAAATCGTCACGAAGCTCACCGAGAAGCTGCGCAAGGAGCAGGAGGAAGCTGCGGGACATATTGAGCTTACGTCCGAAGTGAAAGAAGTCAAATCGGCTCCCGAGGAGCGGAAGCACCGTCCGACCAACGGGGTTGTCGTCAAAGGGATCGACAATCTGCTCGTTCGTTTCGCCCGGTGCTGCAACCCCGTTCCCGGCGATGATATCGTCGGATATATAACGCGCGGACGCGGCGTATCCGTTCACCGCAGCGACTGTCCGAACATTCCCGGAGGGAACGACGGGGAGGAAGCCGCCAGAGTCATCGACGTGGAATGGGAAAATGCCATTGAAGCCAACTATAGCGTGGATATTGAAATTACCGGCCATGACCGGCGGAATTTCCTTAATGAAGTGCTGCAGGCCGTGTCGGAGAGCAAAACGAATATTTCCGCCGTTTCGGGGCGGTCGGATAAGAATAAAATGGCATTGGTGCACATGACGATTCTGATTCGCAACACCGATCATTTGCAGGCCGTAGTGGAGAAAATCAAACGGGTGAAAGACGTTTACACGGTGCACCGGATCATGCAGTAGCGCCCTGGAAAGAAGCAAAGGAGCACGGGATCAAACATGAGAGTAGTCGTTCAACGCTGCAAGCGGGCCAAGGTGACGGTGGCCGGGAACACCATTGGTTCCATTGGGGCCGGGTTAATGCTGCTTGTAGGCATAACGCATGAGGATACGGAAAAGGAAGCGGCTTATTTGGCCGAAAAAATTGCCGGACTGCGCATTTTCGAAGATGCGGACGGAAAAATGAACCTGAGCGTGACGGAGACCGGAGGGGCTATTTTGTCCGTCTCTCAATTTACGCTTTACGGGGATTGCCGCAAGGGAAAACGGCCTAACTTTATGGCGGCGGCCAGACCGGAAAAAGCGGCTCCTCTTTACGACAGATTCAACGAAATGCTCCGGGAAAAAGGCCTGACGGTCGAAACGGGTGAGTTTGGCGCGGAGATGGATGTAGAACTGGTCAATTGGGGGCCGGTGACTCTCATGCTGGAAAGCCCGGCGGTTTCTTTGGAAGCTTAAAACTTGGTCTCATGGTTGGAGTAGACGGATAAATGCAAGCTTTTCTGGTTAACCTCAAGGATGAGGAAAGATTAAATGATCGCACCAGAAGGAGCAGCAGCCTTATGCGTCAATCCGCGAAGTCCAGAGACTGGCAGTGTTTCCCGCTGATGACGGCGGGAAACCGCGGCGAGGCCCGAATGCTGGCACGCGCTGCGGAACAGGAACAGTTCGAACTGCTGCGGGAGGTTAAGCCTTCCGGAGAGTGGCTTCCGAAACCCGGAAGTTGAACTTTGCGAAGAGCCGAAAGGCTCTTTTCGTTTATAAAGCCGCCTTGATTCCTCTGGTACCGCGAGCAAAAGGAGAAGCGCCATGACCAGACATATTCAAGCTTATTTCAGAAACGAGGACGAAGCCGAAGGCGCCATGTTCAGCCTTCTTCCCTACAATACGGAGCAGCTCGAGGTTGGGCATCTGGGCGGGCAAGGTGGGGGAGACGGCATCATTTTAACGCCGTGGGTCGGTAGCAATTCCATGAATACGGGGGGACTCGGGCCGATAGCCGTTCCTACTTCGGTCACGCCCCAAGGACCGATTCCGGTGATCAACGTCGACGATCGGGAAGAAGACGGGCGCTTAACCGGCCAGGAGCGTGATGCCATGTACGATAAGCCGGAGTCGTTTCCGGAAACGGAGCTTGTATCGGGAGAGGCCTATGAGGGATATCAGTCCATGCTGAGCGTTAAAGTCAGCGATAACGATTTCGACAGCATTGCCGGGAAATTGCGAAGCTTGGGCGCTTATGTCATAACGCAGGATTAGACGCCGGATGTTGTAATATAACTGTAATATTAGATTCATGTTCCTTTAACATAAGCTGTTTATAATAACAGCATGACCCCCTTTTTAATATAGTACCTTTAGACCTGCACCCCGTTGGTGTCAGGTTTTTTTCTTGGTAGGCTTGACTTTGCCTCCGGGGTTCCTTAAAATCAGGGAATATACAGTTGAATGATGCTTATTTGATGACGGGAGAAAGTAATTCAGCTCCACACCCGCAGAGAGGAATCCCAGCTCCATTTTGCATTGCCGCTAAGCGAGCAGCGTCTCGGCAATACAAATAGAGCCGGCTGGAAGGATTCCGGTGATGATTGAACGAAAGACTTCCCCGAGAACCGGCGGCGAAAATTCGGCAGGCGTGTTATCCTTCCGACCAGTAGACGTGCGGCGCAAGCGGGCGTTAACCGCTTTAAGCGAATACCTTGGGTATTCGGAATGTGGGTGGCACCACGGGTGATCTGAAACGATTCTCTCGTCCCTGTTGTTGATTTTGGCAGCAGGAGCGGGAGTTTTTTTGTTGTTTGGAGCGCGAAAAATGATGTCGAATGGAGGGTGAACCATGGCTTTTCAAAAACCGACGGGCACGCAGGATTTGCTGCCGGGTGCCGTGGAAAAATGGCAGTTTATTGAGGAAAAGGCCAGAGATTTGTGCCGGCGCTTCAATTACCGGGAGATTCGTACGCCAATGTTTGAGCAAACCTCGCTTTTTGAGCGCGGCGTGGGGGAAACGACGGACATTGTCGAGAAAGAGATGTACACGTTTCTGGATAAAGGGGAGCGCAGCATGACGCTGCGTCCGGAAGGAACGGCCGGGGTTGTGCGCTCTTATGTGGAAAACAAACTTTACGGAGAGCCGGACGTGACCAAGCTGTATTACATCGGTCCGATGTTCCGCTACGAGCGGCCGCAAGCCGGACGCCAGCGTCAATTTCACCAGTTTGGCGTGGAAGCGTTCGGGGCAACCGATCCGGCGATCGACGCCGAGGTTGTGGCGCTGGGATATCAGTTTTGCCGCGAGTTAGGCCTTCAGGGCGTCAAGGTGGAGATCAACTCGGTAGGAAACCCCGCAGTCCGCGCGGCTTACCGCGAGAAGCTGCTCGGTTTTCTGCTACCGATGAAGGACAGCCTGTGCAAGGACTGCCAATCCCGGATCGAACGCAATCCGCTTCGCGTGCTGGACTGCAAAACCGATCAGGATAAATTCGTCGGAGCCCCGTCTATTCTAGACAGCTTGGACGAAGAATGCACGGTCCATTTCGCCAAAGTGCAAGAGCTGCTGACCGCGATGAAAGTGGATTACGTCATCAATCCTCGGCTGGTGCGCGGACTTGATTATTATACGCACACTGCGTTTGAATACAAAGCCCAGGGCATTGGTGCCATCGACACCATCGGCGGCGGCGGACGTTATAATGGCCTTGTCGCCGAGGTGGGCGGACCGGATCAGCCGGGCATCGGCATGGCGCTGGGGCTGGAGCGGATCGCGCTGATCCTTGAGAAACAGGAAATCGGTCTCGGCGAGGCCAAACCGCTGGATGTTTACCTTGTTGCTTTGGGCGAAGCGGCGGACAAAGAAATTTCGACCCAGCTGTTCAAGCTGCGGCAGGCGGGATTTTCCGCGGAGCGGGATTATCTGGGACGAAAAATGAAGGCCCAGATGAAATCGGCGGACCGGATGCAGGCGCGTTATACGGCCATTTTGGGCGACGACGAGCTGGAACGCGGTGAAATCGCGCTCAAGTCCATGGAGAATGGCGAGCAGCGCACCGTGAAGCTGAATGAACTTGTGAACGAGCTGAAATAGCTGATAAATAGATTGGAAGGGGATATTAATCATGACACGAACGCATCATTGCGGCGCGTTAAGCACCGCCAACATTGGAGAAACCGTAACGCTGAACGGCTGGGTTCAAACCCGCCGCGATCTTGGAGGCGTGATGTTTATCGATTTGCGCGACCGCAGCGGTCTTGTGCAGATCGTGTTCAATCCGGCTTATTCCGGCGAAGCCCTGCAAATCGCCGATAAAGTGCGCAGCGAATATGTGCTTGCCGTTAGCGGCAAAGTTGTAGCACGCGACGCGGAGACGGTGAATCCGAATCTGCCGACAGGTCAAATCGAAGTGCACATCACCGAAATCGAAGTGCTGAACGCCGCCAAAACGCCTCCTTTTTTCATCGAAGACGGTGTGGAAGTGGATGAATCGCTGCGTCTGAAATACCGTTATCTGGACCTGCGCCGTCCGGAAATGCAAAAAACGCTGTGGCTCCGTTCGAAAGCGGCCAAGGTGTTCCGGGATTTTCTGGACGGAGAAGGTTTCATCGAAGTGGAAACTCCGATTTTGACCAAAAGCTCGCCGGAAGGCGCACGCGACTATCTTGTGCCAAGCCGGGTGCATCCGGGCGAATTTTTCGCCCTGCCGCAATCGCCGCAGCTATACAAGCAGCTGCTGATGGTGAGCGGCATCGAGCGTTACTTCCAAATCGCCCGCTGCTTCCGCGACGAGGATCTGCGCGCCGACCGCCAACCGGAATTTACCCAGGTCGACATCGAGACCTCCTTCCTTTCCCGGGATGAACTGCTGGATATGATGGAAAAGCTGGTTGTCCGTCTGTTCAAAGAAACGAAAGGCATCGATGTACCGACGCCGTTCCAGCGTCTCAGCTATGCCGACGCGATGGGCAAATACGGCTCGGATAAACCCGATCTCCGGTTTGGCCTGGAGCTTGTCAATGTCAGCGATCTGGTGGCTGACAGCGGCGTGAAGGTGTTTGCTTCCGTCATCGAAAAAGGCGGCGAAGTCAAAGTACTGAACGCCAAAGGCTGCGGCACCTGGAGCCGGAAGGACATCGATGATCTCGGTCCTTATGCCGCACGCTACGGAGCCAAGGGTTTGGCTTGGGTGCAAGTCAAAGAGGGAGAATTCCGCGGTCCGATCGTAAAGTTCTTTACGGAGCAAGAAATCGAAGCGATCAAAGAACGAACCGGAGCCGAAGAAGGCGACCTGCTGCTGTTCTCGGCGGATAACAAAAAGGTTGTTGCCGACGTGCTTGGAGCGCTCCGTCTTAAAATCGGCCGCGATCTCGGTTTGATCGACGACAGCGTGTACAAGTTCGCTTGGGTTGTCGACTTCCCGCTCCTCGGCTGGGACGAAGAACAAAAACGGTATGTGGCTGAACACCATCCGTTCACTCGCCCGCGCGAAGAAGATATCGCCTTGTTCGAGACCGATCCGGGCCAAATCCTCGCGCAAGCCTACGACCTTGTGCTGAACGGCTACGAAGTGGGCGGCGGTTCGATGCGGATTTACAAACGCGATGTGCAGGAGAAAATGTTCAAAGCCATCGGCTTGTCTCCGGAAGAAGCGCAGGACAAATTCGGCTTCTTGCTCGATGCTTTCGAATACGGCACGCCTCCGCACGGCGGCATCGCTTTCGGTTTTGACCGCCTCGTGATGCTGCTGGCCGGACGCTCGAATCTCCGCGAAACGATCGCATTCCCGAAAACGGCAAGCGCGACCGATCTGCTGATGAACGCTCCGGGCGAAGTGGATGCGCCGCAATTGGAACAATTGCATATCAGGCTGGCACCAAAGCCGGTTGCAGCGAAAAATTAAGCGGCCCGCTCAGTACAGGAGGAATCAAACAAGATGCTTCATCAATTTTCACGGACGGAACTGGCGATTGGCGCCGAAGGTCTGGACGTTCTAAAGAAAAGCACGGTTGCGGTGCTGGGGATCGGCGGCGTCGGCTCGATGGCCGTCGAGGCTTTGGCCCGCACCGGGATCGGACGAATCATTCTGATCGATAAAGACGTGGTGGACATCACGAACATCAACCGCCAAATCCACGCCCTGACGACGACGATCGGCCAGAAAAAAGCGGATTTGATGTGCGACCGGGTCAAGCTGATCAATTCGGAATGCGAAACGATCGCTTTGAACATGTTCTATACGGAGGAAACGTGTGAGGAACTGTTCAAATACGACATTGATTATGTGCTGGATGCGTCCGATACGATCAAATACAAGATCCATCTGATCAAGGAATGCCGCAAACGCGGCGTTCCGATCCTTTCCAGCATGGGCGCGGCCAATAAAATGGATCCGACTAAATTTCAGGTGACCGATATTTCGAAGACCCATATGGATCCGATGGCGCGGGTGATCCGCACAAAGCTGCGGGAAGACGGCATCAAAAAAGGCGTTAAGGTGGTATTTTCCACCGAGCCGCCGGTCAAGCCCCGTGCGGACGTCACGGAAAAAATCGCGCCGGCCGGAGCGAAAATCCGCAAGGCCAAGCAGCCGCCTGCCAGCAACTCATTCGTCCCGCCGGTTGTGGGGCTCATCATGGTTAGCGTAGCCGTGCGCGATCTGCTGGGCAAAGGCGGCATTCAGGTATGACAAACCTGGAGCTGATTAAGAAGCTTCGTCTTCCTGCCGAAGGCGCAGGACTGGCCCTGGTGCTCTTTGCTCCCGAGGGTTATGCCGCACAATTGGGATTGTCCGATGAACATACCGTTCCACGGGAAGAAAGCGCCGGAGCGTACGATTTTGTACTGGCCTTCTTCCGCTCCGTCAAGGAGGTGGAAGAGCGTTCCGGCGAAGCGCTCCGGGCGCTCAAACCGGACGGGCTGCTTTGGCTCTGCTATCCGAAGGGCGGGGCTAAGGCGGGAACCGATCTCAACCGGGATCAGGGTTGGGACGCGGTAAAGGCGGCCGGCTACGAAGGGGTGTCGCTGATTGCCGTGGACGAGGTGTGGTCGGCGATGCGATACCGGCCGATCGGTGCGGGGAAGGCGAATGCCCCATCGCCTCGGCGTTCGGGCGAATCCGCCGGGTCCGAGGCCTCAGGCAAGCAGGCTGAATCCGCAGAAACGCCGGAAGATCTGTCTGCCGCGCTGAAGGACCATCCGCAGGCCGCGGAGTTTTTTGCGAAGCTTGCCCCTTCCCACCGGAATGCTTATCTCGAATGGATTGCGGAAGCGAAGCGAACCGAAACGAGGTTGAGCCGAATTGCCAAGACGGTCCAAAAGCTGGAGCAAGGATTCAAACGTCCGTCGGATAAATAAATTCATGTAAAACGCAGGTTGTGGTCTATAAAGACTCGCCTGCGTTTTTTTCTGCTGCGGGAAATTCGCCTTTTTCCCGTTCGAATGATATAATGGAACTCCTTTTGACTCCGGGACATCATGAGTAGATTGAGTTATTTTGCGGAGAATACACCCTTAGGAGGTAACTGAAAGTGGATGATTTTCAAAGTGCCTATCAAGAAGAGAAGGAGCGGCTTGACCGCACCTTGGAAACGATCGACAGGCAGCTGCAGGCGCTGCGCAGCATCCCGGTATACACGGGGCAGGACTTTACGGAGCAGCTGCTCGAGGAGAACCGGGCGTCCGGACGCAAGCAGCTTGAGCAGTCCTCACGCGAGCCGTATTTCGGCAGGCTGGATTTTGAAGAACAAGGGAAGCACAAAACACCGCTTTATATCGGGAAAGTCGGGGTCGGCGATCCTGACGGAAAAGAACCGATCGTCATCGATTGGCGCGCCCCGGTCGCGAGTCTGTTCTACTCCTTCACCGGCGGGGATGACGCTTCTTACGTTGCTCCTGAAGGTTTGATCGAAGGTTTGGTGTATCTGAAACGGAACGTCGTCATCCGCAAAGGAATTCTGGATCGCGTCGTCGACACGTTTAACCGGGACAGCGACGGGCCCGCCGTTTCCGACGAGTTTCTCGTTTACCGGCTGGGTGAAAACAAGGACAACCGCCTTCGCGACATCGTCTCTACCATCCAAGCCGAGCAGGATCAGATTATCCGGGCGGCCAAAAACACGGCGCTGATTATTCAAGGCGTAGCCGGGAGCGGAAAAACAACCGTGGCGCTGCATCGGCTGGCCTTTTTGCTGTATCAGTACCAGGAACAAATCAAGGCGGAGCGAATGGTTATTTTTGCTCCCAACCATATGTTTATCGATTATATTTCCGAAGTCCTGCCAGAGCTGGGGGTCGGGGATATTCAACAGAACACTTTTAGCGACTGGGCGGCGAAAGTGTTGGAACTGGATTATTCTCCCGCAGACGGAACGGAATCGCTGTCGCGCTGGTTTGACGGAGAGGACCGGGAGTCTGGACGAAGTCCGGTTCATAGCGAGGAGCTGCCGGGAAGATTCAAGGGTTCGATCCGTTTCAAAGAGATGCTGGATGAAGCATTGGCCGATATCGAATCCCTATGCGTGCCCGAAGGGGATTTTGAGCCCTGGGACGGAGCGCGCCTCGCCAGGAAGGAAATCCTGCAATGGTTTGAGGGAGAATACCGTCACTACCCGGTGGCTCGGCGTAAAGAACGGGTGCTGGCGCGGATTCACCGCTGGATCGAAATGGAGCTGAAAAAATCGCCTTCGGCCGCGGCGCTGAAGGAACGGAAGAAGAAGGCTCAGCAGCGCGAGAAGGCTTATGCCGGCAAATGGCCTGAACTCGAAGCGGTGGCGTTGTACCGTGAATTGTTCGGCATCAAGAAAAGCAAAGCCGCCGGTCTGCTCGATCTTTCGAACCGCATACCCAAGGGAATCTGGCGGGAGACGCAGGCGAATTTGAAGAAGGGCGCTATCAAGGAAGAGGATTTGCCCGCACTGCTGTATCTGTATTCGCGCATTCACGAAATCGAAGGGAACATGACCTTCGACCATGTGGTGATCGATGAAGCGCAGGATTTCTCGCCGTTCCAGGTTGCCGTGCTGGATCTGTTCGTCAAGGGGCATTCGTTTACGATTCTGGGGGATTTATCACAAGGCATCCATTACTACAAGGGAGTCCGCAACTGGGATGAAATGAAGGCTTTATTCGAGCCGGATCAAACCGCTTATTTCGCTTTGACGCGGAGCTACCGTTCCACGATGGAAATCATTGAATACGCGAACGAAATTCTGAAAAAGGGAGTCGGAGCGGATTTGCTGGCCGTGCCGGTGTTCCGAAGCGGCGATCCGGTCCGTTTATTGGACGCTTCCGGCGTGCGGAGACATGGGGCGATTCGTCATGCTCTTAATCAAGCGTTGTCCGGCTCATACCGTACGGCGGCGCTGTTGACGCGGACGATGCGCGAGGCGGAAGAAGTTCATGCCTACTTGCGGCAGGAAGGCGTGGAGGCGAGTTTAATCGAAGGCGATAAAACCCAATATGCCGGAGGCATTTCCGTACTGCCCGTATATCTTTCCAAGGGCTTGGAATTCGACGCGGTCATTGTAACGGATGTCGATCAACGGCATTATGGGCCGAAGGACGCCAAGCTCCTGTATGTAGGCTGCACCCGCGCGCTGCATGAGTTGTGGTTATTGCATGGCGATGCTTTGCCGGAATACGCGGTTTCGGAGCCAACCGATTTTGCGGCAAGAGTCGCCTTATAATTCATCATCCATAAAATCTTCCAGGCTCCGGGCGGCCTTGCTCTGATTGCATTCGGAACAAGCGCAAACGCAGTTCACCGGCGTGGTATGCCCGCCTTTGGCTCTCGGGAGCAGATGATCGATCGTGTCGCCGTATTCGCCGCAGAAGAAACAGGTGTAATTGTCCCTGGTCAAAATATAGCGGCGGAATGCTTTATTGCTGTAGAGTCGGCGGATTGTGTGACGGTTAACGACGATGGCGGCATGTTCTTTGACAAGCGTCACGGCCAGATCAAAGTCAATCTCCTGCTGCCACCGACTGCCTTTATCCGTGCGTCCCCGCATATGGATCATTCCGCGGCGGTTGGGACGAAGCGTGCGCACGTCCGGCCCTTCGCTGACAGGGGGAGGAGCGGGCAGCGTTTGTTTGATGCGGCGTTTTGGCGCCGCCGCGGCCCCGAGGGACAAAGCGGCGGCCGAACCCGCGCGGTCTTTGGATGCCGAAGAAGCCGGCTTCGCGGCCGGTGCGGCTTTGGGTTCGCCAAGCCCGGACAGGGAGAGAGCCGCGGCTTCTTCTTTTCTAAGCGCTCGGCAGCTTCGGCAGGCGCCGCGGCGGGATCCTTTGCCGGATCGTTTTCCCGTGCGGCGCAAAAAATCGGACAAGGGCTTGATTTGCCCGCAATAGGCGCATTGTTTGGTTAAACCGGCTTCCACGGAGGAAGCCGGTGTTTTGTCTTGCTGCATTTATAAGTCACCTCAGATTCGGATAAGGGCGGAAACGTACTTCTTATTATACCTGAAGAGATATGAATATAGCCAAGACCGCGGGTCTTGGCTAGGTTGGTTTGTCGTATAGAGCAGCATGGCAGGTTCAATCGATGGCCTGTGCTGCTTGAGGCCGCGCGGATCGCATTTTGGTCAATATTTTACGAATGCTCTCTTCGGATAAATGATATCTTTCCGCGAGCTGTTGGACCGAAGTTCCGGTCCGGTAATAGCGGTAAATTTCTTCGTTCCGCTTGGCGATCGAGGTGCGGGAACCGCTGAGCTCTCCCCAGAGCGCTCTGGAGCGTTCCGGTTTGGGAATGTAGAGAAGCTCGCCTTGAATGTAGCTTTGCAGTTCCTTCAGCAGCCTAGGGGGAAGTATATCCTTCCCGTTTTTGTAGTTCACGATCATGTTCCTCCCTATTTCGTGGTCCAACTTCCGGCATTGTGACGAGATAAGTAAGCATGGCCGTTAACTCCCCCTTTCGGCGTAAAGTAAAATGGTGATATCCATTATTTTAACACAGGTTGCATCTACCTTAAACAGAAATAAGGGGGGCTGAAACAGCCCCCCGCATGAGATCTCCGCGTTAAGCGGAGACCACCTCACTCACTGAAATCACTTCGATCAGCCCCCTTTCCCGTGATTCGTCGGCCCGACATCTATATTAACTCATAGTTTCGTCCCGAGGGATAGCGAAAGAACAACTATAAATGTTTTTTACGGTGAGGAATGCTAGAATATAAAGATAGACATGTTGTAATCGAGGAAGTGGAAACCAAGATGGATTTGTTCTCATATAGCCAGGAACAGGGAACCTCGGGAAGACTGCTCGCCGACCGGATGAGACCGACTATGCTCGAGGAATACATCGGGCAGGAGGAAATCATCGGACCCGGCAAACTGCTCCGGCGCGCAATCGAGGCGGACCAGGTCTCGTCCATACTGCTTTATGGGCCGCCCGGATGCGGAAAAACGACGCTGGCCCACATTATTTCGAATCATACGAAAGCCGAATTCGTGCGGCTGAATGCGGTCGATGCCTCCGTTAAAGACGTGCGGGAAGTGATTGAGAAAGCGCACAACGACAAGGCTTTTTACGGCACCAAAACGATTCTGTTTCTGGACGAAGTACACCGCTTCAACAGCTCGCGGCAGGACGCCTTGCTGCCTGCGGTCGAGAAGGGCACGATCATATTCATCGGAGCCACGACGGAGAACCCGTTTCATTACGTCAACGGGGCTTTGATGAGCCGTTCCACGCTGTTTCAACTGCAGCCGCTGACGAAGGAGCATTCCCTTATCGCGATGCAGCGTGCATTGGCCGATAAGGATAAAGGCCTCGGCTTCATGAAACTGGAGGTCGACGAGGAGGCGCTTCAGCACATCGCATCCATGGCCAACGGCGATATCCGCCGGGCTTTGAACGCTCTGGAGCTGGCTGCGCTAACGACGCCTCCGCAAGGGGACGGCACCGTTCATATTACGCTCGGCGTGGCCGAGGAATCGATTCGCAGACCGCTCGTCAAAGCGGACGAGTCGACGCAATACGATGTCCTGTCGGCGTTCCACAAGAGCATCCGGGGCTCCAGCGACGCTGCCGTGTTCTGGTTTCTGTACGCCGTCGAAAAGCTGGGGATGGACCCGATGACCTTCATCCGGCGGCTGATCGCCGCCAGCAGCGAAGATATCGGACTTGCGAATCCGCAGGCCATGGTGCAAGCAGTCAGCGCGCTCGAAGCCTATCGCAACAACGGTTGGCCCGAGGCGAAGCTTAACGTCGTCCAAGCGATTCTGTTTGCCGTGGAGAGCCCCAAATCCAATGGCGTCGCGATGGCTATCGCGAACGCGATGGACGCGATGGAAGAGGTCAAATCCGCCGAAGTGCCGCTGCATTTGCGGGACGCCCATTACAAAGGCTCGGTCAAGCTGGGGCATGTCGGCTATAAATATCCGCACGACTATCCCGGACATTACGTGAAGCAGGAGTATCTTCCGGCCAGTCTTTCGGGCCGGTCGTTCTATGATGCGACGGAACAGGGAAACGAAGCCAAAATCCGGCACAATCAGCAGCTTCGACGCAGAGGGGATGAATAGGGGCTGCTAGTTCGGATACATCCTTATTCAGCGTTTTTGGAACAAAACAAAAAATAGCGGTAATGTTTTGGCCTTATTCATAGAACTGAACGGTTCGAACGACTCAAAAACCGGCGGCCCCATGAATTTAGCGACAAAAAATACCGCTATTTCTCTATGTCAGGCGTTTTCAAACCCAATAACGCCTTTTTGCATTCTTATTAGTTTTGCGCCAAAGCCCCTGCTTCAAGTTCCCGTACCTTAACGTGCGCTTCGATCGTTCCTCCGCCCAGGCATTCGTCGCCTTGATAGAAAACAACGGCTTGACCCGGGGTGATTGCTTTTTGCGGTTCATCGAATTCCACCAGCATTGTGCCGCCTTCTTGCGGGATCAAGGTCACTCCTTGATCCGGTTGACGGTAGCGGAACTTCGCCGTGCATTTAAAAGCTTCCTTCGGCAGTTTGCCGGCTCCCTCGATCCAGTTGACGCCGGAAGCGTTCAGCGCTGTGGAATACAGGCTTGGATGCTTGTCGCCTTGAACGACATACAGGATGTTCTTTTCCAGATCTTTTTCGGCGACAAACCACGGTTCACCCGTGCCCGACCCGCCGATGCCCAGCCCTTGGCGTTGTCCCAAGGTATAATACATCAGGCCATCGTGACGTCCTTTGATTTCTCCGGTTACGATATCCACCATATCCCCGGATTTGGCCGGCAAATAGTTGCTCAGAAATTCCCGGAAATTGCGCTCTCCGATGAAGCAGACGCCGGTGCTGTCTTTTTTCTTCGCCGTGTAGAGACCGGCTTCTTCGGCAATTCGCCGTACTTCCGGCTTTGGAAGATGGCCGATCGGGAACATCGCTTTGGACAGTTGCTCCTGATTTAAAGCGTTCAGGAAATAGGTTTGATCTTTATTGCCATCCACACCGCGAAGCAGCTTGTATACGCCATCCTCTTGCACAACGCGGGCGTAGTGACCGGTAGCCACGTAATCCGCGCCCAAATCCAGCGCTTTGTTCAGGAATTCGCCGAATTTGATTTCCCGGTTGCACATGACATCGGGATTAGGCGTGCGGCCGCGCTTATATTCCTCCAGGAAATAGGCAAATACTTTATCGTAATACTGCTTCTCGAAGTTTACGGTATAGTAAGGGATATCGATTTGCTCGCAAACGCGACGGACGTCTTCGGCGTCCTCTTCGGCCGTGCAGCGTCCGAATTCATCGGTATCGTCCCAGTTTTTCATGAATATGCCGATGACGTCATATCCCTGCTGTTTCAACAGGAGCGCCGTCACGGATGAATCGACGCCGCCGGACATGCCGACGATGACGCGGGTCTCGCTATTGGGCTTGCTAGTCATATAATCACTCCTTTAGGCACTTTTAGCCCTGTCATTATTTTATCATAAGTTGTCTACCATATACGATATAGGGTATTTGCTCGCATTTGTTTTCCAAATGACATCTGTTATGGTACGATAAACAGAGGTTAAAGATAGGAATAGGGAGGTATGCATCAAAACCTGGTGCATTCCGGCGGTTTGTATCGAAATTGGACTGTATCCCGTCTTTAATGAATCGAACTCCAATTATATAAAGTTTATTTGAAAATTGAAAGAGGTGGCTTCTTTGAAGATTTCCACAAAAGGACGCTATGGCCTAACGATTATGATGGAGTTGGCCGCTAAATTCGGCGAAGGGCCAACTTCCCTGAAAAGCATCGCCGAAAAAAATCAATTATCCGAACATTACCTCGAGCAATTGATTGCTCCGCTGCGCAACGCCGGCCTTGTCAAAAGCGTGCGAGGGGCGTATGGCGGATATATTTTGTCGAGAGATGCCGGCGAAATTACGGCGGGTGAAATCATTCGCGTGCTGGAAGGTCCAATCTCCCCCGTTGATTTTACGGAAGAGGACGACCCGGCCAAGCGCGACTTGTGGCTTCGCATCCGCGACAGCATCGCCGAAGTGCTCGACTCCACAACTTTGGAGAATTTGATCAACTTTGAGGAGCATGGCGCGAAAGAGAATTATATGTTTTACATCTAAAGCAAGGGCAATGAGCTTCAAGCCGATTGCATAAACAAAAACAGCCTTCCGGGAAATCTTGAATTTCTCGGCAGGCTGTTTTTATTTGGAACAATCTATTATAGAATTGGATCGGGCGATGTTAAATAAGGCGGATTATCTCAGGGTATGAAAGGTGATGTAAATGCAAAGTAAAGATGAGACGAACTATTCTTTACCCGGCGTACAATCATATATGGCGACTTCTTCCGAAAAATGGCGACTGACGGCCGCATCCCGGTTGCTGATTGTTCAGAACGCGAGATCAATAGGCAATGCAAGCTTGGATCAAACGGTTTCTCTGCTTCAATCCGAGTCGGCAAGCTTGCGTCTGCCGGATGATTACGGATTACCGATTCATAAAGCGATGATTTCCGAAGCTATCAAGGGTGATTTGGTTATCGAATTGGGAGAACCTGCCGAAACGGATCATCCTGAAGGGTATTCCATTGAGATCGGCGACTACGTCAAGGTAACCGCGCCCAATGAGCGGGCGTTGATGTACGGAGTGAGAACGGTTTTGCGGCAAGCGCTCCGGAGAGGCTTTATACAATATGGAAAAATTACGGATTATCCCGTAATGAACGAACGGGCGCTGCATATCGATATCGGCAGGAAGTTTTTCACCTGCGCTTGGATAAAACAACGGATCAGGGAAATGTCCTTTTTAAGACTGAACACCTTGCAGCTTCATTTTTCCGAGAACGAAGGCTTTACTTTGGCAAGCAAACGCCATCCCGAGGTGATGTCGGAGCCATACTTAACGAAGGAAGAGGTTTCGGATATTATTGATGAAGCCGCGAAATACCATATTGCGATTATCCCCTCGCTCGACTCCCCCGGTCATTTGGGATATGCGCTCAAATCGCATCCGGACTGGCTGCTCAAGGACTCGGAGGGAAACGCGGCAAAAGGCGCCTTGGACATCACCAATTCGGACGCCAGAGCATTTGTTTTCGACCTGATCGACGAATATGCGGAGCTGTTTAATAATAGCTCTTATTTTCACATCGGCGGAGACGAATTCATCGATTTCGAGCAGTTCGAGTCCTTTCCGCAGCTTTCCGCTTATGCTCAAAAAGAGTTGGGACTGCCTGACGGCACAGGAGTCGACGCCTATATCGATTATATTAATAAGGTGGCGGATTTTCTGGAGGATAAAGGCTTTACGGCGCGTGCGTGGAATGATGGGCTGTACCGCTCCAATCAAGTTCAGCGAGTAAAATTGAAGCCCTCCATTCAAATCGGCTACTGGACCAAGTGGCATTTCCAAATGGCCGAGGTGCAAACCTTCTTCGATAAGGGGCATGAGGTCATTAATTTTAACGATTCCTATTTTTATTATGTTTTGGGCGAAAATGCCGGATACCAATACCCTATGGGCGAAAAAATATACGATTCCTGGCAACCGGGCTTGTTCCCTAAAATAAGCGAGACGGCCAAGCAGGAATATTCAAAGCCGTACCCGGAGGGCTTGATAGGTTGTTCTTTTGCGATTTGGTGCGACACTCCGACCGCTCAAACCGAAGAGCAGGTAAGCGCCGGGATCATCGATCCGCTTAAAGCGATGGCCGAATTGGCTTGGATCGGAGAAAAGCGTTACGAAAGCTTTGAACAACTGAAAAAAGCGGACGATAAAATGAATTTGGCGTAATTTCCCGCTCTTTTATATTTGCAGTCGACATGCTCCCATGGAAAGGCGATGAACAAGATCCGCCGCTCTGCCATAGGAGTTTTTTTTATATGTCATATACGCATTTCGGATAATGCCTTTCCCCCGATTCGAGAATTACGCCAGTAAAAAAAGCGGTGCTCAACAATTATTTGATAATAATAATCAATTTCGTTGACACATCTAAATATTTTAAATTAAAGTAAAGGCGACAGCCTTAAATGCAGAAAAGAAAAAAAGAGGGAAAATCGATGATGCTAGCAATAGAACCGGATGAAATCGGTGTGATGACGAGGGAATACCGCTTGGCGCTTGAGCCGTCCCAAGACAGGATGTTTTCCATACCGGCCGCCGATTTGCTGGATGCGGACAAATGCATGGCCTATCTGAATAAAATGGCCGACATTTACGAAGGGCCTTCCCAAACGGTAAATGTGTCTCTTTTTGCCAAGCGGTACAGTTTTCTGGTCGCCGCATCCAGCCTGTATGCGATGAGCGTGCTGAACAAGGGGCTGGATTACTCCGTCGGCAATTGCCATATCGAATCAAGCTTTCAAGGAGAAGCCTGGCTGCCGAAGGTGCGCTTGGCCGACTGGCGCTGCTCGGAGCCGAAGAAGGGCGGCCGAGCAGAGTGGCGGGATGGCATCATTTATTCCGTGTTTGCAGAAAATATCGCTCGGGTCTGGGACACCGTTTCACGTCTGGCACCTATTTCCAAAGCCGTTCTGTGGGAAAACACGGCGATTTACATCTATTCGTTCTACGAGAACAAATTCATGGCCGAGTCCGGAGAAACGGAAAAGGAGCGGATCATGGAGGATTTCGGCTACTTGCTCAAGGAAGCGCCTGCGTATCTTTTTGCCGAAAAGAAAAATCCGCTGGCTGTCTACGACAGCCCTAAAATAACGGCTCCGGATTCGGAGAAGCCCATTCGCGTCCGTAAAACCTGCTGCCAGTACTACCAGGCCTCGGATAAACCAGAAAACTACTGCCGTGTTTGTCCCAAAAGAGTTTTAGAGAGAGGGGGGACGAATTCGAGCGGAGCACCTGGCCGGTCAAGCTGATCATTCGCCCGCTGCTCGAATCGGACGCGTGCCGGGAGCCATGCCTTCAGGTAAAGGAGTCGGCTTTAATCCCTTTAAAGCATTATAAACTGTACAAATTTGAACTTTAGGATTATGATGTAAAATACGAATGCAAACAGATATGGAAAACTGCAGCCGTCCCGCTTCGGGACGGTCATTGCGTTTTATAACACTTTTGGATAGGGTGGTCCCCATGAAAAATATATATTTGGATCATGCCGCATCCACGCCGATTCGCCGCGAGGTGGCTGAAGCGATGATGGCGGTCATGACCGAACAATTCGGCAACGCCTCCAGCGTTCACGCGTTTGGACGCGCCGCTAAGCGATTGGTAAACGGTTCGCGGGACCGGCTCGCGTCCGTGCTCGGATGCCGTCCCGAGGAACTGGTCTTTACCGGCGGCGGAACGGAAAGCGATAACCTGGCTTTGTTCGGAACGGCGGCTGCCCGCTCGGGACGGGGACGGCATATCATCACAACCGCAATCGAACATCATGCCGTGCTTCATTCCTGCGAGCGGCTGGTGAAAAACGGCTATGATGTCACGTATCTGCCGGTCGATCGGTATGGGCAGATTCATCCGGAGCAGGTCCTCGAGGCGATCCGGCCGGATACGATCCTGGTCAGCGTTATGTATGGGAATAACGAGATCGGCACGATTCAGCCTATCGCCGAAATCGGCCGAATCACCTCCGAACGCGATATCGTTTTTCACGTCGATGCCGTTCAGGCGCTCGGCTCGCTTTCGATTTCCTGCAGCGAGCTGCCGGTGGATCTGATGAGCTTCTCATCCCATAAAATCAACGGCCCGCAAGGCGTTGGGGCCTTGTATGTGCGCCGCAACCTTCTGCTGGAGCCGCAGCAGTACGGCGGACTGCAAGAGAAAAAGCGCCGTGCCGGCACCGAAAACATGGCGGGAATCGCCGGCTTCGCCAAAGCGGCTGAACTTACCGCCGCAGAGCGGGAGGAGCGGGTTCGCCAGGATGAGGCGCTTTGCCAAACGCTGCTGGACGCCTTAAATCGGCACGTGGGAGAAGGCCGTTATCACATCAATGGCCATCCTACCGAACGTCTTCCCCATATCGTCAACATCAGCTTCCCCGAATGCGATACCGAAACGATGCTGATGAATCTGGACGTCGAAGGCATCGCCGTTTCCAGCGGTTCCGCCTGCACTTCGGGCTCACTTGAGCCGTCCCATGTTTTGGAGGCGATGAATTTGCCGCAAAATCTTTTGCGCTCCGCGATTCGATTTAGCTTCGGATTGGGTAATACTAGTCAAGAAATGGAGTATACTGCAGAAAAAATTGGAACCATTTTGGACCGTCTTCGTAAAAAAAGTTAAGTGGGCGACTATTTAAAGGTAAGGGCCTATATTCTCTTTTGCGAAAGGAGGTTGCCGAAGGTTCCGGTTTAGGCGGGGAGTGGCTTAACGCATGAGAATGCAAGAAATGATCGGCCTGGCCGTATTTGATGTGGAAAGCGGCAAGCGGATAGGGAAGGTCTTCGACATTCTGCTGGATAAGGACTGGTCGATCAAAGGCATCCAGTTGGACGGCAAAGGATTGTTTTCCTCCGACATTAAAGCGGTGCCTTGGGAAGATATCGTCGCATACGGCGAGGATGCCGTGATGATTCGTAATCAACAGGCTGTCCATAAATGGGAAGCCGAGAATATACAGCTTACCTTTCAGTCGGGTAACGGAAAACTGAAAGAACTACCCGTTCTCACGGAGGATGGGGTGATGATTGGTCATGTTACCGATGTTTATTTTGAACATGAATTGGGAAACACAATTACAGGAATGGAAATTAGTGACGGTTTTTTTGCCGACTTGATGGAAGGGCGAAAAATGCTGCCTTTTATGCCTGAATTAACCTGGGGGGAAAATGTCATCATGGTGCCCCCGAACAGTGAGCAGATGCTGGAAAGACCATGAATTCTGATAACGGATAGGTGATTAATGAATGATGAAATGCCCAAACTGCAACTCTAAAGATATAGGCAAAATCGGCTCCCATCAATTTTACTGCTGGGGCTGCTTTATCGAATTAACCGTTAACGGCGAGAAAATGTCCGTTTATCAAGTTGAGGAAGACGGTACGCTGAGCTCGCTTGACGATCTGTTTTTCGGCGATGAAATGGCGCAAGAATTTCCGCAAATTCATGCTTCTTCATAATGTATATTCGGTTTTTGATATGGAAATGCCTAGAGCTGTCCCGCTCATCAATACGATGAACGGGCGGCTTTTTTTATTTTATTCGGTTTGGCAGGGATGCCTTCTTAAATCTTGTCAACAATAATCATGACGAAACCGCATTTTCATTTGATTGAGTAAGAAAGCGCTTTGAATTACGATGAAATCAAGGAACATGATACAAGTGCTCCCCAGACAATATTTAAGGAGGTCTTCTCTTTATGGCTATGGCTACTGCGAGAGAAAAAGCATCCGGATCCGGTGGGATCAGGGTAAAATTACAACAATTTGGCCGTGCGCTGAGCGGCATGGTTATGCCGAACATCGGCGCTTTTATCGCCTGGGGTTTAATAACCGCATTATTTATTCCGACAGGCTGGATACCAAGTGAATATTTCGGCAAACTCGTAAGCCCTATGATTACGTATTTGCTTCCGCTCCTGATCGGTTATACCGGCGGGCAAATGGTTCACGGCAAACGCGGCGCCGTTATCGCGGCGATTGTGACCATGGGGGTTATCGTGGGAACCGACATTCCGATGTTCCTTGGCGCGATGATTGTAGGTCCTTTGTCCGCTTGGATTCTCAAGCAATTCGACAAGGCGATTGAAGGTAAAATCCGCTCCGGTTTCGAAATGCTGGTCAACAACTTCTCCATCGGTATTTTTGGCCTCATCATGGCACTCGGAGCATTCTCCGGTATTGGTCCGGTCGTTGAAGCGGTCAGCAAAGCGTTGTCTTCCGGCGTAAACTTCCTGGTTAACGCGCATCTGCTTCCGCTCGTCAACATCATTATTGAACCTGGTAAAGTGCTGTTCTTGAACAATGCGATCAACCACGGCGTTATCACGCCGATCGCTTCCGAAGAAGCGCTTCGGCTCGGCAAATCGATGTTGTTCATGCTGGAATCCAACCCTGGTCCAGGTCTTGGCATCCTGCTCGCTTACTGGTTGTTCGGACGCGGCATGGCGAAGCAGTCGGCGCCTAGTGCCATCATTATCCACTTCCTCGGCGGGATTCATGAAATCTACTTCCCTTACATCCTGATGAAACCAATCCTTATTCTTGCAGCGATTGCAGGTGGGGTTTCCGGTACGTTTATGTTCCAATTAACCGGAGCAGGTTTGGTAGGCGCGCCGTCGCCGGGCAGTATCCTTACCTATTTCGCCATGACGCCAAGAGGCGGATATATTCCAATGCTCAGCGGTGTAGTGGTAGCGACGGTCGTATCCTTCCTTGTTGCTTCGGTGCTGCTCAGAACGGGCAAACAAGTAGATGATGAGCACGAACTGGAAGAAGCTGCAGCCAGAATGAAAGCAATGAAAGCTGCCGGCACGAACAACCAAGTTTCCGCTGTTGTAGCGGCTCCCGTTCGTCAAGTCAGCAAAGAAAATGTGAACAAAATTGTCTTTGCTTGCGATGCAGGTATGGGCTCCAGCGCGATGGGCGCTTCGGTATTGAGAAAGAAAATGCAGGAAGCCGGCGTTAATGTAACGGTTGTAAATTCGGCGGTCAGTGAGATTCCGGCCGACGCGGATATCGTTATCACCCAAAAAACGCTAACGGATCGCGCAAAAGCGAACAGACCGGATGCGGAGCATATTTCGATTGATAATTTCCTGAAGAGTCCCGCATACGACGAGCTGGTTGAACGGCTGAAAGGCTGATCGTTCCTTGCTCACAGGGGCAAAACACTGGCGAAACTTCGCCGGTGTTTTGCCGTTATTTTCAAGGGGGAATCATTAATGAGGACAATTACCGCCCGTCAGAAGCAGATCCTCAATCTCCTCCTCGGGCGGAAAAATGGTACGACTGCGGCGGAAATCGCCGCGGAAATCGGCGTCAGCGTGAGAACGGTTCACCGGGAAATGGATGAAATCGAGAAAGTGTTGGCTTATTTCGGTCTTGTGCTGCACCGGAAATCAGGGACCGGCATTTCAATTTGGAGCGAAGCCGGATCAAGCGACGAAGGCGAACGGCTGCAGGAAGCAAGGCGTTTGCTGCTGGTTGACAATCCGGTTGATTACTCTAGTGAAGAACGAACCATTCTTTTGCTTTGCGATTTGCTGGAAGAGCCGGAGCCGTTCAAGTTGTTTACGCTGGCTCATTCCTTGAAAGTTACGGTGGCGACGGTCAGCAGCGATCTTGACGAGGTGCAGCCTTGGGTGGAACGTTTTGGACTTGAGTTGGTCCGCCGCCGCGGTTACGGCGTTGAAATCGTCGGAGACGAAATCAACAAACGTAAAGCGCTCTGCCAACTCGCCGCGGAACATTTGGATTATTCCGATTTGGTTGGCAGAACCCATGACAGGCTGGATTCGGCGGCAAGTGCCCGCTTGCTCCGCGTCATTGGCGCGTCAAACCTGATGACGATTGAAAACATGCTGTGGGAAATGAACTGGGATTGGACAGAGCATTTATCCGAGAAGGATTACACGGAGCTTCTGATCACCCTTTCGGTTTCCGTTATTCGGGCGGAGAATGGCCGGTTTGTCGAGTACAACGGTACTATTGACTCTTCCTGCTCCGGAGATCATGCCAAGGAAACGCTGGAAGCGGCGCATCTCTTTGCCGAAAATCTCGGTGAAAAGCTGGGCTTGCAGTTTCCACAGGGCGAGATCGAGTATATGTGCCGCCTGTTCTATAAAACGAATGAAGTGTCTCCGGAGCTGGTTGAAGCCGATCTGGGATTGGTGGATATGGTTTACCGTCTCACCGAGAACGTCGTCAAACGAACGGGAATTCCGTTTCAAGAAGATCGCCTGCTACGGAGCGGGCTTCTGGAGCATATGAGCTCCGCTATCAAGCGGATCCGCGAAGGCTCCCGCATCCGTAATCCGCTACTTGGCGCGATCAAGAAAGATTATGACGATTTATTTGGCATCGTCAGGGAATCGATTGATGACATCCATGGAGATTTGTTCATACCCGATGAAGAAATCGGCTTTCTGGTCATGCATTTCGGTGCGTCCGTTGCCCGTCTCAACCAATTTGGCCGCAACGTCAGGGCCATTTTAGTATGTTCGAGCGGACTGAGTTCTTCGAAAATGCTGGCGAGCCGTTTGGCCAAAGAAATGCCGCAGATCGAAGTGCTCGGCAATGTTTCTTGGTACGAAGCGGCCCGATTGCCGGAAGAAGATTACGACCTGATCATTTCAACGATTGACCTGCCGCTGCCATCGGACCGTTATGTAAGATTAAGTCCTCTGCTTACGGATGAAGATAGCGAACGTCTGCTCCAGTACGTGCAGAATACGACTTTAAAATCGCGGAAGCCGGCATCCGAGGGAGAATCGATCAAGACCAAGGCCTATGACCGGATGCAATCGCTCAGCTCGGCGCTGCAGGAAATGGTCAGCTTGCTTGACGATTTCATCGTCATTCCCCTCGACAACGCGGACCTTACTTTAACGGAGACGATTCAACGTTCCTTGGAGCTCGTAAACAACCGTACCTCGGAAGAAGAAAACGTGCCGAAGCTGCATTACATGCCTGATCAAACCCGTGCGGCGGTTTCGGATGTTCAGGCCGTGACCGAACGGCTGCTGGCGCGGGAGAAAATGGCCAGCCAGGTCATTCCGGGCACATCGCTGGCTTTGTTCCATACGAGAAGCCGCTTCATTAATTATCGTACGCTGGCATTGTTCAGGCTGACGAAGCCCGTTGTCTTGGATAGGGATACCGAGGTTGGGGCCATTCTGTTCATGCTCGCGCCCAGGGAGCTGTCCCGGGAAAGTCTTGAGGTGCTTAGCGAAATCAGCGCCCTGCTGCTTAAGCCGGAGCTGGTGGAACTGCTCGAAACGGGCGAACGGATCGAAATCCGGAATTTTTTGGCAAACGAGCTGTTACAGTTTTTTGAAAACAACAAATATACGAATAATCATTAAAGGGAGAGAATACAGATGAAAGTACTGTCTAAAGATAAAATCATTCTTAATGCCAAAGCCGGCGATAAATATGAAGCGATTCGCCTTGCTGGACAGCTTCTGGTTAACGCGGGCCATGTGACGGCGGATTACGTCGGCAAAATGGTGGAACGCGAAGAGATCGTATCGACCTATATGGGCAACGGACTGGCGATTCCCCATGGCACAAAAGAGGCCAAAGGCATGATTCTTTCCACGGGATTGTCCGTCGTCCGTTTTCCGGAAGGCGTAGATTTTGGTGGCGACGAGCCGGCGTTTATCGTCATCGGCATTGCAGCGGCCGGCGGAGACCATATGGAAGTGCTGACCAATGTTGCCATGGTGTTTACCGAAGAAGAAAATCTGGAAAAAATCATGAACGCTGCGACAGAAGAAGAAGTTGCGGCCATCCTTGAAGGAGGCATGGAAGCATGAGAGCGATTCATTTCGGAGCCGGTAATATAGGAAGAGGATTTATCGGGCTCTTGCTGTCCAATTCGGGATACGAAGTCGTTTTCGTAGACGTCAACGAACGCGTTGTATCCGAATTGAAGCAGCGCAAAGAGTATCCCGTAGTCATCGCCAGCGAAAAGAAGGAAAAGATCGTCGTAACGGGCGTTACCGCCCTTAGCAGCGCGAGCGAACCGGAAGAGGTCGCTAAGGCCATCGCCGGGTCCGACCTCGTGACTACGGCCGTTGGCGTGTCGATCCTGAAGCATATTGCCGGCTCCATCGCTCAAGGTCTGAAGCTTCGCAAGGATAACGGTGAGACTTCACCGCTTCATATCATCGCATGCGAAAACGCCATCGGCGGCAGCACGCAGTTGAAGAATCACGTGTATTCGCTGCTTGACGAAGAGACCCGCGAATGGGCAGATTCCCATGTGGCGTTTCCGGATGCTGCCGTCGACCGGATCGTTCCTTTGCAGCAGCATGAAGATCTGCTGGAAGTGGTCGTTGAGCCGTTTTACGAGTGGGCCGTTGACCAATCCCAAATGTTCGAAGGCTTCCATAAGGTGGAAGGCGTTCATTACGTTGACCGTCTTGAGCCTTATATCGAACGGAAGCTGTTTACGGTAAATACCGGCCACTGCTCCGCCGCTTATATGGGATATCTGCTGGGCCATGAAACCATCCAGGAAGCGATGAACGATTCCAAAGTGGTGGCCCATGTTAAATCGGTATTGTCCGAAACCGGAGCGGTTCTGATCGCGAAGCACGGCTTTAATGAAGCGGAGCATCAGACCTATATCGATACCATTCTTCAGCGGTTTGCCAATCCGGCATTGACGGATGAGGTATCCCGTGTAGGACGTTCCCCAATCCGGAAGCTGTCCGCGGGAGACCGCCTTGTGTCTCCTGCGCTTCAAGCTTATGATCGGGGCCTGAGCTACGATTTCCTTGCGCTCACGATGGCGGCTGCATTGCTGTTTGTGTCTTCGGATGATCCCGAAGCGGTTGAACTGCAGGCTTACCTGCACGAAGCCGGCGCATCGGCGGCACTCGCCAAATACACGGGAATCGCAGCGGGTCACCCGATTCATGATGATGCGCTCAGCCATTACGAGTGGCTCAAAAATAAATCCGCACAAGAATAAATCAATTTGATCCGCATCCGCAGATCATCTGCACGAACAGGTTGCCCCATCGGCCATTCACAAGGCCCGGGGGCAACCTGTTTTTGCATTTTGACGGAAACTTGGCAAAGCGGTTAAATTCCACTTTACCGACACATACTGTTCTATAGCCTAGTCCACCGCCAAGGAGGGAATGCGCGTGGAACCAATCTATAAAACGAAATTGTTCCGCTATGGGGTATGGTTTCTTCTGGGGCTTGTCATTTTGTATTTCATTTGGCTGCTTCGGCCGATGCTCACACTCGTATACGGGTTTCTGAAGGCCATTTTCGCCCCGTTCATCATTGCACTTATCATTTCCTATGTGCTGAACCCGATCGTGCGCATGCTTGGGGGACGAAAGGTACCGCGAACGATGGCGGTTTTGCTCATATATGCCGTGTTTTTGACCAGCTTGTCCGTCATATTGATGAATGTCATTCCGATGTTTGTCGAACAGCTCGAAGAGCTTGGAGAGCATTTGCCGGAGCTGACCATGCATACACAGCGGATGATGAGCCGCTTTGACAACAGCATAATGCCCGGCAGCATCCGCTCGGGGATGAATAACTGGTTTTACCAGTTCGAGAATCGGCTGTCCACGGCAATTTCCGATTTTCTGAATAATATCGGGACGACCATCGGCCTGGTGTTCAACGCCTTTATCGTGCCGTTTCTGATATTCTATATGCTTAAGGATTTTGAACTGATCGAGCGGATGATCCTGCATTATCTGCCCCGTACACGACGGAAATCAACCGTGACCCTGTTCAAGGAAATTGATGAAGCGCTTGGGAACTATATCCGCGGTCAATTGCTCGTCTGCGTGATCATCGGCGTATTGGCTTATATCGGCTACATGGTGATCGGCATGCCGTTTGCGCTGCTGTTTGCGGGTGTCGTTGCCGTTTGCAACATCATCCCTTATCTGGGGCCTTTTCTCGGAGCCGCACCCGCACTCGTGATGGCAACGACGATATCCTGGAAAATGGTCCTGTTCGTTTTTCTGGTGAACGCTTTTTGCCAGACCATTGAAAGCAATCTGATTTCGCCCCAGGTGGTCGGAAGATCTCTTCATTTGCATCCGATGCTGATCATTTTCGCCTTGCTCGTAGGGGGTGAAATCGCCGGGATTCCGGGGCTGATTCTGGGCGTACCTTTCTTTGCGGTCATGAAGGTGATTATTCAGCATTTTTATGCCTACTACGTCCGGCGCAAAACGGTTTATCGTCCGGATTGACAGCAGGATTTCCGCCTTATATACTTAACAATGTATGTTCGAAAAGCCTGATGTTCATAACTGTAAAACGTTGACGAAATAAAGTACGTCCGTTTCGATTTCCCAGAGAAGGTGTTCCTTCGCTTCCGAGCGCGTGTTGAGCCTCGGGGAGTGTCGGCTGAGAGAACCCGAAACATGAACCGGACCGAAAGCTGATTTCGGAGTGTGAGTTCAAATTCACCGGCGGATCCCCGTTATCGGATCGACAAGGCGATCGCCGATTCCCTGCTGCCTGCGTGCAGCTGTACCGGAATGCGATAACCAGGGTGGTACCGCGATAACAATTCGTCCCTGAAGTTCAGGGGCGTTTTTTGCGTTCAGTTAAGGCATTACGGTATTTGCAAAAAAGTCCGTTCTTTAAACCATGTTTAGGGGGAGTATATATGAAATCTAGTGAAATCCGCTCCAAGTGGCTGGAGTTTTTTGCCGCCAAAGGGCACAAAATCGAACCGAGCGCTTCGCTTGTCCCGCATAACGATCCGTCGCTCTTGTGGATCAATGCCGGCATGGCGCCGCTGAAGGCTTATTTCGACGGCCGGGTAAAGCCGGAAAATCCTCGTTTGACCAATTCCCAAAAATGCATTCGCACCAATGATATCGAAAATGTCGGCAAAACGAGACGGCACCATACGTTCTTCGAAATGCTCGGCAACTTCTCCATCGGCGATTATTTCAAGGAAGAGGCGATTACGTGGGCCTGGGAATTCCTGACCGGAAAAGAGTGGATCGGCTTTGATCCGGAACGCTTGTCCGTTACGGTATACCCGGAGGATGAAGAAGCCTTCAAGTTGTGGAACGAAAAGATCGGCATTCCTGCCGAACGCATCGTGAAGCTTGAGGATAACTTCTGGGATATCGGCGAAGGCCCTTGCGGACCTTGTACGGAAATTTTCTACGACCGCGGCGAAGCCTATGGAGATTTATCCGATCCGGAATGTTATCCGGGCGGCGAAAACGAACGTTTTCTTGAAGTATGGAATCTCGTATTCTCGCAGTTCAATCACAACAAAGACGGCAGCTATACGCCGCTGCCGAATAAAAATATAGATACCGGCGCCGGTCTGGAGCGTTTTGCTTCGATCCTGCAGGACGTAAACTCCAACTTCGATACCGATCTGTTCCAACCGATCATCGGTAAAACGGCCGAACTGTCCGGCGTCAAATACGGCGTCGCCGAAGACAGCGACGTTGCGATGAAAGTCATCGCCGACCACATCCGCACGGTGACCTTTGCGGTAGCCGACGGCGTATTGCCTTCCAACGAGGGCCGGGGATATGTTATCCGCCGCTTGCTCCGCCGCGCGGTTCGTTACGGGAAAACGTTAGGTCTCGATAAACCGTTCATGTACGGCCTCGTGGAAACCGTCGGCGAGATTATGGGCAGCTATTATACCGATATCGTGACCAAACGCGAGTTTATCGAGAAGGTGATCCGTTCGGAAGAGGAACGTTTCCATGAAACGCTGACCGACGGGCTGGCAATTCTCGCCGATATCAGCGGTGAAGCCAAAGCTCAGGGGCGTACGCTGATCAGCGGCGCCGATGCTTTTAAGCTGTATGATACTTACGGATTCCCGCTCGATTTGACGGAAGATTTCGCTGCGGAGCATGGGCTCGGCGTCGACCGCGAAGGCTTCGAAGCGGCGATGCAGGAGCAGCGGGAACGCGCCCGCGCCGCACGTCACGAGAGCAGCAACATGAAGGTTCAAGGCGGCGTATTGTCCGATTTTACGACTAAAACCGAGTTCGTTGGATATACTGAGCTTGTTGTTTCTACCAAAATCGTAGCCATCGTAGTAAACGATGGGTTTGCGGAAGTGCTGAGCGCCGGACAGTCGGGGCAGATCATTCTGGAGTCAACGCCGTTTTATGCGGAAAGCGGCGGCCAAGTAAGCGACCGCGGCGTTATCCGCGGTGAAGCCGGCCTTGCTTCCGTGGAAGGTTTGTTCAAAGCTCCGCATGGTCAGCATGTTCATCTCATCACGGTGGATTCCGGCGAACTTCGCGTAGGCGGAAGCGTTCAAGCCGAGGTGAGCCGCGAGCTGCGCAGCCATATCGTAAAAAACCATACGGCGACTCATTTGCTTCACAAAGCGCTTAAGGAAACGCTTGGCGAACATGTCAATCAGGCGGGTTCCTTGGTGGAACCGCAGCGCCTCCGGTTCGACTTCTCCCATTTGGGCAGCATTTCTCCGGAGGAACTGACGGAAATCGAACGCCGGGTAAACGAACAGATTTGGAAAGCCCTGCCGGTCAGCATCGAATTGAAACCGATCGATGAAGCCAGAGCGCTGGGAGCCATGGCGCTGTTCGGCGAGAAATACGGCGATATCGTACGCGTCGTCAAAGTCGGCGACTACAGCCTGGAGCTGTGCGGCGGCTGCCACGTGAACAATACGGCGGAAATCGGTCTCTTCAAGCTGGTGAGCGAAAGCGGCATCGGCTCCGGGGTACGCCGGATCGAGGCCGTCACCGGACAAGGCGCGTATTTGTATATGGATGAGCAATTGGATCTGCTCAAGCAATCCGCATCCATGCTTAAGTCAAATGTGGCCGATGTACCGAAACGAATTGAGGTTCTGTATCAGCAGCTTAAAGAATTGGGCCGCGAGAACGAATCGCTGCAAAGCAAGCTCAGCTTCATTGAAGCCGGTGAATTGACCAGCCAGGTTGTTACGGTTGGCGAAACCAAGCTTCTGGCCGCCCGCGTTCAGGCAGGCAGCATGGACGCGCTGCGCAGCTTGGCCGACGAGCTTAAGGTAAAATTGCCGGATGCCGTTCTGGTACTGGGGGCCCAAATGGAGGACAAGGTAAACTTTGTCGTTGCCGTTCCTCAGGATGAGATCAAACGGGGCCTGCACGCGGGGAAACTCGTCAAGGAAGTAGCGGCGGTTTGCGGCGGGGGCGGAGGCGGACGTCCGGACATGGCGCAAGCCGGCGGCAAGGACGCTTCCAAGCTGGATGAAGCGCTGAAGCTTGCCGAGAAGTGGATCGCTTCGCAAGCCTGACTCCCGTTACAAAATTTCCTTATGGAACCCATGATATGATATAGTATGATTAAGGCTCGGAGGAAATCGGCTGCGATCATAAAGACGTATGTCTGAAGAAGTGAGGTGTCATCATGGACTCCATGGACAAAACAGTCAAGTTTAACGTAAAAGGCGACGAACAGGAAGCATCGGCACAGGAAATCCTTCTCTCGGTATACGAAGCGCTCCAGGAGAAGGAATATAATCCTATTAACCAGATTGTCGGCTACTTGCTGTCGGGCGATCCGGCATATATACCGCGCCACAACAACGCGAGAAGTTTGGTGCGCAAGAAAGAGCGCGATGAACTCATCGAAGAACTGGTACGATTTTATATGGCCGGTCATCGTTAAGAATTAGGAGAAATTCATGAAAATTATGGGTCTGGACTACGGGGACCGGAGAATCGGGGTGGCCGTCAGCGACGCTTTCGGCTGGACCGCCCAAGGCCTTGAGGTCATCGAACGGCGCCGGGAAGGCGACGAATATGACCGCATCGCGGAGTTGGCGAAACAGCATGAGGTGGAAGAAATCGTTGTAGGCCTCCCGAAAAACATGAACGGCTCTATCGGCCCCCGTGGAGAAATATGCATGGCTTTTGCGGATAACCTGCGGGTGAAGCTTAACTTACCCGTGCAGCTATGGGATGAACGGCTCACCACCGTTTCGGCGCAGCGGACGCTGCTGGAGGCGGATGTCAGCAGGAAAAAACGCAAAGGGGTCGTTGATAAAATGGCCGCCAGCTTGATTTTGCAAAATTATTTGGACTCTAAGAGTAAAAAGTGAGGGTGATCGACATGTCTAAAGATCGTATCGGCAATGAGGAAGAACCGGAAATTATTTATATCCCCGATGAAGAGGGCAACGAAGAAGAATTCGAAGTGATCATGAAATTCGAGGTAGACGGTTCGGACGCCAAGTACATGATGGTCGTTCCAATTGATTCCGGCGATAATGGGGATGAAGAAAGCGAAGAAGTATACGCATTCCGTTACGAGGAAGACGGCGACGATTTGAAGCTGTATACGATCGAAAGCGATGAAGAATGGGAAATCGTGGAGGAGACATTCAACACCCTGGTCGACGAGTTCGATGGAGAAGATGAGAATGACTGATTTTTCGGCGGAAAAGGTGGTCTTTACGTCGCGCGTGCGCGATGCTTTCGGCCCTGTTGTGGAGCTGTCGGATGAGGAAGGCCACGCGTCTTATTACGCGGTGGAGCAAGAGTTTGACGTGGATGGATCGTCGTACGCCGTTCTGCGTTCCGAAGAAGACTCCGAATCGGAAGAACCGGAGATTTTCAAAATTCTAACCGGTTCCGAAGGCGATTTGGAACTCGTTACCATCGATGACGATGAGGAATGGGAGAACGTGACGGAGTTATATGACGAATTGACTTTCCCTGAATAATGGGAATTTGACTCGCACAAGCAATATAGATGGTCTCAAGAAGGGCGGGACAACCGCTCTTTTTGGCTGTAAAGGGGTTGAGCTGTTGAAGAGGGCGTTGATATGGCTGGTTGTATTGATCTTGATAGTAGTTGTGGCGGTTGGAGCCGCGGGAATCTATGCTTACACAGGCATGCAGCCGGTGAAAGCTTCGGACCAAGCGGTTAAAGTCACGATTGAACCGGGGACCGGAACATCAGGCATCGCGGATTTGCTTCAGAAGCAGGGACTCATCAAAAACTCGTTTTTATTCGTTTCGTATCTGAAATGGAAGTCCGAAGGCAGCCGGTTTCAAGCCGGAACTTACGAATTTAAACCCGGGGCGACTTATGAGGAGATTATCGACAAGCTGAACGGCGGCGACGTGGTTAAGGCCGAGATGATCCGCTTTACGATTCCGGAAGGTTATACGGTCAAACAAATGGCCGACAAGCTGGCCGAGGAAGGTTTCGTGGATAAGCAGGCTTTTCTCAAGCTATGCGGTGACCCGGCGGGAATCGAAAGCCCGCTGCTTGCGAATATTCCGGCAAATCCGAAACTTACTTACCGGCTTGAGGGGTATCTGTTTCCCGAAACCTACGAACTGAAGAAAGGCAGCGGAGCGCCCGAGATTGTGGCACGCATGCTGGAAGAGACCGACAAACGTCTTAAGGAGATCCCGGATTTCGACCAAAAGTTGAAGCACAGCGGGCTTAGCTTGAACGAGTTGATGACGGTGGCAGCGCTTGTGGAACGCGAGGTTGTCGTTGATTCGGAACGTAATGTCGTTGCCGGTATTATCTTCAACCGGTTGAAGGAGCACATGAAGCTGGAAATTGACGCAACGGTTCAATATGTGCTGGATAAGCCGAAGGAACGGCTGATGAATTCGGATTTGAGAAGCGTCGATAGTCCATACAATACGTATCTGTATGAAGGGCTTCCGCCCGGACCGATCGCTTCGCCCAGTCTGAAATCGATTGAAGCCGCGCTGAATCCGAAGGCTTCGGAGTATCTGTTCTATGTTACCAAAAAAGACGGAAGCGGCGAGCATCTGTTTGCAAAAACCTATAAAGAGCATTTAAAAAACATCGAAACAAGCAAAGCGATGGCACAGTAAAGAGGTGTAAAGCAATGACGATTCAAAAACCTGAGCTTCTGGTTCCCGCCGGTTCGTTGTCCGAGTTGGAGCGTTACTTGAAGGCGGGGGCTACGGCGGCATTGATTGGGGAAGCCACATACGGTATGCGGCTTCCCGGTGATTTTACGGTCGATGAAATTGCCGACGCGGTAAAAATTGCCCATAGCCAGGGCGCTAATATTTATGTTAGCCTTAACATCTTGATGAGCAATGAATTGCTGGAGGGGCTTGCGGACTACGTAAGAAGCCTCGCCGCTTGCGGCGTGGACGGTGTTCAGTTCGGCGATCCGGCAGTGCTGAGAGCGGTCAAAGAGACCGCTCCGCAGCTCAAGCTGCATTGGAACGCGGAGATGACTTCCACCAATTACGCCACGGCCAATTTCTGGGGAAGCAAAGGAGCGTCAAGGGTTGTTTTGGCCCGCGAGCTGAATATGGATGAGCTTATCGGCATGCATCCTGCACTCCAAATCGAGTCGGAAGTACAGGTGCATGGCATGACGAACATTTATCATTCCAAACGCCATCTTGTCCAGAGCTACATGACCCATCAAGGCCGCTCCATCGTGGAGGAAACTCAGCTTGGGCTCGGACGGGGATTATTCCTGGTTGAAGCCGAGCGTCCGAACGAGAAATTTCCGATTTATGAAGACCAAAACGGCACACATATCATGAGTTCGGACGATATTTGCATTCTGGAAGATTTGCATCTGTTGCTCGCAGCCGGGGTAAGCAGCCTCAAAATTGAAACGCTGCTGAAACCGGCAAGCTATAACGAAATTGTGATTGCTTCTTACCGGAAAGCGATTGATGCGTATTTCAACGATCCCGAAAGCTATGAGTTCAACGAGTCGTGGATGGAGGATATCCGGGAGATTCAGGATCCGGATCGTGAATTGTCCTTCGGCTTTTTCTATAAGGAACAGGTGTTTTAAAATAAGGATGGTTTGTTAATCCCAAAAATAAAGAGGTGAACGAAGATGCAATCTGCAACGAAGCATGCACCGAAGTATACGGGGATACGCCATCGTCTGGCGAAACCCGAGCTGTTGGCACCGGCCGGGAACCTCGAAAAGCTGAAGTTCGCCATCCATTACGGAGCGGATGCCGTTTATATCGGAGGACAGAAATACGGCCTTCGTTCCAATGCGGATAATTTCAGTTTTGAAGAAATGCGGGAAGGCGTGGAATTTGCCAAAAAATACGGCGCAAAAGTATTCGTCGCCACCAATATATACGCTCATAACGAGGACCTTGAAGGGATCGAGGAGTATTTGCGGAATCTTGCCGCTGTTGGAATTTCCGCGATCATTGTCGCGGATCCCGTTATTGTCGAAACCGCTCATCGCGTGGCTCCGGAACTTGAGGTCCACCTCAGCACTCAGCAGTCGACGATTAACTGGCAGGCGGTTAAATTCTGGAAGGAAGAAGGCCTGCCGCGCGTCGTGCTTGGCCGCGAGACAAGCCTGGAAGAAATTCAGGAAATCAAAAGCCATGTCGATGTCGAAATCGAAGCGTTTATTCACGGGGCGATGTGTTCCTCTTTTTCGGGGCGCTGCGTATTATCGAATCATTTTACGGACCGGGATTCCAATCGCGGGGGCTGCTGCCAGTCTTGCCGCTGGAAATACGATTTATTTGCCGATGAGCCTTTATTCACGGAAGGCGACGACGCGTTTACGATGGGGGCCAAGGATTTGTGCATGATCGGGAATATCCCCGATCTAATCGACGTTGGCGTGGACAGCTTCAAAATCGAAGGACGAATGAAGTCGATCCACTACGTGGCGACCGTCGTCAATGTCTATCGTAAGGCTATCGATGCTTACATGGCCGATCCGGAGCATTATGAGTTGAAGCCGGAGTGGGTGGATGAGATCAACAAAGCGGCGAACCGACCGCTAAATACCGGCTTTTTCTACGATACTCCGGATCACGAGGATCATATTTACGCACCTGAGGAAAAAGCGGCACCGTATGATTTCGCCGGACTTGTGATGGATTACGATGAAGCCACGGGCATGGCGCTGATTCAACAGCGCAATCACTTCAAGCCGGGGCAGGAAGTCGAGTTTTTCGGCCCAAACAATACCTTCTTTAAACAAATCGTTGGCAACATCTACGATGAGGAGGGTAACGAGCTCGACGCGGCAAGACATCCGCTGCAAAAAATCAAAATGAAAGTGGATCAGCCGGTGTCTTACTTCGATATGATGCGAAAAAGAAAATAAGCGGGAACGCAATATGTAAAAGGGCCTTTCTTTCGTCTAGGACGAAAGGCCCTTTTTTGATTTTATTCGCGAATTTTATCAAATCAAGTTAACAAAAGTCCGATATTTAAAGAGGAGAACCTCATTAATTGTCGAATGATTTACTTACGGAAGGCGTCAAGAAATTGAAACTTGTTTTAGGAAGTTTGCCCTATAACCAAGAGGGCGTTCAATATTAAGAGTGGTGGGTGATCAACATGGGCCTGGTTCCAAAGAAAGAGAAAGGACAAGAAACTGACAGCAAGAAAAAACAAAAGAAGAAAGGGGATTCGCAAGAAACACAGCCTAAGAGAAACAAAGTGAATTCAGAGGGACTGAAAAAGAAAGCGCTATCTCTAACGGCAAAGTTGCCTAAACAAATCAATCCGTCCAAATCGGTTGGTGTGCGGCTGTTTCTTATCTTTTTCGTTGCGACCATGATCTTTGTATTGGCGCTGGGAATTTTGTCTTACGAAGCGGCCAGAAACACGATTCAAAAAAATGCCGAAAAATCGAATTTGCAGACGATTGTTCAGACTTCTCAAAAGCTCGATATCGTTTTACAAAAGTATGAAGAAAATCTGCAGCAAATGTTCCTTGATGATGAAATGCAAAACGCCATCATGGATGCTTCTCTTTCCAATATTTCGGATTACGACCGGTTCACGGCTTCCAACAAAATGAGAAACCGGTTGAATACACTGACCTTCTCGACGAAAGGCGTATCCGCGGTATACATGCTGTCGGCCGATAAAATCGTTGAAGATGTAAGCTCGGGCAGCACCAATACGGCATTCTTGGATGAAGTGCGAGATGAAGCCTGGTTCCAGGATTTGTCGAAAGAAACGAAAACGCTCTGGATGAATGTGCCTGCAGACAAAAATGCGGGCGCGGCCGTATTCCGGTTGGCCAGATCGGTACAAAGCGTTAACAGCATGAAACGTTTCATCTTGGTCGCCGACATTAATCTTGAAATTTTGAACGATTATTTGAAAGAAGTTAAGCTGGGAGACAAATCGAAGCTGCAAATCATCAATCCGGACAATATCGTTGTCGCCTCTTCCGTTGCCGAAGACGAAGGCAAAAAGTCGGAATTTACTCTGGCCAAAGATGAAGCTTCCGGAAGTGTACGGACAAAGGACGCCGGCGGCAATAGTGTACTAGCCGTATTCAACACGCAGGAAACTTCAGGCTGGAAGCTGGCGGGGTCGGTTGGAATCGCCGAATTGACCAAAGACGCGAACGGCATCCTGATCCTGACCTTCGTTTCCCTTCTGGTTGTAGCCATTATCGCCATTCTGATCGGAATTTGGATGGTCCGCATGATCGCTCACCCGCTGGCTAAGCTGAGAAACCTGATGGAGGAAGGCTCCAAGGGGAATTTGAATGTCCGTCTGCAATTGAAAACGCAGGATGAAATCGGACAGCTGACGCAAAGCTTCAATATTATGATGGAGAATATTACGCAGCTCGTCAGACAGACCAACGATTCGGCGCAGGATGTGCTGGATACGGCAACCGAACTAACGCAGGCATCCAATAAAACGGCGTTGTCGGCGAAGGAAATTGCGGTAGCGACGGAGGAAATCGCCAACGGAGCTACGAGCCTAGCCAACGAGGCCGAACGCGGCAATGAATTGACGGAGAATATTTCCGTTCAAATGCAGCATGTCATTCAAACGAACAAAGAGATGGAAGCTTCAGCTCATCAGGTAGAAAAGTCCAGCCAACAAGGTACCGAGTATTTGAACAATCTCCTGCAGAAAACGAATATCACTGGGGAAATGGTCAATGCGTTGACTGAAAAAGTCGATTCCTTGAAGGCGAGTACTTCTTCCGTTATGAAAGTGCTTGAAGTGATGCAGAACATTACGCAGCAAACGAATATTTTGTCCCTGAACGCTACGATCGAAGCGGCCCGGGCAGGCGCCGCGGGAAGAGGCTTCATGGTGGTCGCCGACGAAATTCGTCAACTTGCGGATCAATCCCGTCAATCGATTACGATGGTTGGACAAATTACGGACAAGATCCAGCAGGAAATGAACGAAACCGTCAAAGCTTTGTCCGATGCGGCTCCGCTGTTCCAAGAGCAAATCAGCTCGGTCAAAGAAACAAGCCAAATCTTCGTTTCGGTGCAAGAGCAAATGGACGGATTCGTCCGGCATTTGGATTCGGTGACGTCTTCCATCGACGAATTGAATCAATCCCAATTCGTTCTGTCCGAAGCAATGAGCAATGTCAGCGCCGTTGCCCAGCAATCCTCGGCAACTTCGGAAGAAGTGGCTTCGCTCAGCAGCGAACAACAAACGGTCGGAGATCAATTGGTGCAACTCTCGAACAAGCTGGAAAATGTCTCGACCGGCCTGAAAGAATCGTTGTCCAAATTCACGGTGTAAATTATAAATCGATTTCAAAAAGCCCCCTGATCCAAACGGATCCGGGGGCTTTTTTTGCTTGCTGCCAATTTACGTTTATTTTTTATATAAATTGAACCTAAGAAAGTAGCTGGGCAAGAGTGTGAAATGTTCTGGCAGAAGCTAAAAGCTTTTTGAAAAAAAGCTGCATCGGAAGCATAGGCTTCGTTCGCCTTTGTGACCGGATTTCTACTCCATTTGAATTGGATCAATCCAAGAAATCCGGGGACAGCGATCGAAAGAACATTTTACACGGCTGGTGTGAAGGAGCTTTTCCCAGGAAATAATGGGAAGAGAAATGGAGGGCTCAATATGCCATTATTGCGGAAAAAACGCATATTTTACATCATGCTGGGGTTTGCGACGGTATTCGCCTTTTTTGCCGTACGAATCGCCTGGATACAATCGGCCTCTGCGCTGCATCCTGTCACCGTCGGCGGGAAAACAATCAATGAGCTTGCGGTCAGGCAGCGGGAGGAAGGCATCGAACTTGATCCGGGAAGAGGTCATTTTGTGGACCGGAATGGGCATCCTTTGACCGGGAATATGGCTTGGTCGCCGATTCTCTTTCCGGTTAAAAAACTCCCTGATTCTAAAACGCTTGCCCAAATGGCGAAGCTTCTGAAAACGACTCCCGAAAAGCTGCGACAGACCTGGAAAAGGTTGGATAATGCTTATGTCTGGCCGGACAGCAAAGGCAAGGAACCGCTTAAACTCACGGAGGCGGAGGCAGGGCGTTTGGCCTCCGTCGAAGGGTTTGAAATTCTTCCCTACGTCTCTCGCTACCATGCAGGGGAAAACGGGATGCAGTGGTTGGGTTATGTAGCCCAACGCCCGGATGTGATTCGAAATATTCAGCATGTTAACCATCAGCATCCGGACCTTCCGATTACTCTTCAGGTGGGTGCCTCCGGTTTGGAACGGACATTTGACCATTTTCTGCGCGGTAATGGCGGAATCAGGGCCTATTATGCGGTGGATGGGCAGAAACGCCCTCTGCCCGGAATCGGAACGAGGGTAAAAGCGGAAAATAGCCGCTATTACCCCTTGCAAGTCAGAACGACAATCGACATGCAAATTCAGCAGGACATTGAGAAGCTCGCTATGGAAATGAAGATTGAAGAGGGGGCTATCGTTGTATTGGATGCGGCATCAGGGAATGTAGTTTCCATGGTTTCTCTCCCGTTCTACGATCCGCGACATATCGATTTGGATGGCGGAAACTGGAGCAATCGGGCTGTAAAAGCAGCGGTTCCGGGATCGATCTTCAAAACGGTAATTGCCGCCGCCGCGTTGGACAATAAAGTTTCTTATCCGGGCGAGCATTTTTATTGCTCCGGCGAATATGGTAAATATGGGCTCTCTTGCTGGAAAGAAGGAGGGCATGGAGATATTACGCTGGAACAAGGATTCGCGAATTCATGCAACGTTGTTTTTGCCACGCTAGGCGAACGTTTGTCGGCTTCTAGCATAGCGGAAACGGCGTCCAAATTGGGACTTGGGCGGCAAGTCGGCTGGGAGAATGAAAACTTTCTCGGAGTGGAAGCCTTGGGCCAAATCGATCAGGAGGAGGCCGGAGCCATTTTCAAGGATTCGGTTCAAGCGGATGGAGGCGTTCGCGCTCAGACCGCAATCGGACAGCGAAACGTGCTGGTATCCCCGCTGCAAGCGGCCAATCTCGTCGTAACCCTTTTGCATGGCGGGGAAGTCTTGTCGCCTCGATTGGTCAGCGAGATTGATTACAAGGACGGTTCCCTTTTGGCCAAGCTTCCGGTTCAAACTTCTCCTTCTCCTTTAGGGCAAATCTCGGGTAGAACCGCGGGAAGGCTGCTGTCGTGGATGCGGGAGGTGGTTACGGACGGAACTGGCCGCGAACTCGATCGGGCAGTCTGGGATCTGGCGGGCAAGTCAGGGACCGCTCAGGTCAAGAAAAACGGAAAGCCGATGAATCACCAATGGTTCATTGGCTACGGCCCGATACAATCGCCGAAATATGCCGTAGCGGTGCTCGCGGAGAATCGTCCGGCCGGTTCTTCGAATCAAGCCACACAGATGTTTCGGCGGACGATGGACATGCTTGCTGCCTATGAATCGGCGTCTCTGCAGCGATTGTGACATAATTTCGAGCGCGAATGTTCCGTGCACTTTTCCAAAAAAAAGCGCCTAACCACGGGTGTATATGATAAAATAGTGTAGATGCTATGCTGTAGAGCGTGCCAAAGTCATTGAATCATAGAAAAGTGGGGAAAGCGCATGGAGACTTTGCTGCTGTGGTTATTTTATATATCGACCCTTTATGCCTTCATTCCCGGTTTGATCACCCGTATATTCGGTTTTCACGTTTTTAAGCACGGAGCTAGGGAAGGAAGTTTCTCCCTTACCTTCGACGACGGCCCGGATCCTACATATACCCCGCTTCTGCTGGATTTGCTGAAGCGGTTCGGAGCCAAGGCCACATTTTTCGTTGTGGGCTCCAATGCCGAAAAATACCCCGAATTGATCAAACGGATGCATGATGAAGGACATTTGATCGGTATTCATAATTACGTGCACAAGACCAATTGGCTCATGGGGCCTGATGCCGTGAAGAAACAAATTCAGAAGACGAACAAAATCGTCCATGACATCACGGGAACCAATACGCATTATTACCGTCCGCCTTGGGGAATTGTGAATTTATTCGATTTCGCGAAGCGCGGAGAAACGAAAATTGTGCTTTGGTCCGCGATGTTCGGAGATTGGCGCCAGAAGGTCGGAGCCGACCGGTTAACGCAGCGAATGATGAAGAAGCTGCGGGGCGGAGAAATCTTTTTGCTTCATGATTGCGGAACGACGCTTGGCGCAAACGCCGGAGCGCCGGGAGAAATGCTGATCGCTTTGGAAAGGGTTTTGAATGAAGCGCAAAGCCGCGGACTTAAAAGCATTCGTATCGATGAACTGATGGAACAAACCGAAGCGCTTAAACAAAAAAAGGCTAGAAAAACCGGGGAAGCCGCATCCGCTCCATCCGAGTCGAGATCAAAACGTCCGCCTGCGATATCAAGAACCAAGCGGATTATCGTTGCCTTGTGGTTGCTTTGGGAGAAATTATTCCATCTGATATTTCGGCTCAAGACAACGAACGAAGAGGATCCGATATTCCATTTTCGGGTCACCTCTTATCATGGCGATACGCTGATGCTGGTCGGCGGAGCTTCATTGACAAACGGAGACCGGGTAATTGAGCTTCATTTCGATAATAAGAAGCTGTTCCAGATCGGCTCACGGTCCAGAACCTCGGTTCAGGTGGCCATTCAAATGATCCGAGGGGTTGAGAAGACGCTGCCCGAGCTGGCTCAGTACGTGGTCAGCCATCCGGAGCTGCATGATGTTAAAGCGCTTTACGGCGTCAGCATGATCAACCGCGGACCGGAGCAATTCGGGTTTACGGTCGCGGATTTGCCTAAGGGATTGTTCGCAAGTTCGACGAAAATTTATTTGAAGCTATTGATGAGTGTCATTCATCCGGCAGGAACCTCAAGATTGAAGCAGCCTTCGGCGCAACCGAGCGCCATGGTGCCCAAGCTGATCGTGATGCCGATCGATCATCTCGTCGGCCAGTATTCGAAAGTCGGCTCCCACCACAAGCTGATTGCAGAAAAGCAGCCCGAGCCGGAGCAGGAAGAAGAAGCGGTGTTGACCCCTTCGCTTCCTTATCATTAATCTCGCATAGCATACGAAAAGCCGGTTCCCGGAAGTAGCGCTTACTTCTCGGGAACCGGCTTTTTGATCTTTGGCTTGCCGGATTAGATTTTCAAAACGCCGCCGGAGCTGGCGTTGGTCACCAGTTTGGAATAGCGGGCGAGGTAGCCGGTCTTCACCTTCGGCTCAAACCCTTTCCAGTTGGCGCGCCGGCTGTCCAGCTCTTTTTCGTCGACCAGCAGCTCGATTTTGCGGTTATTCAAATCAAGTTCGATGATATCGCCGTCCTGAACGAACGCGATCGGACCGCCTTCAGCGGCTTCCGGTGAGATATGGCCGATGCTGATGCCGCGGGAAGCGCCGGAGAAACGTCCGTCGGTAATCAGGCCGACTTTGGCGCCAAGGCCCATTCCGACGATTTGGGAAGTCGGCGCGAGCATTTCAGGCATGCCGGGTCCGCCTTTTGGCCCTTCATAGCGGATGACGACAACGCAGCCTTCTTTGACTTTGCCGCCGGCGATGCCTTCGAGCGCTTCTTCCTGGGAATCGAAGCAAACCGCCGGACCTTTATGATAGCCGCCGACGGAAGGGTCAACCGCGCCGACCTTGATGACGGAGCCTTCGGGGGCCAGGTTGCCGTACAAAATCGCCAGGCCGCCTTTTTCGGAATAAGGAGCGTCGATCGGATGAATGACGGAAGTATCCAGAATTTCGCAACCTGCGACGTTTTCGGCAATTGTTTTGCCCGAGACGGTCAATTGATCTCCGTAAATGGCGCCCGGTTTTTTGAGCAATTCGTGGAGCACGGCGCTGACGCCTCCTGCCCGGTGAACATCCTCGATGAAAATATCGGTAGCAGGCGCTAATTTTGCGATATGAGGCACCCGATTAGCCACTTCGTTGATGCGTTCCAGCGGATAATCGATACCGGCTTCTTGAGCCAGAGCCAACGTATGAAGCACGGTATTGGTGGAACCGCCCATCGCCATGTCCAGCGCAAACGCGTTATCGATTGATTCTTTGGTAACGATGTCGCGAGGCTTCAGGTCAAGCTTGATCAGCTCCATGAGCTGTTTGGCCGACTTTCTGACGAATTCGCGGCGTTCTTCGGCTACGGCAAGGATTGTGCCGTTGCCCGGCAATGCAAGCCCAAGCGCTTCGGCGAGGCAGTTCATCGAGTTGGCCGTAAACATGCCGGAACAGGAACCGCAAGTCGGACAGCCGTATTGCTCGAGCTCCATGAGGTCGTCGTCACTGATTTGACCGGCTTGATGAGCGCCCACGCCTTCAAATACGGAGGTTAGCGACAATTTGCGGCCTTTGCTGTCTACGCCGGCTTTCATCGGGCCGCCGCTGACGAAGACGGTCGGGATGTTGACGCGAAGCGCGCCCATCATCATGCCCGGTGTAATTTTGTCGCAGTTCGGAATGCAGACCATGCCGTCGAACCAGTGCGCGGAAACGACGGTTTCCAGCGAATCGGCGATGATTTCGCGGCTCGGCAGCGAATAACGCATCCCGATATGGCCCATTGCAATCCCGTCGTCGACCCCGATCGTATTGAACTCAAACGGCACGCCTCCGGCTTCGCGGATCGCTTCCTTGACGATTTTGCCGAATTCCTGCAGATGAACATGCCCCGGAACGATATCGATGTAGGAGTTGCATACCGCAATAAACGGTTTGCCGAAATCCTCTTCCTTTACCCCGGCGGCTCGCAGCAAACTGCGGTGAGGCGCACGGTCAAAGCCTTTTTTGATCATATCGGAACGCATTTTTTTGGCTGTCATGAGACCTTCCCCCATATCAAGTTATATAGTTAAATTGAAGCTTTACACCGCTAAAGGTTTCTTTAAAGTCTATCATATGTAGTTATGTTTTTCTAGCAAACGAAAAAAGAAATCCCCGGCGCAGCCGAAGATTTCTCCATATAAAGGAATGAGTCACGATGTGATAGTTACTAAAGCGGTTCATTCCATATTCTTATGCTTTGCCCCGCGATTCTCCGCCTTTGCGGCCGATCCGCTGGTAGAATTCTTTGTCCTGCTTCAAGGCTGTCGCCTCTCCGCCTTTTTGGCCGATTTCCTGATAGAAATCTCGCTTGTGGTTTTTGGAAGTCGCCACTCCGCCTCTCTGGCCGATTTCTTGATAAAATTCCTTGCCATGGTTTTTGGAGGTGGCTTGTCCACCTAAACGTCCGGCTTCTTCGCGGCTCATTTTGCCGTTGCCCCGGGCCATGCAGATCCCTCCTTCAAAATGGTTTGGACTATCGTATGATTTATTCACCATAGTTCGCCCCTTTTGAAACGAGAAATCCTCCTTGAAAAATAATTATTGCTTGCTCGCCGCTTCGATTTGCCCGGAAGCCTTGCGTTCCAGCTTGAGCAGCCACTGGACGGGCGGTTCGACGATAGGTGCCGCGCATTTCCGTACCCAGGGATGGCTGAGCGCCAGCGTAAGCACAACGGCCCCGGCAACGACGGCAAACGCGCCCTGAATGCCGTGAACATCCGCGTAAATCGGGGAGGTTGCGGCAAAGCGGACAATGAAACCGTGGAGCAGAAAGACGTATAACGTTCGCCGGCCGAGATTAGTCACGGCGCCGTCTTTTTTCGGAACAAACGCCAGAAATCCGATTCCCGCCAGCAGCTGCACAGGATACAACATTAGTCGGAATACGCCGTCATACCACTGCGGATTTCCAAGTTCGCCAAAAGTCATATTTCCGTAAAGCCAGCCCGGCTCGACGCCTTGACCCAGCCCGGCAATAGCGGCAAGCCAAAGAATCGAAAAGACGCCGGCGGCGATTCGAACTTTGCGGGTGAAGCTCTTTTGGAACCATGCAAAGGAAAAATGATAGCCCGCGATAAAGAAGGGAAGATAAACAAAGGTTCGGGACACGCTGAACCAAGTGCCGCCGACCTGCAAATAGCCGACCAGCACGCCAAGCGCAACAGAGGCGGCAATTTGCTGCAGCGGAATCCATCTGCGCATGATGAGCAGCAGCAAACGCCAGCAAAGATGGCTCGCGAGAAACCAAAGCAGCAAATAAGGCGCAAAAAACGAATGATGAATGTCCTTTACTCGGAAAACGGCGACATCGAGCAGCGAATACAAACTTTGAAAAATAATGTACTGCATCCCGGTTTGCAGCAGAACTTTGCGCCCCGCTTCTCCGGACAGATTGGACTTGGCGAAATATCCGGTAACGAATACGAATAACGGCATATGAAAGGTAAAAATCCAAATGTACAGCGAATGCATGCTGTCAAACCGAGTAATTAAAGGTTCGATCGCATTGCCGACAAACACGCAAACGATAAGCAGAAAGCGCAGGTTAAGAAAAAACGTCTCTCCACGCTGGATTATGGTTTTGTCCGTCATGACTTATGTCCGCTCTCCTTCATCCGCTTCTGCTTGGCAATTTAGGTCAAGTGAAACTCAAAATTTTAAATAATTCTTCCATGAATAAAATACTCCTTTTGCATGCAGCTTCTTGTGATAATAATCACAATAGAAAACGCTGTCAGCTTATTGAATTATGACGAAGTTTTGAATCCTGAAGATGCATCATGAAGCCCTTAATCCTGCTTCGGTTTTGAGGTAAAATAGGAACATAGACTTGTACGCGATAGGGGGAGCGGGATGCCTGCGATATTCGTAAAAAAAAGGCCGATTCCTTGCCGGGGAGTGCTGTTCGATAAGGATGGCACATTGCTTGATTTCATGGCGTTATGGGGAAGTTGGGCCGATCGCCTTACCGGCTTGCTGGATCGGGAGCTGGCTTGTCTTGGGGGGCGAAGGCTCGGCGAAAAATCGCAGTTGCTCGGGCAAATTTACGATGCTGAAAATCAATGCGTCGGTTATGATAAAACCGGTCCGCTCGCCATGGGTACAGAGGAGGAGGTCACCGCTTTGCTTGCCTGGCAGCTGTATGTTGCAGGCGTTCCCTGGAACGAAGCGTTGCAGAGGATCCGCGGTTTCAGCGCCATCGCGATGGCCGAGGTGAGAAAACGGCGCGAAGCCAGGCCGATTACAGGGGTTGCGGATTTTCTCGAAGCCTGCCGCAATCAAGGGTTGGCGCTTGGCGTTGTGACATCGGATACCGCGAGTGAGGCCGAAACTCATTTGGAGTGGATGGGCATCCGCGATTACTTCGGCAGCATCGTTGGTCGAGATCGGGTCTCTAAAGGAAAGCCGGAGCCGGACATGGTGCTTCTGGCCTGCCGCGAGCTTGGCATCGAACCGGAGGAAGCCATCGTAATCGGCGACAGCAATGCCGATATGCAGATGGGCAAACATGCAGGAGCTGCTGCTTCGATTGGGCTGGCTGAAGAGGGGGAACGGGCGGGATCTTCCTACCTGCTTGACGCCGATCTGATCGTGACCGGTTACGGCGAACTTCGTGCCGCCAATCCAACTTTATGAGGGCCTGCATATCTTTTCATTTTAAGGAGGAACCTGAACATGACTGAAAGAAAAACGGAGCTGCTCGCATCCTGGATACGGGAAAGCCGGAAAATCGTATTTTTCGGCGGGGCAGGCATCTCGACGGAAAGCGGGATTCCCGATTTTCGTTCGGCGGCGGGTTTGTATCAATCGGAGGTCAATTCCCCTTATTCTCCGGAGGAAATTTTGAGCCGGCGCTTTTTTGACCGGCATCCCGAGGTGTTTTACGATTTCTATAAATCGAAAATGATTCATCCGGAAGCCAGTCCCAATGCGGCTCATCTATTTTTGGGGAACCTGGAGCAGTCCGGAAAACTGGACGCCGTCGTGACGCAAAACATTGACGGGCTTCATCAAATGGCAGGCAGCCGCCGCGTTCTGGAACTGCATGGCTCGATTCATCGCAATTACTGCATGGATTGCGGACAATTCCACAGCTTAAACGAAGTGATGGCGAGCTCTGAAGCCGTTCCCCGGTGCGGCAAATGCGGCGGGGTCGTTAAGCCGGACGTCGTCTTATATGGAGAGAATTTGGATGACCAGGTTATACATGAGACCGTCGCCGCCATCGCGGGAGCGGATTTGCTGCTGATCGGCGGTACCTCGTTAACCGTGCAGCCGGCCGCCCATCTGGTCACTTATTTCAGGGGTTCGCATACCGTTCTCTTAAACGCCTCCGCCACCCCTTACGACAGCCGGGCCGATCTCTTGATTACGGAACCGATTGGCAAGGTGCTAGGCGAAGTCCAGGCATTCATCGGCGGTTCCCCGCTCCCAACTAATAAGTTGAATTAAAAAAGTAAACCGGCATGAGTGGGAAATGTTCTGGCAGAAACGCCAGTGGTCGCCTTTGTGAGCGGATTTCTGCTTCTTATGAATTTAGTTGATCAGAGAAATCCGCGAACAACAGCGATCGGAAGAACAATTTCCCACGGCTGCCTCCATACTTTCATCCCGTAGCTCAATTTTTTCGCGCTATTTCAGCGATTTACGGTATTCGCTGGGAGATTGGCCGTGGAGTCTGCGGAACTGTCTTGAGAAATAAAGAGGGTCCGTCATGCCGACGGAAGCGGCGATTTGCTCGATCGACAGCTCCTGACGTTCGCGAAGCAACTGGCGGGACTTGTCGATCCTGAGCTTCAGCAGGTACGTAACGGGCGTAATGCCGGTTTCTCTCTTGAAAATCCGGGACAAGTAAGCACGGTTATAACCGAGGCTGGCGCACATTTGTTCAATCGATACGGGGTGCGCATATTGGCTCGTCATGTAGTGGATCATTTGCTTGACGATCCGTTGTACGCCGGATTCACCCGAATGGAGCGGAAATTCCTTAACGAGCGAATCCTCCGCTTCCGCCATGATTTGATGAAGCAGTCCGAGCGAAAGCAGATGGGCACTGTTTTTTTTACTCCGGAATGCCGTCAAAACGGTTTTGAGCAGTCCGGGAATCGGACTTTCCGCTTTTTCGGAACGGAATACAGGCACTTGGGGAGTAAATCCGGCTCTTTGAACGAGTTCGGCCGCTTTTTCCCCGGTAAAAGCGATCCAGCGGTAGCGCCAGGGTTCACGGGAATCGGAAGCGTAACTGACGAGCTGTTCCGGATGGATCAAAAAGCAGTCTCCCTCGCTTAGTTCATACAGAGCGTATTCCGTGTGAAAAACTCCTTTTCCCGCCTCAACGAAATGCAGCAGAAAATAATCATATACTTTCGGACCAAGCCGATGATCGGCTCGCGTTTGGCTTTCCCCGGCAAAGAGGACATGCAGGTCGTCCGTAATTTGCACCTCAGGATTGGCAGCCGCGCTATAGGTTTCTTTTTCCGCCATCAAATGAACACACCTCCCAGGATCATCCCCATTTCTATTTTACCCTCTAAAGTCACATTTATCTATATACTCCTCCCAAAGATGCATTATCAAAGAGCAACGTTTTCTTTTATACTGGAACTAGGAACAAAAATTCCATGAAGATGGGGTGTACGTGACATGAACAAGCATGAAATGAAACAATTGTTTATATCCAGCTATGGCGAAAGCGCGGAAGAACTGCGTATTTTCAATGCGCCCGGCCGGGTCAACCTGATTGGCGAGCACATCGATTACAATGGCGGCTATGTGCTGCCTGCCGCTCTTGAGTTCGGCACCACGCTGGCGATTCGGAAACGGAATGACCGCAAGGTGTCATTTATTTCCATGAATTTGCCTTATACGGCGGAACTGAGTCTCGAAGAACTCGGCACAAGCAAAACCGGGGAATGGATCGACTATCCGCTTGGTGTTATCGTGGAATTGAAGAAGCTCGGCGTAGAGCTGACGAGCGGGTATGACCTGCTGTTCCATGGTGAAATCCCGAACGGGGCCGGTTTGTCTTCCTCGGCGTCGCTCGAAGTCGTTACGGCTTACGCGCTGCTCAGCGTTGAAGGCAAAGAAACGGATACCGTCGAAATCGCTCGTCTGTCCCAAAGAGCCGAAAACGGGTTCGTCGGCGTAAACAGTGGCATCATGGATCAGTTCGCGGTAGCCAACGGCGCCAAAGATCATGCGATCCTGCTGATGTGCGACACGCTGGAATACGAGCGGGTTCCGTTCCGCGCGGGAGCGTATAAGCTCGTCATCGGCAACACGAATAAACGCAGAGGCCTTGTGGATTCCAAGTACAACGAGCGCCGCGGGCAATGCGATGCGGCATTGAAAATTTTGCAGAAGCGGGAACCGGGACTTAGCTATCTGGCTCATTTGAAGCCGGAGCAGCTTGAGGAATTGAAAGGCGATTTCAACGAGGAAGTACTGTACAACCGCGCCAAACATGTCGTAGAGGAAAACGCCCGCGTACTGGAATCGGTGGCGGCAATGCGCAGCGGTGACTTGCAGGCTTTTGGCAAGCTGATGAACGATTCCCACGACTCGCTTCGTGATTTGTACGAAGTTAGCTGTACGGAGCTAGACGTGATGGTGGAGGAAGCACGGAAAATTCCGGGTACGCTGGGCGCGCGGATGACCGGCGCAGGTTTTGGCGGCTGCACTGTTTCGCTGGTGCATGAAGACGATGTCGACCGCTTCGTGAAGGAAGTCGGAGCAGCTTATCTGAAGCGCACCGGGCTGGAAGGCGATTTTTACGTCTGCGGCGTAGGCGACGGGGTACACGAAATGAAAGGAGAGATCTGATTATGGCGATATTGGTAACCGGAGGAGCCGGCTATATCGGTTCGCATACTGTGGCGGAGCTGCTTAGCCGTGGCCGTGAAGTCGTCGTTCTCGACAATCTGCAAACCGGGCATCGGGATGCGCTGCTGGGCGGCAAGCTGTACGAAGGCGATTTGCGCGATAAGGCGCTGCTCTCCAAGCTGTTTGCGGAGAACGAGATTGAAGCCGTGATTCATTTTGCCGCGAACTCGCTGGTTGGAGAAAGCATGCAGAAGCCGGTCAAATATTACGACAACAATGTTTACGGTACCCTTTGCCTGCTGGAAGCGATGGATGAGGCGAACGTGCGCCGGATCGTGTTCTCTTCCACGGCCGCAACCTATGGCGAACCGGAAAAGGTGCCGATCGAGGAGAACGATCCTACGAATCCAACCAACGTTTATGGGGAAACGAAGCTGACGATGGAACGGATGATGGCCTGGTTTGACCGGGTGCTTGGCATCAAATACGTGGCGCTGCGTTACTTTAACGCCGCCGGGGCGCACGAGAGCGGAAAAATCGGCGAAGATCACCGGCCGGAAAGCCATCTGATCCCGCTTATTCTGCAAACGGCGCTGGGGCAACGTCCTTCGATCCAGATTTTCGGAGACGATTACAACACGCCGGACGGGACCTGCGTACGTGATTACATCCACGTTACCGATCTGGCGGACGCGCATGTTCGGGCGGTGGATCATCTGATCGGCGGCGGTGACAGCAACGTGTTCAATCTCGGAAACGGACAAGGCTTCTCGGTCAAAGAAGTCATCTCCGTCGTTCGCGAAGTAACCGGCATCGATTTCCCGGTAGTGGTAAGTCCGCGCCGCGCCGGAGACCCCGCGGTGCTGATCGCTTCTTCGGATAAAGCAAGAACGGTTTTGGGATGGAATCCCGCGCTGGGCAAGCTGGAGGATATTATCCGCAGTGCTTGGGAGTGGCACCGGAATCATCCGAACGGGTATAAGGACAACTAAGGAGCTGAAGCGAGATGGGAGCAGACGAGAGAAACATACAAGACGTTTTGCATGCGATTGAACGGCTGGTTCACTATGCGCTGGAGCAAGGAATGATGGACTGGTGGGACGTGGATTATTCGCGTAATCGCCTGATGGAATTGTTCTCCTTTGACGAACCCTTTGCCGGAACAGTCGAGGAAGAACCGCTTAACGGTCCCCAGCAGCCACTTGAAATATTAATCGACTACGGCGTCACGATCGGGCTTATTCCGGAGGATACGTCCACGTATCGGGATTTGCTGGACGCCAAAATCATGGGCCTCTTGATGCCCCGTCCGTCCGAGACGATCGCCGCCTTCCGGAAGACGGAAAAAGAAAAAGGGATCAAGGCGGCAACGGATTCGTTTTACAAGCTGTCGGTCGACAGCAACTACATTCGGATGGACCGCATCTCGCAAAATATTTACTGGAGCCAGCCTACGCCATATGGCGACATGGAGATTACGATCAATCTGTCCAAACCGGAGAAAAATCCGAAGGAAATCGCTATGGCCAAGCTGCTTCCTCCACCGATTTATCCGAAATGTCAGCTCTGCCGCGAGAACGTCGGTTACGCGGGACGGCTCAACCATCCCGCCCGGCAAAATTTGCGCGTGATTCCGCTGGAGCTTAGCGGAGAGTCATGGTTTTTCCAATACTCGCCATACGTTTACTACAACGAGCACTGCATCGTGTTTCAACATGACCATGTGCCGATGAAGCTGACGCGGCAAACGTTCAAACGGCTGTTTGATTTTACGACAAGCTTCCCGCACTATTTCATCGGTTCCAACGCGGATTTGCCGATCGTAGGGGGATCGATTTTGACCCATGACCATTTCCAGGGCGGCAGACATCAGTTTCCGCTGGAAAAAGCGCCGGTTGAGGCCAGCTTCGAGCATCCCGAATTTGCCGGTGTGAAGGTCGGCATCGTGAAATGGCCGATGACGGTGCTCCGTCTGAACGGGCAAAATCCTGACGTTCTGCTCGAAGCGGCGGACGATTTGTACGAGAAATGGAAAGCTTACAGCGATCCCGATGCGGAAGTGTACGCTTTTTCGGAGGAATCCGGCGAAGTCGTTCCGCATAATACGGTCACTCCTATCGTTCGGCGCAGCGCGGACGGGGGATATGAGGCCGATATCGTTCTGCGGAATAACCGCACGAGCGAGCAGCATCCCGAAGGTATTTTCCATCCGCACCGGGAAATGCATCATATCAAAAAAGAAAACATCGGCCTGATCGAAGTCATGGGCCTCGCCATCCTGCCGGGACGATTAAAGGAAGAACTCGCGGATATCGCCGGAATCCTTAGCGGCGACACAGCGCTGCTGGAGCGGACGCTTTCCGACCCCGCTTCTCCCTTAAAAGTTCATGCTCCATGGATCAAGGAGTTGACGGATCGAGTGGGTACGAAGCTGGTCCGTGAGGAAGCCGAAGTCCTGCTTCGCGAAGAAGTGGGCCTCAAGTTCTCGCAGATATTGGAGCATTCCGGAGTATTCAAGGCGACCGAATCCGGGCGGCAGGCCTTCCGCCGCTTCGTGTTCTCCGCCGGGTATCAAGAAATTTGATTTACAATCGTTTGAATTTGTACAGAACAAAACAGCAGTGCCAGGGGTAAAACCTTGGTAATGCTGTTTTTGTTTTTTTAAATTTTTATAAATAAAATTCAAACCGTCTTTCGGGGATGAGCGTTAGCTAATACATAATGGGTAATCCAAACGAAAGGAATGATACAAATTGAAAAAAACAGCTCTCATCGGTATTTTCGCCGCTATGCTGGTCTTATCGGCTTGCGGCAATTCAAACAGCGCCGGTCCCTCCGTCAATTCGACCAATGAAACGTCATCGGGAAACATTTCTGCCGAGCAAATGAATAACACAGCCACAACACCGACGGATACTTCCGAGGAGACAGCCGCAACCGGAACCGGCAACAGCCCTTCCGCTGAGACGGATTATTCTTCTTCGTCGGATACTTCCGCTTCCGTCTCAACGGATACATCCGCATCTTCCGGCACAGCTTCCTCCTCATCCGTAGCCGCGAAGCAGCAGGGACAGCCGGTGAAAAGCCCGGATAAATCCGCGGGATCCAAAGATGATATGAGCGGCATGGATATGTCTTCGCCTCATGATGACTCCGCTTCAAAAGCAGGCGGCAAACCGGCAACTGGTACTGCCGGACCGAAGGCTTCCGCGGGCAAATCCGGTACGGCATCAACCGGATCGGCCAAACCGGATTCGTCGTCTCAACCGAATTCATCCAAATCCGATGACTCGCCAAAATCCGGCAAAACCGAGAGCGTGAATCATGTTATCGAGATCAGCAATTTCAGTTTCTCGGCGGATTCGCTGGAGATTCATCCCGGCGATACGGTCACTTTTACCAATCTGGATTCGGCCCAGCATTCGGCCACGGCGGACGAAGGTTCGTTTGATACCGGTCTGCTTGGCCAAAACGAATCCCAAACGATTACGTTTGATAAGGAGGGCGAATTCGGTTACCACTGCTCCTTGCATACGAGCATGACCGCCAAAATTGTGGTCAAAGCTTGATTTTCCGGTATGATAAGGGGACAAGTCATTCTAGCCGATTCTGGAGGCATCGCGATGCATAATCTCTCCGATTACGAACTGATGCTGCTTGTTAAAGAAAAGCGGCAGGAAGCTTTATCGATATTGTACGATCGCCATGCGAGGCTTGTTTATTCTTTTGCCGTCAAATCGCTGCGGAATGAACAGGCCGCCCGGGAAGTCGTACAATCGGTATTTATCCGCCTGTGGACGACGGAATCGGGTTATGACCCAAGCAAGGGCCGGTTTACGAGCTGGCTTGTAACCGTCACCCGCCATATTACGGTGGATTGGCTGCGTAAGGAACGAAGAGCCAGCGACGAAATCGCCCCTTACGATTCCGGACAATTAGAGCGGATTGCGGGCAACGAAGCTTCGCCGGAGGAAAGCGCGGAGCGCGAGTCGCTGATCCGGCAAATCCGCGGCGCTTACCGTTATCTTTCCCGGCAGCAGGTCGAATTGCTTGAGCATTTTTACTGGCAGGGATACACCCTGAAGGAGCTTTCGGTTCATTACAGGGAGCCGCTTGGAACGATTAAAAACAGATTGCATCAGACGCTCAAAATACTGCGCAGGCATCTGATTTCGGAAGGAGAGGGATGACCTTGAACAAGGAACGCACACCGTCCTGCGATCTGCTTATCGACGTGCTGACGGGCGAATGCACGGAAGAACAAAGACTTGCTTTTGAACGTCATCTTCCGGGCTGCATAGCCTGCCGGACCGAAATGAAGGAGCTGCGGGAAACCTGGGAGGCGTTAGGCTCGGATATGGAATGGATGAACCCGCCTGAAGATTTGAAGCAGCAGGTGCTGGACGCCGCTTTTGCAGCGGGAATGGGGACAACGGGGGCAGCAGCGTCTCCGCCGTCGCAGGAGTTCGGCAGGGCGATTGTCGCAGCGGAGCAGGCGAAACGGAGCGCGATGCGAAGAAGCCGGTTTATGACGGCGACGGCTTCCGTTATTTTTATATTGTTCCTGGCAAGTTCGGCCTTAAATCTCCGGATGTATTTTGAACGAAGCGCTGCGCCGGTACCGGTGGAAAAGGCGCTTAACGTGTCCGCGTCGCAAATCAAGCTGGCCGTTCCTTTGCGCCCTGAGTCCGCCGAATACGCCAAGGCATACGGCTTCGCCTGCATCATTGACAACGGCACAAGCAAGCAGTTTGTGATCTATGTATACGGCGCTCCGAAAACCACGGCCAAACAGGCTTATCAAGTATGGCTTGTCAAGGATGGCGTCGCCACAAGCGCCGGAACTTTCCGGGTGAACGAGGGGGACGGCAACCCTGGCCTGGGGGTGCTCGCCATGCCGGTCTCTTCGGACAGCCTTGAGTTCGATACGATCGGAATTACGCTGGAGCCCGACGACAAGGGAAGCAAGCCGCGCGGTGAGGGTATGTTCTCCTCCGAACAATCTCAGCTTTAGGATGCCGCGCAGAATTTGCTGAGACAGGCTTCACAGTTTTTCCCAAGGGTTGCGAAGTATAATGAAATGGATATGACAAAACCCGACATACGTGGGAGGAACTAATGATGAACGATTTTGTGTTTCATAACCCGACGAAGCTGATTTTCGGGAAGGACCGGCTGGAAGCTCTAAAGAAGGAAGTTCCGGTACACGGCAAAAAAGTGCTGCTCGTTTACGGAGGCGGAAGCATCAAGCGCAGCGGTCTTTATGATAAAGTCCTCGCTGTTTTACGGGAGATCGGCGCCGAAGTGACGGAATTGTCCGGCGTTGAGCCGAATCCGCGCTTATCTACGGTTCATCGCGGCGTCCAACTGTGCAAGGAGAACGGTATTCAGCTTGTGCTTGCCGTAGGCGGAGGCAGTGTACTGGATTGCTCCAAGGCGATTGCGGCCGGCGCAAAATACGACGGGGACATGTGGGATTTCGCGGAGCGCAAAGCTGTTCCACAAAGCGCGCTGCCGCTGGGTACGATCCTGACGATGGCGGCTACCGGGTCGGAAATGAACGGCAATTCGGTGATTACAAGCGACGAAACTCAAGAAAAATTAGGCTGGGGCAGCCCGCTCGTTTATCCCGCATTTTCCATTTTGGAGCCGCAGCTGACATATTCTTTGCCGAAGGATCAAACCGTATACGGCATGGTTGATATCATGTCGCATGTATTCGAGCATTATTTCCACCAAACCACCAATACACCGGTTCAGGACGGTTTCTGTGAAACGATTCTCCGCACGGTCATCGAAACGGCGCCAAAGCTGATTTCGGATCTCGAAAATTACGAATACCGCGAAACGATTCTGCTCAGCGGCACCCTTGCGCTGAATGGCGTGTTGAATATGGGGCTTGCGGGCGACTGGGCTACGCACAACATTGAGCATGCCGTTTCGGCGGTATACGATATCCCGCATGGCGGAGGACTGGCGATCCTATTCCCGAACTGGATGAAATATAATATGCATCACGATCTTGCCCGCTTCAAGCGTCTCGCGATCAACGTTTTCCGCGTCAATCCGGAAGGCAAAAGCGACGAAGCCGTTGCGGAGGAAGGGATTGCGGGGTTGCGTTCGTTCTGGACCTCCATCGGCGCTCCAAGCCGTCTCTCCGATTACGGAATCGACGGCAGCCGGCTGGAAGATATGGCGGACAAGGCGGTTAAATTCGGCGCGTTCGGCAATTTTGCCCGCCTGGACAAACAGGATGTATTGGAGATCTATCGGATGTCTTTGTAACAGGCGTATGAATCCTTAAGAATGCTAAGTTTAATGAAGCGCTTAACCCGTCAAAATGGCATGGGTTAGGCGTTTTTTTGACCCCGATTGGCCGATATTTCCTGTGAAAAACGAAACATACCCTGCAATTTTACGTATCAATTACATATAGTTACATATTGCTTCGGAGAGGAATGACGGCATGTTATCCGTTTTTTGGGGCTGTTTTATCGGTGGTGCATTGTTTGCGGTCATCAGTGCGGTGATCGGGGATTTGATCGGCAGCTTTCTGGACGGCGTGTTCGATTTCATGTCCGCCGATTTTCTGAAGCCGGTTGTGACCGCCTCGGCGGTTACGGCATTTGGCGGAGCGGGAATTCTGCTTGCCAAGTACACCGCACTGGGGTCTGGAGCTCAGCTTCTGCTGGCCGTAGCCATCGCCGTTCTTTTGTCGGTCGGAGTATATTTTGCTTATGTGAAACCGATGGAAAACAGCGAAAATTCCACAGGATTTTCCGATGCGGAGCTTCCCGGCAAAATGGGGGAGGTGACCATCCCGATTCCGAAGGAGGGGTACGGGGAAGTTATGGTCAAATTTGTTGCCGGCAATACGCTGCATATCGCTTCCAGTTGGGATCGCCGGGATATCCCCGCAGGCACGGTTGTCGTCGTCGTGGATACCAAGGACGGAGTCGCCCGGGTATCGGAGCTGTATGGAAACCAAATCGAGAAGGAGCTGTTGTGATTGCTAGAGAGCATTCCTGATTTTTTGCTGATTCCCCTGATTGTGATTGCTGTGATTATCGTTCTTGGCATCGCGTTTTGGGCGCGTTACAAAACCGTAAGTCCGGACGAGGCGATGATCGTGACAGGTTCGTTTCTTGGCGGAAAAAACATTTCGGACGATCAATCCGGCCGTAAGATCAAAATCGTCCGCGGAGGCGGGGCGTTTATCTGGCCGATTTTTCAAAAAGCGGAGTTCATGTCCTTGCTCTCTCACAAGCTCGACGTGATGACTCCGGAGGTTTACACCGAGCAAGGAGTGCCTGTGTCCGCGGACGGTGTAGCCATCATCAAGGTCGGCAGCTCCGTGGAAGACGTGGCGACGGCGGCCGAGCAGTTTATGGGCAAACCGATCGAAGCTCTGAAGGGAGAAGCGCAAGAGGTGCTGGAAGGCCATCTTCGCTCGATTCTCGGTGCGATGACCGTCGAGGAGGTTTACCGCAATCGGGATAAATTCGCCCAGGAAGTGCAAGGCGTCGCGGCCAGGGATTTGAAAAAGATGGGGCTGCAAATCGTTTCCTTTACGATCAAAGACGTTCGCGACAAGCACGGTTATCTCGAGGCGCTTGGCAAGCCGCGGATCGCGGCGGTAAAGCGGGACGCCGAAATCGCCGAAGCCGAAGCGATTCGGGATTCGCGCATACAGAAGGCGCTTGCGGAGGAATCGGGGCAAAAGGCGGAACTGCTGCGCGACACGAATATCGCGGAAGCCTCGAAAGAGAAGGAACTCAAGGTTGCTTCCTTCAAGAAAGAACAGGATACCGCCAAGGCCGAAGCGGACCAGGCTTATCATATTCAGGAGGCCCGGGCCAAACAGACTATGGTGGAAGAGCAGATGAAGGTCGAACTGGTTCGCAAGGAGCGGGAAATCGATCTGCAGGACAAGGAAATTATGGTCCGGCAAAAGCAATATGACGCCGAAGTGAAGAAAAAAGCCGATGCCGACCGCTATGCGGTAGAGCAAGCGGCCGAGGCCGAAAAGGCCCGGAAGATGCGCGAGGCCGACGCCCTGCAATATTCCATCGAAACGCAGGCGCGGGCTTCCGCGGAGCAGAAACGGCTGGAGGGGCTGGCAGTCGCCGACGCCGAACGGGCCAAAGGTACGGCCGATGCCGAAATCATCCGGCTGCGGGGTCTTGCCGAAGCGGAAGCGAAAGAGAAAATCGCCGAAGCGTTTCAGAAGTTTGGGGAAGCCGCGATTCTCGATATCGTCGTCAAAATGCTTCCGGATTTGGCCGGTAAAATTGCCGCTCCGCTGTCCTCCATCGATAAATTGACGGTTGTGGATACGGGGAAAGGGGAAGGAGCCTCCCGAGTCAGCAACTATGTAACTGAATTGATGGCGACCGCGCCGGAAATGCTGAAGAGTGTATCGGGCATCGAGCTGGAACGTCTGATCCAAGGGTTCGCAAAAGGTAAGGGAATGCCATCCGCTCCGGCAGCGTCCTCCATTCCGCCATCTCCGGCTTTAGCCGGACCGTCCGGTGCCATTTCCCAATCCGGACCGGAAGCCGCTATCCGGGAAAGCGCCGCCTCGGAGGAATCCGGTTGACAAAATAGCAAACGACTTGACAATTCCCGCCAATACCTGTAATTTTGCATAGGATAAACGCTGAAAGCGTCCCGCTGCCGTGGCGAGGCGCTTTTATTGCTTATGAAAATGGCTGGCAAGTACTTTTGCGGTCGATTATAATGGGCATAAGCGTTTCGGAGAATAGGACAAAAAGAGGTGCAATTTGTGAGCAGCCTACTAGTGGCCAAAGTGTTGAACAATAACGTCATCATAGCGAACCACCCGGGGCATGGCGAAGTGGTTGTCATCGGCAAAGGCATAGGATTTAACCGAAAAACGGGCGATTCCATTCCCCTTGAAGCGGTTGAGAAAATGTTCATTCTTACGAACCAGCACGAGCAGGAACAGTACAAACAGCTGCTTCCTCAGGTGGACGAGCAGTTGATCGAGGTTATCGGCGAGATTATTACGTACATTTCGCAAAGAACCCAAACGGAGCTGAACGAACATATTCATATCGCGCTTACCGATCACCTGGCGTTCGCCATCAAACGGGCCGAGCAGGACATCGCTTTTCACAATCCTTTTTTGTTCGAGACCAAGGAGATTTATCCGCTCGAATATGAACTCGCCGAGTATTCGATCGATCTGATTCGGCGAAAAATGGGGGTCGATCTGGGCGAAGACGAAATCGGTTTTGTCGCGCTCCACATCAACAGCGCCATGACCAACCGCCATATCAGCGAGGTCAGGGGACATGCCCAATTGATTGCCGATTTGGTCGAGGTCGTCGAGCAGGATTTGCAGTTTTCGATTTTGCGCAATTCGCTGGATTATTCCCGGCTTCTTACGCATCTCCGGTTCGCGATCGAGCGGGTTCGCCGCGGAGAACAAGTCGGGGAAGTGGACAAGCTGGAGATGCTGCTGAAACAAGAATATCCGGTTCTCTATTCACTGGCTACCAAGCTTACGAAAATTATGGAGCAGAAACTGAACAAACCCGTATATCAAGCGGAAGTCAGTTATTTGACGATGCATCTTCACCGGGTGGCACCTTCAAATATTCATTAGGTTGCTTGCAACTATTTGGATGGTCTGCTATAATCCTTATGATCATTCTGACAACAACTGAATAATCACAATGTGTGACTGATTCGATCAGGCATGAGTTGATAAGGTTTTTTGTTTGTATCATCGGTTTGCGGGGCATTATATCCGTAAGCAGAATGTTACAGCAAATAACTTAATTGGCTCATGCTTTTTTAGTTGCTTGGTACACCACGATACGACACAGGAGGATGTTTATGTTTAAACGGTTTTTTGGTGTTTTACAAAGAGTCGGTAAGGCACTTATGTTGCCTGTCGCGCTGCTGCCTGCTGCAGGTTTGCTGCTCGGTATCGGGAACATGCTGGTTAGCCCGGAATTCCTGGACCTCGTGCCAGGTTTGAATAATCACCCCGTTCATGCGGTCGCAACCGTCATGATGAATGCGGGCCAAATTGTTTTCAGCAACCTGGCCTTGCTGTTCGCGGTTGGCGTTGCGGTTGGCCTTGCCGGCGGCGAGGGGGTCGCTGGGCTCGCGGCCATCATCGGCTACCTCGTCATGAACGTGACGATGAGTACGGTTATCGGCATTACTCCATCCATGGTTGGCACGGATGCCGCTTACGCCAACGTTCTTGGAATTCCGACGCTGGCAACGGGGGTGTTCGGCGGGATTATCGTCGGTATACTTGCGGCATACATGTACAATAAATTTTTCAAAATCGAGCTTCCGTCTTACTTAGGTTTCTTTGCGGGGAAACGGTTCGTTCCGATCATGACAGCGGCGACCTCCGTGCTGCTCGGATTGATCATGGTTGTGATTTGGCCGCCGATCCAAACGGGACTGAATTCCGCTTCTCACTACATGCTGGAGCAAAACCAGACCTTGTCGGCATTTATTTTCGGGGTCGTGGAACGGTCCTTGATTCCTTTCGGGCTGCACCATATTTTTTACTCTCCGTTCTGGTTTGAATTCGGGGAATATGTGAATAAGTCCGGACAGCTGGTGCGCGGCGATCAACAAATCTTTATGGCACAGCTCCGCGATGGCGTACAATTTACGGCCGGTACGTTTATGACCGGTAAATTCCCGTTCATGATGTTTGGTCTTCCGGCAGCTGCGCTGGCGATTTATCAAGAATCCAGACCTGAGAACAAGAAATATGTTGCCGGGATTATGGCTTCGGCAGCTTTAACTTCATTCCTGACAGGGATTACCGAACCGATCGAATTCTCATTCCTGTTCGTAGCTCCGGCATTGTTTGCGGTACACGCGATTTTCGCCGGTTTGTCCTTCATGACGATGCAGCTTCTTAGCGTAAAAATCGGGATGACGTTCTCCGGCGGTCTGATCGACTTCTTGATCTTCGGGGTTATTCCGAACCGTACGCCGTGGTGGTACGTCATCATCGTGGGCTTGGTATTCGCCGTGATCTACTACTTCGGGTTCCGGTGGGTTATCCGCAGATTCAACCTCAAGACGCCGGGCCGGGAAGATCCGTCCGATGAGGATGACGATACGACGGCGAAAGGGCCGGTCACGCAAGACGAGCTTCCGCACAACATCCTTGCCGCTCTCGGCGGCAAAGAAAATATCGTCCATCTGGATGCCTGCATTACCCGCCTTCGGGTGGAAGTGAAAGAAAAGGGCAACGTCAGCAAGGATCGCCTCAAAAAACTGGGCGCTTCCGGCGTGCTGGAGGTCGGCAACAACATTCAAGCGATCTTCGGTACGCGTTCCGATACGATCAAATCGCAAATTGCCGATATTATGAACGGCAAAGCGCCTAAGGTCGATGTAAACAATCAGCCGAAACCGGCTGAAGCTGAAGCACAGGCCGCCAAAGACGGCGACGCGATCATCAAGGAAGACATCGTCATGCCGATTAACGGCGAATTGATGGATATTACGAAAGTGCCCGATCCGGTATTTTCCGAGAAAATGACGGGCGACGGCTTTGCGGTTCTGCCGCATGACGGTACGATCGCTTCCCCGGTTTACGGTAAGGTGTTTAACGTGTTTCCAAGCAAACATGCCATCGGCATTATGTCCGACGGCGGTAAAGAAGTGCTGGTCCACATCGGCGTCAATACCGTGAAATTGAAAGGCCAAGGCTTCAATGTGCTGGTCAAGGAAGGCGACCTGGTCGCAGCGGGTCAACCGATTATGGAAGTTGACCTGGATTATGTGAAAGAGCATGCACCGTCGATTATTTCGCCGATCATTTTCTCCAATCTGCCGGAAGGTTCCGTCGTGGAGCTGAAGAAATCGGGCACCTTGCCGAAGGGCGAAGAAGATATTATCGACATCAAGTAAGACCCGCTTATTGGTAATAACACTTGCGATCCCTTAAAATAAAAGAGGGGATCGCAAGTTTATAAAAAGAAAACAGAAAGCGAGATGGATTAATATGGAAAGAGTATTCAAAATTACGGATGAAGATGGAATCCATGCACGTCCGGCAACCGCACTGGTAAATACGGCCAATAAATTCAAAGGCGCAGAATCTTTCGCCGAAGCCAACGGCAAAAAAGTAACGCTGAAATCCATTTTGGGCGTTCTTTCTCTCGGTTTGGAACAAGGTGACTCTATTACATTGTCCGTTGAAGGAGAAAATGCGGCAGAAGCTCTTCAAGCGCTAACGGATGTAATGGTCAACGAAGGGTTAGGCGAAGTGAATGCTTAAGATTGAAGGCATTGCCGCTTCGGCAGGTGTGGCGATAGCCACCGCTTTCAAATTGGAGCACCCCGACTACACGGTTCATCGCCGGGATGTGTCCGACACGACCGCCGAGCTTGCGCGGTTGGATGATGCCTTATCCAAATCGCAGCAAGAGCTTGAGGCGATCAAAGAGCGCACGCTTCAAGAACTTGGCGCCAAAAAAGCGGAGATTTTCGAATCTCATCTGCTTATTTTGAACGATCCTGAATTGCTCACGCCGGTGCGCGATAAAATCGCGGCTGAAGGCGTGTGCGCCGAATTCGCGCTAAATGAAACGGCGAGTGAGTTCATCGCGATGTTCGAAAATATGAAAAGCGCGTATCTTCAAGAGCGCGCAGCCGATATGCGCGACGTAACCAAGCGGGTGCTGAACCATCTGCTGGGACTTACGTACAAGAGCCCTTCGGAAATCACCGAAGAGGTTATCGTAATTGCCGAGGATTTGACTCCTTCGGACACGGCTCAACTGAACCGCACTTATGTTAAAGGTTTCACCACGAACATCGGCGGAAGAACCTCTCATTCGGCGATTATGGCCCGCTCTCTGGAAATTCCGGCGGTTGTCGGAACGAAAGAGGTTCTGAGCAAGGTGAATTCCGGCGATATGGTGATTGTGGACGGTCTGGACGGTGTCGTTATCGTAAATCCGGACGAAGCCGTTATAGCCGAATACAAAACCAAACGCGAAAATCATTTGAAGCAAATCGAAGAGTGGAAAAAGCTCCGCGACTTGCCGACAACGTCGAAAGACGGCGTGCACGTTGAGCTGGCGGCCAACATCGGAACGCCAAACGATGTAACGGGCGTAATCGAAAACGGCGGCGAAGCCGTCGGTTTGTACCGCACCGAGTTTTTGTACATGGGACGCACCGAACTTCCTTCGGAAGACGTTCAATTCAATGCCTACAAGACGGTTCTTGAAAAAATGGAAGGCAAGCCCGTTGTCGTAAGAACGCTTGATATCGGCGGCGATAAGGAATTGCCATATATGGATCTGCCGAAAGAAATGAACCCGTTTCTCGGATTCCGCGCGATCCGCCTTTGCCTGGATCAAACGGATATTTTCCGTACGCAGCTTCGCGCATTGCTTCGCGCCAGCGTATACGGCAACCTGCGGATCATGTTCCCGATGATTGCCACGCTGGACGAGTTCCGCGCCGCCAAAGCGCTGCTGCTGGAAGAAAAAGCGAATCTGACCGCCGAAGGCGTTCAGGTTTCCGACTCCATTCAGCTCGGCATCATGGTTGAAATTCCTTCGACCGCGGTGCTGGCCGATCAATTTGCCAAAGAAGTCGATTTCTTCAGTATCGGCACCAACGATTTGATTCAATACACGATGGCTGCGGACCGCATGAACGAACGCGTATCCTATTTGTATCAGCCATACAACCCGTCGATCCTCCGTTTGGTTAAAATGGTCATCGACGCGGCGCACAAAGAAGGACGCTGGGCGGGAATGTGCGGCGAAATGGCCGGCGATACGACGGCGATCCCCGTGCTGCTCGGTCTTGGACTGGATGAATTCAGTATGAGCGCAACTTCCATACTGCCGGCCCGCTCGCAAATCTCCAAGCTTTCCAAGGCGGAGATGGAAGATCTGGCGGCCAAAGCGCTGCAAATGCAAACCGCCGGGGAAGTCGTAGAACTGGTTAACAGCACTTGCGGTAAGTAAACAGGGTATTATCTTTTCCGATTGCATGATGGGTTTCTTAACTGACCGGCGCCTTTAGGGCGCCGGTTTTTTTGTCCTCATCGCCGCCATCAGGTTTATTTTTCAGGGCGTTTAGGATAAAGTGAGGGTATTACATATTTTTGAATGACAGGAGTTTACGCAGGATGAACAACTACACGAAGATCGGAATTATCGATATCGGATCGAACTCCATCCGCCTGGCCATTTATGAAGTCACCGATCGGGGAGAGTATCGTCTGATTAGCGAAAACAAAGAATCCGCGCGTCTCAGCGAAAAGATAAAAAACGATGGCGACATGGAACATGAGGATATTTTATCCGTGGTTCCGGTATTACGCCAGTTTCGGGAAATTTGCACGGCTTACGGCTGTCATAAGGTTCGGGTTGCGGCTACGGCAGCTATTCGCAATGCGGCGAATGGAGCGGAAATCGTCGAGGTGCTGAACCGTCATACCGATTTGCAGATTGAAATTCTGAGCGGCGAGCAGGAAGCGGCTTTCGGTTTCCTGGGCGTCGCGGGAATGATGGAGATCGAGGATGGATTTATTATCGATATCGGCGGCGGTAGTACGGAAATTACGCTGTTTCGCGGCCGCAAGCTCGTAAACAGCGTGTCGCTGCCTATCGGAGCGGTAAACGCTCAATTGATGTACGGCGGGGAGGATCCTTGGACGGCGGAAGGCGTCGCGAAACTGAAGTCAGAGCTGCGCCAACTGCTGGCCGGACATGATTGGGTATCGTCGTTTCCCTGCCTGCCGTTAGTAGGGCTCGGGGGAACGATTCGCTCTTTGGGCAAGCTGGATCAACGCAGACGGAAATATCCACTTCGCGTTGCCCATCACTATGTGCTGGATTTGGAAGCGATCGCTTATTACGCGGAAACGCTCCCGTTCATGCCGCTGGATAAACGGAAGCGGGTCGACGGATTGACCAAAACCCGCGCCGATATCATCGTTCCGGGCCTGATTATTTTGCAGTCGGTTTATCTCCATATGGGAGCCGCTTCCTGCCTGGTGAGCGGAACGGGCCTTAGAGAAGGGCTATTGATGGATACGATGGAGCTAACCGTACCGGCTCCCGAGGAAGTTTTGCCGCGGCAAGCAAGGTCCCTCTTGTCCTTTCATCCGATGGCGCCGCTGGCCCATTTCGAGCAAATCAGTTCGTTTGCCATTAGGCTGCATCAGCTTATGGTCGGCGAGCAAAACGAGCCGGGAACGCGCAAATTGGTCTATACCGCTGCCATGCTGTACAAAATCGGCAGTGCCGTACGTTACCATCAATACGACAAGCATACGCTGTATTGGTTGACAAATGCGCCGATCGGCGGATTAAACCACCGGGAAATCGTCCTCTGCGCCTACATGGCCGATTATGTATCGAATCAGGGGAAAAGATTGAATCTTGGCGATTATAAAGGGGTGTTGGCTAACGGGGATCTGGAGCTGATTCATAGGCTTGGTTCGCTCGTGCAAATTGCCGTTGCACTGGATGCCAGCGAGACGCAACCAGTGGACCAGCTGGACGGAGAGCTTGCGGACGGCGCGCTCCTGCTTAAATTAAAATGCTGCAGTCAAGCGTATCTGGAAACCAGACAGCTTGAGGCTGCGGCAAAAAATTTCAAAAAAGTATGGAACGTCAGTTTGGAGTGGCAGATTCACCCTTCTTCCAGGCATTGATATTTCGGGCGGCAAATTGGCTGCGCAGCGGAGGCTTGTCGCTCGCGATCTGCTCATATTTGCCGTTGGAAATCAATTGCTTGGCTTTGACATTATCGGCAAGACATAACATCAGGATCTGGATGAGCGTATCGCGCGTATCCTCTTCGGTAACCGGGCACATCAGTTCGACCCGGCGCGTCAGATTTCGGGTCATCCAGTCCGCGCTCGAAATGAAGACCTCCGGTTGACCTCCGTTTTCGAAATAGTAAATCCGCGAATGCTCCAGAAAACGATCCACGATGCTGCGGACCGTAATCCGTTCGCTCATTCCCTCGACTCCGGGACGCAGGCAGCAGACGCCCCGCACGATGAGATCGATGTGAACTCCCGCCAGGGACGCTTCATACAATTCATCGATCATTTCCTGGTTGGACAAAGAATTCATTTTGGCGATGATCTTGGCGGGCCGTCCCGCCGCGGCGTGTTCGGCTTCCCGGGCGATGAGCGAGAACAGCTTGTCCTTCATGCCCGTCGGAGCGAGCGTAAAGGCCTGCCAGCGATCGGCCTCCGAATAGCCGGTAATCAGATTGAACAATTCCGAAGCGTCCTCTCCGATTGCCGGATTCGTTGTGAACAAACCGATATCCGTATAGAGGTGCGCGGTAATGTCGTTGTAATTGCCGGTTCCGACATGTACGTACCGCTTCAAATCCCGGCCTTCCTGGCGGACGACCAGCAGAATTTTGGCATGCGTTTTAAGTCCGATGAGGCCGTATACCACATGGCATCCCGCTTTTTCCAGCGTTCTTGCCCAAGCGATGTTCCGCTCTTCGTCAAAACGCGCTTTGAGCTCTACGATGACGGTGACCTGCTTTCCAGATTCGGCCGCCCGGGCGAGCGCTCTAATGAGCGGCGAGTTGCCGCTCACGCGGTACAGCGTCATCTTGATCGCCATCACCGCGGGGTCTTCGGATGCCTGACTAATGAAATCCGTCACCGCGTCAAAGCTTTCGTAAGGATGATATACCAGCACATCCCTTTGTTTAAGCACCTCGAAATAATCTTCGTCGTTGTCGAATTCCCGCGGGTAATCCGGCTCGATTTGCGTGTACCTCAGCCGTTGATAACCCTTGACCGCACCGGGCAACTTGCCGAGAAAACCAAGATCAAGCGGGCCGTCGATTTCAAACACGGAGTCCGTAATTTCAAATTCTTCCTCCAGCACCTCCAGCGCGTAAGGGTGGATCCCTTTCTGGATTTCCAGGCGCACGGGGGCTCCCCAGCGTCGTTTCCGCAGTTCTTTTTCAATCTCCTCCAGCAAATCCTCTGCCCCTTCTTCGTCGATCGCAAGATCCGCGTTGCGGGTCAGCCGGAATTCGTGTACGGCAAGCGGTACGTAACCGCTGAACAACGTCTGAATATGGTGCCTGATTAGCTCTTCGATTAAAATGAAAGATTGCTTCTTGCTGTTGGAATGATGCGGCAGAGCAATGAACCGGGATAAGTTGGACGGAATCTGCACGATCGCAAAATAAGGCTCCTCCTCTTCCTCCAAAGGGGATCCTTCCCGCCCCAAGACAACGGCAAGATAAACAAAACCGGTATGTACTAGCGGAAACGGACGGCTTTGATCAACGGCCATCGGGGTGAGTACTGGGAAAATGATATCGTGATAATAAGTCTCCATCGATTTCCGCTGCGTCGAATTTAACTCTTCGTATTTAAGGAAGCAAATATTTTCTTTCATCATCAAACGCGATATTTCCCGGTAGGTCCGATACTGTTCGGCAACCATGGAAGAAATGCGGGAAATCAGACGTTTGTACAAGCCTGCGGGCGTATAACCCGAAAAATCCTTTTTAGTGTATCCGGCACGGATCTGGTCCTGGATTCCGGCTACGCGAACGCTCATGAACTCATCCAAGTTGCTTGAGACGATGGAAAGAAATTTTGCCCGTTCCAGCAAAGGCGTTGAGCTGTCCTTCGCTTCCATAAGAACGCGGCGGTTAAATTCGACCCAACTCAAATCGCGGTTCAAATACCTGGAGCCGTTTTCCTTTTGTTCAACAAGTGCCATATCTACACAACCTCCGATGTTCATCAAGAACGCTGACTAATGTTTTTATGTGCATATCTCCATTTTACTATGCAGCGGAAAAAGGTGGCGCATCGTTTTGTAAACGCAGTGTAAAAATTATAACTCTATGTAAAATTTATGCCCGATTTTTTTGCTAGCTTGTTAACTAGGCATGAAAAATGGGTAATATACAAAAGAGTACTATTTTGAGGAGGATGCTGCAAAATGAGTGTGAACCATCAAACGTTGCATTTGGACGCCAAGCCAAGAACGGACACGACTCGTTCTTCGCTGCGCCAGCTTAGACAAGACGGTCGAGTTCCGGCGGTTGTATACGGGACGGACACCGGAAATCTAGCGGTTCATGTTGATGCTAAGGAACTCGTAAAGGTATTCCGTACCGGCAGATCGGAATTTTTCGACCTCAAGGTAGAAGGCGGAGCCAGCTTTCCGGCTTTAATTAAAGAATTTCAACAGCGGGACGGGAAAATCGTGCATGTGGACTTTCAGCGGGTCTCCAAAAACAGGCCGATTCGCGTCCATATCCCGCTTCATTTTACGGGAACCGCGGCCGGCACGAAAGTCGGAGGGGTCCTTCAGGTTCAGGCGACCGAACTGGATGTCGAAGGAATGGCGGATATTTTGCCGGCAAGTCTGGAGATCGACATTTCTTCCCTGGATGCGGGGGACAAGCTGCTGGCCGGCGATGTGAAACTTCCGGAAGGCATCAAGCTGCATACCGTTGCGGAAGAACTGCTCGCTTCCATCATTCTGCCGCGTGTGGCCGACGCGGATTTGGCCGCGGATGCCGCCGCTGACGGAGAACCGTCTTCGGTTGTCTCGAACGGGAAGCATAACGGGGAATAACGAAAACTGTTCATCATAGATACGACTGGAAACGACGGGAAAGGCTGCGATTCAATTGCAGCCTTTTTTTGCTGTGCGGGGCGTAAACTTGACGAATCCTTTATTTGTAACTAGAATTGTTGCAGGATGAAAATCAGTATAATTAAGAGAGAAAGAAGGGACCCCATGCCGCCGAAAACTGCAACTAAAGCCTTGGCTCAGCGAAAAGCCGAACAAGCCAAACTCAAACAAAAGCAAAAAATGAGACGACTGATCTGGTTTACGACGGTAGGGATTCTGCTCGTTCTGGTCATCGCGGTTGTCGTATTTCAACCTAAAACAACCGGGACGGTTGCCGCTGCTGAATTTGACTATGCGAGCTTGCCGGCGCTCGGGAATTCGAACGCTCCGGTCAAAATCGTCGAATTCGGGGATTTTCAGTGCCCGGCCTGCAAAAATGTCAATGAGCTAATCAAGCCCAAACTTGTTCAGGATTACGTTAACACGGGAAAAGCAACTTTTTACTTTATGAATCTTCCTTTTATAGGAGATGCCTCCAACACCGCCGCACTCGCGGCCCAATCGGTATTTCATCAGAATAAAGACGCTTATTGGACTTATTTCGACGCGATTTATAAGCATCAAGGCGAGGAAAATACAGGCTGGGCAACGGTGGACTTTCTTGTGGATCTGGCTAAGCAGGAAAAACTGCAGGTTGACTATGATCAACTGAGAGCGGACATTACCGGCGCCAAGTATCAAAGCGAAGTGGACACGCATTATGCGGAAGCGAACAAGCTGCAGGTGGACAGCACGCCAACGTTGTTCATCAACGGCGTGGAGTATGCCGCCGATCTTGGCGATTACGATGCGCTGAAACAGACGATTGATCGGGAAGCTGCCGCCAAATAGTTTGGTGAAGGGGGAAAACGGTCCGTGCGTGTATTTTTTAGAAATTACGGCATTTATCTGGCCTGGGTGGTTTCTCTGGTTGCTACAGCCGGAAGCTTGTATTTAAGTGAAGTTTTGCATTATGAACCGTGCAGGCTGTGCTGGTTTCAGCGGATATTTATGTACCCGCAAGCGATTTTACTCGGAATCGCGTCCTACCGCAACGATCGCGGCATTGCCGTCTATTTGTTGCCGCTGAGCATTATCGGCGGTTCCATTTCGATATATCATTATGCCGAACAGAAAATACCGGGGCTGTCCGGAATCATTCCCTGCAAAGTGGGCGTTCCTTGCAACGTGGATTATTTGAACTGGTTCGGGTTCATTACGATCCCTTTTCTGGCGCTGATCGCTTTTGCTCTTATCATTACGCTGATGATCATAGCGCGCAAGGAACCTGTGGCTATAGGTACCCCAGCCGTTGAATCCGCAGAGGCATGAACGCACATTTTCGAATGCGGATCTCATTAAGCTTCCCGGGGACTGCAGCATGGAAAAGGGATATGTACCCCAAACTACGCTTCCTTGAACTCGATCATTAATCTGCAAGCTTCTTCTGATGACCCCCGTAATTGCGGGGGTTATTTTGCGTTGTCGGACGCAATTCTTAAGCTAAACGGCTGTGACAAGTGCCCATTCCTCCGCATATGATACCAAAGATGATCATCTTGAGGTAAAGGAGAGAGCGGCCCTGAAAAAGATCAAAACCACGAAATCCGGCAGAGCGAGAAGATCACTCTACTATGTGGATAATCCGGATAAAAACGAGTTGAAATTATTGGATGAAGGGAATTGGAGAAGGTCGGCGGAGGAAAAGGATATCTTGATTCACCAGTCCGCGCCGCAAGTTCTGCCCGTTCCGGAAGCGGCGGAGCCTTCCAATGAGGCTGGAACCGGCGAGGAATTTGAATCTGAGGCGGCGGAGGATCCCAGAGCCCTGATCGTTGAGGAGATTCTCCTGAATGAGAAGAAGACGGCTGGTTCCCGCCAAGGCATTATTTTTACGGATGATTTGACGGACTCGGCAGTGACCGGGAACAAGATCGCTCCACATACGATTGATGCTTCACGGCTTCAACCCGGTCTCATCGGAACGTCCTGGATCGCCGATTATGCGGTTCAAAACATTAAGCTTGCGGATTTGTCGGTAACTTCTTCCAAAATTGCTCCAGGATCCGTAACCTCCGCCCATTTGGTCGACGGTTCCATCGAAGGGAAATCGCTTCGGGACCGTTCGATTGATGGTGAGAAGCTTACGGACGGCAGCATTACTTCGGATAAACTGGCCGACCGCGTTATCGCCGGGGAGAAATTGGCCGACGGTTCGATCGAAAGCCGCCACCTCAGCGAATGGATCGTTACGGCCAACCTGATTCAGGATCAGGCGGTAACCAGCGAGAAAATCCGCAGCGGCGCGATCAATTCCGTAAATTTGGCCAACGAAGCGGTGGATTCTTCGAAGCTCGCCGACGAATCGGTCACGACCTTGAAGCTTCGCGATGGAGCGGTTACGGGAAGCAAGCTGCAGGACGGGGCGGTCGAAAGCCGGCATCTTGCGGAAAACGCCATTACGGTGAACCATCTGGCACCCGGCATCATCGGCAAAAAGCTGCTGGCTAACGCCAGCGTAGGGTCGGAACAGCTTGAACAAGGCATCATTACTTCCTCCCACATCATTTCCCAGGCAATCGAGTCCGTTCATATCGCTCCCAGGGCGATCGAAAACATGCATTTGCAGCCCGGAAGCGTCAGACAGGATCAGATCGGGGAAGGTGAAATCAAAGGCCGGCATTTGGCTGATAAAACGATCCTCTCCACCAAGCTGTCCGATCAGGCCGTCGGAACATCGCAAATCGTAGAACAAGCGGTCACTTCATCCAAAATCGCCGATCAAAGTATTTTGCCGAGCAAACTTGCGGATGAGGCGGTGCTGACTCGTCATTTGGCCAAATCGGCGGTTCACGGTCCGCAACTGGCTCAAGCTGCGGTGACAAGCATGCATTTGGCCGATGATTCCGTTCAAGGGAAGCACATTGCGACGGAAGCGATTGAGGAGTGGCACCTGGCTGCCGATTCGATCACGGGCGAGAAGATCGTTGAAGGAACGGTCGATTCGGTACATTTGGCGGCGGGAGCCGTTGGAGCAAAGCATCTCGGGCCGGACAGCGTGACCACGGATAAGCTGGCGGCCGGAAGCGTCACAAGCCGCTCCATTGCGCCGGGAGCCGTAACGGGACCTTCGATTGGAAGCCATCAGATCGTATCCTCTCATATTGCAGCCGGATCGATCGAGCAGGCGCATCTTACGCCGAACATAATCAAAAGCAGCTTGGTACAGCCGGGTGCCATCAATGAAGAGCATCTCGGTACCGGCTCCGTGTTCTCCAGGCATTTGCAGGATCATGCCGTGACTTCACTAAAGCTCTCGCCTGAGAGCGTAACCACCGATAAGCTTGGCGATCTGGCAGTAACCTCCGCCAAGCTGGCGGAAGGCAGTGTTGTCGCCTCCAAAATTATGCCTCATGTCCTGCAATCTTGGCATCTGGCGCCGGGAGCCGTTCAATCGGAGGGAATTGAGTATGGTGCGGTGCTACCGGAACATCTTTCGGTTGATTCCGTAACCTCTGCGCATTTGCAAAACGGCGCGGTTGAAGAACAGCATCTGGCGTCCGGGGCCGTATCCGGCCGTGTATTTCAGCAAGGCAGCGTAACCTCGGAAGCGCTGGCGGACGCCGCAGTGCTGCCCCGTCATCTGGCAGAAGAGAGCGTCAGAGGCAAACATATCGGCAAGGCCGTGTTGGAATCAAGACACATCCAAATGGGTTCGATCGGCATCGGGCATTTATCGGCCGAAGTACAGCGGAGCGGACTTTTGCCGGAAGACGGAATCGCGGGGGCCGATATTCAGCCGTCGTCCATTGGGCGAACGCATCTCCAGCCCGGAGCCGTGGATGAAACGGTATTGCGCGGCGGTTCCGTAGGCGCTTCGCATTTGCAGGCGGAATCCGTTGAAGGGAGCCACCTGCAGCAGTTAGCCGTTGAAAGCCGGCATCTGGCGGATGCCGCCGTACAATCCCGCCATCTGGCGGAGGAAAGCGTGGAAGGGTGGCATATCGGCGAAGCGGAACTTGAGAGCCGGCATATCCGTCCGGGAGCAGTGACGATTAACCATCTGTCCGAAGAGCTGCAGCGGGAAGGTCTGCTTCCGGAAACCGGCATCAGCGGTACGGACATTCAGCCGTCGTCCATCGGGCGCGCACATCTGTTGGCCGGAGCGGTGGATGAAGCGGTGCTGCGGGGCGGCTCCGTAGGTCCTTCGCATTTGCGGGCAGGTTCCATTGAAGGGAGCCACTTGCAGCCGTCGGCCGTCGAAAGCCGACATCTGGCGGATGCCGCCGTACAGTCCCGCCATCTGGCGGAAGAGAGTGTGGAAGGGCGGCATATCGGCGAAGCGGTGCTGGAGGGCTCGCACATCCGGCCAGGAGCGATCGAGATCGACCATTTATCCTCAGAACTGCAGCAGGGCGGGCTTCTGCCGGAGGGTGGGATCTCAGGTACGGATATTCAGCCGTCGTCTATCGGTCGAACGCATCTGCAGGCCGGAGCGGTGGATGAAGCGGTGCTGCGGGGCGGTTCTGTGGGCGCTTCGCATCTGCAGCCGCAATCCGTGTTGGGAGGCCATTTGCAGCCGTCGGCCGTCGAAAGCCGACATCTGGCGGATGCCGCCGTACAGTCCCGCCATCTGGCGGAAGAGAGTGTGGAAGGGCGGCATATCGGCGAAGCGGTGCTGGAGGGCTCGCACATCCGGCCAGGAGCGATCGAGATCGACCATTTATCCTCAGAACTGCAGCAGGGCGGGCTTCTGCCGGAGGGTGGGATCTCAGGTACGGATATTCAGCCGTCGTCTATCGGTCGAACGCATCTGCAGGCCGGAGCGGTGGATGAAGCGGTGCTGCGGGGCGGTTCTGTGGGCGCTTCGCATCTGCAGCCGCAATCCGTGTTGGGAGGCCATTTGCAGCCGTCGGCCGTCGAAAGCCGACATCTGGCGGATGCCGCCGTACAGTCCCGCCATCTGGCGGAAGAGAGTGTGGAAGGGCGGCATATCGGCGAGGCAGTGCTGGAGGGCTGGCATATCCGGCCAGGAGCGATCGAGATCGACCATTTATCCTCAGAGTTGCAGCAGGGCGGGCTTCTGCCGGAGGGTGGGATCTCAGGTACGGATATTCAGCCGTCGTCTATCGGACGAACGCATTTGCAGGCCGGAGCGGTGGATGAAGCGGTGCTGCGGGGAGGTTCCGTAGGCGCTTCGCACCTGCAGCCGCAATCCGTGCAGGGTGGGCATCTGAAACCGTCCGCCATCGAAAGCCGACATCTGGCGGATGCGGCCGTAGAGTCCCGCCACCTGGCGGAAGAGAGCGTGGAAGGGCGGCATATCGAGGAAGCGGCGATCAAGTCCTCGCATATCCGGCCGGGTGCGGTAGTGGCAGCTCATCTGTCCGATGAACTGCAGCGTGAAGGATTGCTTCCTGAACAAGGGATTAGCGGTGCAGACATTCAACCCCTTTCGATCGGCTCGAGTCATCTGCTGAAGTCCGCGGTAAACGCGGAGGCGCTGGCGAATAATTCCGTCGGTCCGCTGCAATTGCAGCCGGCCTCCGTCTTAAGCCATCATTTGACGCCGGCTGCGGTGCAGAGCGAGCATCTTTCACCAAGTTCGATAGGGTCCCGCCATTTGGAGCAGGCAGCGGTAGAACTTGAGCATCTGAACTTCACCCCGGTGCAGACTCTGCCCGGCCAGCATTCCATACAGCAATTCGGGATGGCGGCCTTTCTGCTGCAGCGGGATGAGAAATCCGTTGATATTACGATCGAATTCGAGGAGTCTTTCCCGAGCCCGAATTACGTCATCGTCGCCATGACGAATCATTCCGCCTTTTATGCCTCTCTGAAAGACCAAACGGCAGATAAGGCAACGGTGGAAATCACCCGCTGGAAGGATAGCCATGTCAACTACGGATTCATCACATGGATCGCAATCGGTAATCTGATCTGATTCAGCCGGTTTGAAGGCGTGAACAAGGGCAGCCGGAAGGGAGTATTCCCTGGCTGCCCGCTTGTTTTTTGGTATTCGGAGAGCAAAGTGACATATATTTCAGCCCCTGTGATTTTCCGTACAGATGCGTTTCAATTATATAATTTATATTAGTAGAAACCGTTTACAGCAAGATTTTCCTTCATTAAGTGAATCTTTTCACTAATTTAAGTGAATTAATTCACTTAAATTGAAGCGGTTTCAGCTGTAACGAGACAGGGGAGGCGCGTAATTGCTCAGAAGTGGAGTGTTTATTTTGAGCAAGGGAGAAGAATTGGGGGAGCAAGTTTATTGATTTAGCCGGTTATGGACTTACATAGCTTGGGGATTTCGACAAGGGAGAGGATTGCACGTGAAGAAGCTAATTTGTTTGACGGTAAGCGCAACTTTGGTATTATCATCATTGGCTCTTACGGTGGATACGTCGGCTTTGAAAATTTCGAACATCGACGTCGTATCGGCAGCTTCGGAAGAAGCAGCACCGGCAACACCGGCAAAAGAGCCGACCAAAGCACCAACAAAGGCACCAACAAAGGCACCAACAAAAGCACCAACAAAAGCACCAACAAAAGCACCAACAAAAGCACCAACAAAAGCACCAACAAAAGCACCAACCAAAACAATTACGAAAGCGCCTGCTACGACCCCGGCCAAAACAACTGTTCAAAAGCCAACGGCTCCAGTTGTCAAACCGGTCGTTAAAGACGAAAATCCTTACAACGACGGTGTGTATGTTGCTTACGGCAACGCATACGACAAAGGGACTGAAGGCGCAAAGGTTACGATCAAAAACGGCAAAATCGCCGCTCTTGACCTTTTGAGAACAAGCCCTACGTTGATCGATAGAGATGCCCGCTTCAATTATAGCGGCGTTTGGATGGCCTATGAGCCAATGAAGAAAAGCTTGCTTGGCAAAACGCAAGAAGAAGCAGCCAAAGTGGACGTCGTTTCTGGCGCTACCCGCTCGAGCAACGGCTGGAAGCTTGCCGTCGACCGGGCTTTTGACAGAGCGTTGAAGGAAAAACCGGAAGGCGAAACTTATTTTGCCGGAGAGCATATGGGTGTAGACCCTGAAAGCAAGTACATGGTATATATCAATTTCGACAAAACCAAAGCCATTGGCGTAAAGGTGTATCCGCTCGATAAATCCGGCAATGCCATCGAAGGCGACGCCATGACGGTCGATCAGCAAAAGCTGACCTACGCTATCGCAAACGAACTGCTGTACAGAGGCGTAAACGCCGTTCCTGCAGCCGGTCATGAAGCGGACTACAAAGCGGCAATCAACGCTTATCGGGATGCCGAACAAAACGCTAAAATCGATAATGGCACGAAATACATCGACGGCTTCTACTCCTCTTACGGAACGGCCAGAGACAAAGGCGTAGAAAGAGCCGATATTGTCATTAGAAACGACAAGCTGGTTGACGTTAAACTGTACAGATTGGGTTCCGATCTTCTCGACAGAGGCGACACCGCTTACGCTGAAGTTGTTAAAGCCAACGCTCCTATGGTTGCCAAATTGCTCGCCAACGGTTCTTACATCCAAAACTACAGTAATGTAGACGCTGTTACCGGCGCGACGGAAAGCAGCCATGGCTGGAATCAGTCGGTGGAAAGAGCCTTTGAAAAAGCTTTGAAAGTCCCTGCTGACAGCAGCAAGTACTTCGAAGGTACGTTTGGCGGCGTGGATAACCACAGCCAAATTCAAGTCCTGATCGATCTTAAAGCGGACAAAGTAACGAACGTTGCCATAAATCTGTTTGGCGAAGACAAAAAATTGATCGCCAGCGACAAGCTGACCGACGATCAAAATGCCGTCGTTGCCAAGCTGATTGAAGGTCTCACGAAGAAGGGCGACAAGATCGCTCCTATTTCGGGATCCGAAGAATTGACTTTTGCGGCAAGAGCAGCGTACGACGATGCGCTCGCAAATGCGTCGAAGGTTCAAAGCAACTATAAAGACGGTACCTTCACCGGTTATGGCGATGCTTACGACAAAGGCACGAACAGAGCGGACGTAACACTCCGCAACGGCGTTATCGTTGGCCTGAAACTGGTTCGCGCCGGCGTTGACATGGTTGACCGCGGTCAATCGGCTTATGCCGAAGTCATCAAAGCCATTCCGATCCTTACGAGAGATTTCCTCTATGCGGGAACCAGAGACAAAGCTGCGAAAGTTGACGTTGTTACGGGTGCTTCCAGCAGCAGCGCGGCATTCAAGGATGCTGTAGATAGAGCCTACAAAAAAGCGGAAGTCGCCGAACCGTACAAAGCCGCTTTCACAAACGGCATTTACGCAGGCGTCAATGCCGACAAATCCGTTTATGTCATGGTGACTATCGAGAATAACGTACCCATGAAGATGGAAGTATTCTATCTGGATGCCAAAGGCAAAATCAAAACGGACGATCAACTGAGCGCCGACGAAAAAGCCGTGAAAGCGGAAATCGAAGCTCCAACGACGGGTGTTATGCATAAGTATGCTTTCCGTCCGGCAGCATTCGGCGATACCAATTCCATGAAAGCCGTTTCCGGCAAAGTTGTGGATGCGATCAAATCTGCGCTGGAGAACGCGGGCAGATAAGAGACCACTTGCCTCAGCTAGAAGGATTCAGAAGCCTCCCGGTGAATTAAACACCGGGGGGCTTTTTTGGCTACGACAAAGGGGTGGTTTTGATGGTGATCTCCATTACGGATCGGGAATTCAAACAAATCGCGGACTATGTCCGCTTGAATTACGGAATTCATTTAAAAGAGGAAAAACGCGCCCTCGTGATGGGCAGGCTTCAGCATGTGCTGCTCGATATGCATTTTGGCAGCTTTCAAGAATATTTTGACTATATCGTCTCCGACTGGACCGGCGAAGCCGTTATGACACCGGTGGATAAAATTACGACGAACCACACCTTTTTCATGCGCGAGAATGATCATTTTCATTATTTTAAGGATTGCGTGCTGCCTTTTTTGGAAGCCACGGTCAAAGATAAAGACCTGCGGATTTGGAGCGCGGGTTGTTCTTCGGGCGAAGAGCCTTATACGCTTGCCATGATCATGGATGAATTTTTGGGGCTAAACAAGCCGCTGTGGGATGCGAAAGTGCTGGCCACCGATATTTCGGGCCAAATTTTGGACAAAGCGCAAAAAGGCTTATACAGTCCGGAAGAAGTCGATTCACTGCCGCCCTTGTGGAGAAAAAAGTACTTCAGGCCCCACGGACTAAGCCAGTTTGCGGTGAAAGATTCGATCAAAAAAGAGGTTGTTTTTCGCAAATTCAATTTAATGGAGCCTTCGTTTCCCTTTAAGCGTAAATTTCATGTGATTTTTTGCCGAAATGTCATGATCTATTTCGACAACTTCACCAAGGAAACCTTGGTCAATAAATTTTACGAACATTTGGAGCCGGGCGGTTATTTGTTCATCGGACATTCGGAATCGCTGCAGCGGGAAATAACGCCGTTGAAATACGTTCTCCCGGCCGTATACCGCAAAGAATAAGACTTCAGGGAAAAGAGGGATTCTGTTGGCCAACAATAGAAAAATGCGCGTGCTGATCGTCGACGATTCCATGATGTACCGTGAAGTGCTGGGTCTAGGGTTATCATCCGACCCGGGCCTTGAGGTGGTCGGCAAAGCGGTGGACCCGTTCGACGCCCGCGATCAGATTCTGAAACATCGCCCGGACGTTATGATCTGCGACGTTGAAATGCCGAAAATGAACGGCATCGAGTTTATCCGCCGGCTGCTGCCGCAGTACCCTTTACCCGTTATCGTAGTCAGCACGATGAGCGATGCTGTGTTTGAAGCCTTGAACGCGGGGGCGGTCGATTTTGTGTGCAAACCGGATACCCGATCGCCCCAAAGCGTGGAGTCCTTTATCCACGAGCTGCAGGGCAAGATCAGAATCGCGGCAAAAATGAATGTTTCGCATGCCGCCGCATTGAGATCGCCCCAGAGCCAACCTCTTGCCGTGCAGCCCTTTCGTTCCGACCACATTATCGCCATCGGCGCCTCAACGGGAGGAACCGAAGCGATCTCCCATATTTTAAAACAGCTTCCGCCCGACACGCCGGGCATGGTGATCGTCCAGCATATTCCGCCGGTGTTCTCCAAAATGCTTGCCGATCGTTTAAACCAGAGCGCGCATTTTAAAGTTAAGGAGGCCTGCACCGGCGATATTGTAGAGCCGGGAGTCGTGCTGATCGCGCCAGGCGACCGGCATTTGCGGCTTAGAAAGGCAGGCGAGCGGTACAAGGTGGAGTGCCTTGAGGGCGATAAAGTCAACGGGCACTGCCCATCGATTGCCGTGCTGTTCGAATCGGCGGCAAAGGAGTGCGGAAGCGGAGCAATCGGCGTCATTTTGACCGGCATGGGGTATGACGGGGCCAAAGGGCTACTCGCCTTGCGCAGAAAAGGGGCGCGGACGATCGGACAGGACGAAAAGTCCTCCGTCGTTTACGGCATGCCAAAGGTCGCTTTTGAGCTGGGCGCCGTCGAGAAGCAGGCATCCCTAAGCTAAATTCCCCAGGTGCTTTGCGCGATGCTTAAAGAATAGATTGATAGTATAATGAATCTATCATTGGTATGGGGGAATTTGTAGTGACACTCATCAAACAGCTGGCGAACCAGGAAGAATTTGTCGGTTTCTATTTATTGAAGGAGCTGGCGGTTAAACAAACAAACGGTACGCCGCCCAAAGATTATCTCGATATTGTTCTGTGCGATTCCAGCGGGGAAATTTCCGCGAAATTTTGGGATGCCTCGCCCACGGATAAAGAAACGTTTTTCCCGATGGGATTGGTTAAAGTGAAGGGCATCGCCCATTTGTACCGGGAGAAGCTGCAGGTCAAAATTATGCAAATCCGGCCGGCCAAGGCGGAGGACAGCGTGGCGTTGACCGATTTCATCCGTTCGGCTCCGATATCGGCGACGGATTTGATTCATACGATCAATCAAGTGATCGCGGATATTTCCGACGAGGAGATCCGGGCGATCGTCACATTCTGCGTAGGAAAAGTCGAAGAGAAGCTGAAGCATTACCCGGCGGCCAAAACGCATCACCATGCCTATTACGCCGGGCTTGCCTACCATTTGGTACGGATGCTGGAGCTTGGGGATTTTCTGTGCCGGCAGCGGCCGTTTCTGAATTCCGATCTTCTGAAGGCAGGCATTATTCTGCACGATATCGCCAAGCCGGAGGAAATGATCGCCGAGCTTGGCATCGTATCCGAGTACAGCGTGCAGGGGAAACTGGTCGGCCATATTTCCATGGCGGCCAACTGGATCACCGAAGCGGCGCTTCGCCTCGGTATTGACCTGGACTCGCCCAAGGTGCTGGCGCTGCACCATCTGGTGTTGTCTCACCACAACCTGGGAGAATGGGGGAGTCCGGTCCAGCCGCAATTGGCCGAAGCCGTGGCCCTGCATCATATCGATGCTTTGGACGCCAAGCTGCAGATGGTGGAGGATGCGCTCGACACCACGCCGGATAACGAAGAATGGACGCCGTTTATCCGCGGGCTGGAGAACAAGGCGGTTTATCGCCTGAAACTGTAAGCTAACTGATTGGACTTATTCGATATCGAAATCAAAATAGGTTGAGGGATAGGGCTCATCGATCAGCGTAAAGTGCCACCATTCCTTGCTGTACGGCTTGAACCCGTATTTGACCATCGCGTTTTTTAAAATGTCGCGGTGGCCGGTTTGCGCCTCGGTGATCCCTTTCGCCCCCTGATAGGAGACTTTGTCCAGCAAATCAAAGCTTCCGCCCATATCGACTTCTTCGCCCGTCTTGAGGCTGAGGATGGTAAGGTCCACCGTGCTTCCGCGGGAGTGTCCGGATTTCGTGGATAGATAGCCGGCCTTGAACAAGTCCTTTTTGTCCGTGTTAGGGTAAAATTCGGACTTCATCCGGGTATCTTTCGGGTCCTTGGACCAGGCGATAAAGAAAGCTACCGCCTTTTTCGGACGATAGGCGTCGAAAATTTTCAGCCGGTATCCCTGGCTCTCCAAATCATCGTTGACCTTTTTGAGCGCTTCGGCCGCTTGGGAAGCCATGACGGCAAGCGGAGCTTTGTATCCGGGAATCGGCTTCCCGGTAAAGTTATGCTCGCTGTAGTACCTTATCTCGTATTCCGCGTCCGGAATCACCTCGTCCAGATAGACAAAGCCTTTGGGCAGGTTATGGCTTTTCGTAACCGGAGGAGCGGTTTCGTCAGGTTTGGATTGCGGCGGTTGCACAGGCTCGGATGAACCGGGAGCAGGGCTGGAAGCTTGGTTTGAGTTTTCTGCGGTTTTCGGAGGAACCGGAGCTTCATTCGTTTTTGGAGCTTCCGGCGGCGGCGACGTTTGTCCGGCTGCAGCAGTGTTTGCGGCGATCGTATTTTGCGGTTGGCCCGATTTCTCGGGAGCGGCACAGCCGGTTAGCCAAAGCAGCAATGCAAAAACGGGAATCATGACGGCATAAGGCCGAAGGGAATGATGGATATGCATGAATTCGCTCCTTCGCTTGGACATATATTCTATTATAATATAGTTGAATCTTCTTCAGTTGAATTGAAAACGCTCTAAATCCAGTACAATAAGGAGAGATGACGGTGGCGACATTAAAGATCGGCATGATCAGCTATTGGCACGTGCACGCGTGGGATTATACGAAGGAAGCTTTGGCTCATCCGGATACCGAAATTACGGCGGTGTGGGACGAAAATCCCGAGCGGGGCAAAACGGAGGCCGCCAAGGTAGGGGCTCCGTATTATGAGTCGCTGGAGGAAATGCTGAACAGCGGCATTGATGCGGTGATCGTCGATACGCCGACGCGGATTCACCGCGAGGTTATGGTGGCGGCGGCGCGCGCGGGCAAGCATATTTTTACGGAAAAGGTGCTGGCGGCGACGCTTCGGGAAGCACGGGAAATCGTGGACGAAACGCAAAAAAATAACGTAAAGCTAATGGTATCCCTGCCTCGGTTAAACGATGGGTATACATTGGCGATCTCAAACGTGCTGGAAGAAGGTCTTCTCGGCCGGGTGACTCAGGTGCGCGTGCGTTTGTCGCATAATGGGGCGACTGCGGGCTGGCTCCCGGAGTATTTTTATGATCCGAAGGAATGCTGCGGCGGAGCGCTGATCGATCTTGGCTGCCATCCGGTGTATTTGACCAGACTGTTTCTGGGAGAAGCCCCCGTGAAGATATCCGCCCATTTCGGTTATGTGACGGGAAAAGACGTGGAAGATAACGCGGTGGTGACGTTTGCGACGGATTCGGGTGCTGTAGGCATCGCCGAAACGGGGTTTGTCAATAGCTTTTCTCCGTTTACGATCGAGATTCACGGCACCGACGGTTCCTTGCTGTACGGAACGCCGGAAGCGAAGCTGCTGGTGCGGACCCAGGCAAAAGGAGAAGTGTATGCCGGGGAGTGGCATGAGCTGCCGGTTCCGGAGAATCGGCAAAGCGCGTTTGGCCAATGGGTCGATCATATCCGAAACGGGACGGATGCCGTGGATAACATTCATACGGCCGTTGAGCTGACCCGGCTGATGGAAGCCGCGTACCGTTCGGAGAAAGCAAGCAGCATCGTTCAACCCGAATAGTTATCGGCTTCTATACGAAAGGCCGCGTTTCAGCGAGCATGCTGAGCGCGGCCTTTTGAATTGTGGCGGCAACAAAGAGAGTGCCTGTTCAGATGTTTTGCGCGTATTCGGGCGCCGGAACTTTGGTCAGAACGACGTACAAGCTGGCGGGCCCGGTTCCGCTGTTGCGGTAGGAGAACTCTTCTTCGCCGTCCAGATGAACGATATCTCCTTTAGCCATTTCCGTTTCGGTTCCGTCAACCGTCACCGTTCCGTTTCCTTCGAGCGCGAGCAGATATACGTCCGTATTGGGATGCTTATGGGTTGGCAACTCCTGTCCCGGCATGAAGTTTAAAACAAACACGACGCTTTCTCCTTTTTGAAAGGCGATTCGTTTTGTGAATTTTTCGTTTTGGTAATCGAGCAAGCCGCTCAAGTTTTTCTTTTCCATCGGTTATTGCCTCCTTGGTTATTGATCTGGATTTAGCTTAACATCCGGCCGGGATCTTATTCTTGACCAGGATCACTTTTTTGAAAATAGGAATAAAAATTCGTGTCATGTATATGTCACATAAATTGACCATCGAATAATTAATGTTACTTATATTCACGCGAAAAAGGTTGACAAGGTTGTGAATTTGCCTATAATAAAACACAAGATTAGTAGATTTAAGGTTCACACCCATTGATATGATATGTAACCTGACATAAGAGGGGTGTGTGGTATGGTTTCCAGCGCAGGAGAGCTCAAACAGGAAATTTTGCGGACTTACAATGCCATTAACAAACGGATTTTCAATGTAGGCGTCAAGCAGCAGAAGGTGGATTTTATCGGCAACAAGATTATTATCTTCTCGCTGAATGGACGCGTGCCGATTCTGAAGCTGCTGGACGAGAACCACCAGCAATCGACAAGACAGCTGGATTACCTTCTGTTCCAGATTTTCAAGAAGGAGATCCGGTCCGCGCTTGAACAGCAATTTCAATTGAATATTGTCGCTGTACTCAAAGATTACGATGCGGAGACCGAATTGTCCGGTACGATTGTTGTCTTGGATCGCGACGTTGAACTTTATCTGAAGGATCCGCCGGAACTCCGTTAATCGAAGAGAGCCGGCCCATCGTCAGTTTGGTACCCGAAAGCGCATCGTCATAAGTGCGCCATGGAACCGGACTGGCGATTTTTTTATACCATCAGATTCCAAAAAAACTGAAGGAGGAAGAGAACGATGCAGCACAAAATCGAAATTTCCGGTGTCAGCAAATGGTTTCGGCGGGAAGGCAAAGAAATTCCGGCCATGCAGGAGACGAATTTGACGATTGAGGAAGGAAGGTTCGTCAGCATTATTGGCCCCAGCGGCTGCGGCAAGTCGACACTATTCAACATCATTGCCGGACTGATTCCCCCTTCGACCGGGGAAGTTATCGCCGACGGGCAGAACATCGTGGGCAAAACGGGGTATGTCGGCTATATGCTGCAAAAGGACATGCTGCTGCCTTGGCGGACCATTCTGGACAACATCATTCTTGGCATGGAGGTGCGGGGCGTTCCGAGAAAACAGGCGGTGGAACGAGCTCTGCCGCTCATGGAGAAATATGGCTTGAAAGGCTTCGACAAGCATTACCCGAAGGAACTGTCCGGAGGGATGAGACAGCGGGCGGCCCTGCTGCGAACGCTGCTGTACGACCGGGACATTATTTTGCTGGACGAACCCTTCGGCGCGCTGGACGCCCAGACCCGGCTGACGATGCAAAATTGGCTTCTGCAAATTTGGACCGACTTCGGCAAGACGGTGCTCTTCGTGACTCACGATATCGATGAGGCGATCTACCTGTCGGACGATATTTACGTCTTCTCGTCCCGCCCGGGCCGGGTCAAAACGAAAATCACCGTAACTATGGAACGGCCGCGGAAAACGGAGGATATGACCTCACCCGATTTCATGGAGCTGAAGCATCATTTGCTGGATCAGCTTTCGGCGGGACATACGGAGGAGGAATACGCGCTTTGACGAAATGCCGGCGCTGCGCCTTCATCCCTTAATCATAGATAGGAAGATGGGTTTGCACAATTTTTAGGAGGGGGAGCAGAAATGGAAACTGTACGCAATTCCGCTTTTGTGATTCATTCGGTGGCCGCGGAGGCCGGAAGCAAGCCGGCGGTCAGGACGGAGCAGAAGCCGCTGGTGCACGACGAGGAGGCGGCGAAGCGAAAGCGGGCCCGGATTGTGACATGGGGCCGTGCCGCCGTGGCCGTGCTGTTGTTTATCTTTTGGGAGGTGTTTACGCGCATCGGTTTGCTTGATCCCTATTACTGGAGCAGCCCGAGCGCGATCCTGCAAACGACCTGGACGCAAATGACGGAAGGCACGCTGTTGACCGATATCGGCTATACTTCAAGTTCGACGATCCTTGGCTTCGTGTTCGGGACGTTGTGCGGCGCTCTGTTGGGACTGTCGTTCTGGTGGTCCCGCGGCTATGCGGGTATCAGCGAACCGTACCTGATCATTCTCAACGCGATGCCGAAATTGGCGCTGGCCCCGATTCTCGTCATTCTGCTCGGCATCGGCTTCTTTTCCAAAGTGGCGCTGGCGTTCTCCATGACGGTCGTCGTGGCCGCCTTGTCCGCCTATAGCGGGGTAAAAAGCGTCGATCCCGACATGGAAAAGCTGATGTATTCGCTGGGGGCGAAGCGCTGGCAGGTGTTCACCAAAGTCGTGATTCCATGGTCGATGCCATGGATCATCAGCAGCCTGCGGATCAACATCGCACTGGCGCTTGCGGGAGCGATCGTCGGCGAATTTATCGCCTCCAGCAAAGGCGTCGGGCGGATGATCATGTACGCCGGCACGATTCTCGACATCAATCTCGTTTGGGTCGGCGTCGTTATTTTGTCCGTGTTGTCCATGCTGATGTATTTTGGCGTCGTGCTGCTGGAGAAGTGGCTCTCCAAGGGGCTGGGGGCCAAGTAGGAACGGGAGTTTCCCGGGGATTTTCGTCACCGCCTGATTTTATAAACATAATCCAAGATTTGAGGGGGAGAAACCATGAACAACAGATTCAAGCGTTTATTCGCTCCGGGGCTCGCTTTGGCGCTCCTAATCGGACTGCTGGCCGGCTGCGGCGGCAAAACGGGTACGGGCAAAACGGCGGAAGCTTCGGCGGACGGCGGGGAGCCCAAAAAGCTTGTCATTGCCGAACCGGTTCATTCCACCGGATATTTGCCGCTCTATTTGGCGCAGCGGGAAGGATATTTCAAGAAGCGGGGCCTGGATGTCGAGGTGATTCAAGCCACGGGCGGAGCGCATGTCACCGCGGTGGTCAGCGGCGATGCCTGGGGTGTCATCGGCGGGGTGGAATCCAACGCGCTGGCCAATAACAAGAACTCCGACCCGATCGTTTCGGTCGTCAACGTCGTCAACCGCGCTAACGTGTATTTGGTCGCCAAGAAAGGCTTGGCCCCGAAGAGCGATAGCGAAGCGGATTTGAAGGAGTTTTTCCAAGGCAAGAAGATCAATGCAGGGCGGCACGGCGGAACGCCAAACCTTCTGACGCGCTACCTTCTGCTGAAATTGGGGCTTGATCCCGAGAAGGACGTCACGCTGCTCGAGCCGGCCGACGCTTCCACTGTGGTGACCATGGTTCAGCAGGGCGCGGCGGAGATCGGCAACGGCGCCGAACCGCAGATCAGCGACGGCATTTCCAAGGATGTCTGGGGCGAGCCGATTTACAAGTTCCATGATTTCGGAGACTTTTCGTATTCCGTACTCAGCGTGAAAAAATCGACGATTGAAAAAGATCCCGAAACGGTGCAGAAATTCACTGACGCGATCATCGAAGCTTTGAAAACGGTGGCGAGCGATAAGGATTTGGCCATGAAGGATATGAAGGCGGAATTTCCGACCTTATCTGAAGACGCGATTCAAGCGTCCCTCGACCGGGCTTACGAGGACAAACTCTGGAGCCCAGACGGTTTCATCAGCGAAAAGGGCGTGAAGCAGGACATGGATGTGCTGATCACGACCGGTATTTTTAAGGGAGACTACGCTTACGACAAGCTGGTCGATATGCAGTTTGTAAGTAAATCCGAGCAGAAATAAGAGGTGAATGTATATGTCCAATTTGGAGCAAAAGTTGATTTTTAGCAAAGCGGCGATCGTCGTGGTGGATGTGCAGAACGATTATTGCCATCCGGAGGGTTCTCTGGGCAAGGCGGGAAGCGACGTCAGCGGCGTCAGCCGGATGATGCCGAGTCTGCACCGTCTGTTGGAAGAAGCCAGACGGTATGAGGTGCCGATCCTGTTCATCCAGACTTTTCATGAGGATGCGACCGATTCCGAAGCCTGGAGAACGCGTTCTTCCGGAAGGTCGGCGCAGGTTTGCCGGACCGGCACCTGGGGAGCGGAATTTTTCGAAGTGTCTCCGCAGCCGGGCGAGATCGTAGTCAACAAGCATCGGTACAGCGCTTTTATCAATACGCGGCTTGATTCCGTCCTGCGCAGCCTAAAAATCGAGACGGTCATCATGACGGGCGTCAGCACGAATGTTTGTGTGGAATCGACGGCAAGGGACGCTTTTATGCTGGATTACCACGTTGTTCTGCTGCGGGATGCCTGCGCTTCTTATTCGGAGCAGGCCCATGAAATGACGCTCAAAAATATCGCCGGCTACTTTGGCGTGGTGACGGACGTATCGGAAGTCGTCTCCCTATGGGAACGCAGCAAGGAAGGGACGCTTACCCTTGAACGGTAAGCCCGCAGCCATTGTTCAATACATCATTTGCACCGGGGCTTTTCTGTCCAATTTATCGGCCGGCATGTTCAACATCGCCCTCGTGGATATCGCACGCGAATACGGTGTCGCCCTTTCCGCCGCGCAATGGGTAGTTACCGCTTATTTACTGGTTATTTCGGTGCTGCTGCCGGTCATGGGGAAAATGGGGGATATGCTCGGACGCCGGAACGTCCACAATTTAGGGTACTTTGCATTTGCTGCGGGGGCGCTATGCTGCGCCTTTGCCCCTTCACTGGGCGTTCTGGTTGCTTTTCGGGTCGTGCAGGGCGTTGGGGCCTCGATGTATCAAGCCACGAACATGGCGCTGATCGTATCGGTTTTCCCGCGGGAGCAGCGCGGAAAAGCTTTGGGGCTCATCAGCACCTTCGTCGCCGCAGGCTCCATGATCGGTCCCAGTTTGGGAGGCATCCTGATCCAGTGGTTCTCCTGGCGAGCTAACTTTTGGATGCTGGCGGGAGTGGCGATAGTTGCTTGGGTACTCGCCGAGCGCTTTATCCCTAAAGATGTGCCGGAGGAAAAAGGGCATGTCGACATCGCCGGTGCCTTTCTGTTTGCAGGCTCGCTAAGCGGCCTAGTAGGAGCGGTGAACCTGGGCTCGCTCTGGGGCTGGACTTCCTTTCCGGTGGTTCTGCTGCTGGTTTTGTTCGTGGGTTCGTCCGCCGGATTTGCGGTTTGGTGCCTTTCTGCCCGCTGGGATAAGGAAACGGTGAAAAACATAGGCGGTTCCCCTTTCATCCAGCTCAGGATGTTTAACGATCCGGGGATGAACGCGGGAATTCTGATCACGGTCGTCACCTACATGTCCGCCTTTTCCGCCCAACTAGTGCTGCCGGTTTTCCTTCGAAGCGAGCTCGGCATTCCGCCCGCGGTGGCAGGATTCATCATGATGGGATATCCGCTCGCGCTCATTGTCGCCTCTCCGATTTTCGGCAGCTGGTCGGACAAGCTCGGATCGCTGCCGCTGCTGTCGGCGGGACTGCTGGGAATGGGGGCCGTCCTTGCGGCGCTTGGCTTTTTGACGACATCCTATCCTCTGCTGCTGTTGATCGCGCTGATTGTGCTGCTTGGCTTGACGATGGGCATGGTGACTCCGCCGAACAGCAGTTTAGTCATGGGCCGGGCGGGAAACGAAAATTTGGGGCTTATCAGCAGCATCCTCGCTCTTTCCCGCAATCTGGGCATGATGTTCGGAACGGCTGTCGGCGGTGCGCTGCTGGTTCAGGGAAGCTTGGCCGGAGAAATCGCGGGCGAGAAGGCAATTCCGGGTTTTCGGGCGGTGTTCGTCATCAGCCTTGCACTCGTTGTTGCTACTTTATTGATTTTGCTGCTTTCGGTCCGCCAGGCGCGGCACCGGCAGCGGCATAAAGAGACACTGTCTTCGTGAATAAACGGAAGATTAAAAAGGGCCGTCCAAAGTCATCATAAATGACTTTGGACGGCCCTCTTTTCATTATAGTACGGGACATGGAACTGCATAGCATCGGCACAGTTTCGTTGAAAGCGTCCCGTCTATGTTTAGCACCAGGGATCGCCGTCCCTCCCCCGTAGCGAATCGTATTGACGCTATTTCCGCATTTTTCGTCGATTCTCCGCTCTAACGGACTCCACAGTCGTTATTACTCTCCAATGCCAGCAAATCAGCCGTTTTTTCCTTGAATAAAGCCTCTCAGATTCGTTAGAGTTTGAACCTCCCCCTTTTCGGGCAAATAGCGTCTCTTCGGTCCGTTACAGATTATTTCTTGAAATTCACACCCGGATCTTCGTCGAACTTATCTTCTCGGGCAATCTCTTTTATGTTTTATTCTCCCTTTCCCCCGATGGCGATGTGTGAAACTCGCGTTTATAAAGCCGGGAAAAATATTCGGGGGCAAGGCCGACATAAGAGGCTACCTGATTCACCGTCAGATCGGGATGATCGTGCAGCAGCAGTTGGGCGGATCGCAGCCGGATCAGGTGCAGATACTGCAGCGGCGTTTTGCCGATCGATGCTTTGAACAAGCGGGTGAGCTGCTTCTGCGAATACCCGACATGTCCGGCGAGCTGGGCGATGGTGATCGGCCGGTTTAAATGGTCGTGAAGAAACCGGACCGCGATATCGACCGCCGATTCCCGGTAAGAGGCGGCGGGCGGGTTGCCCGACTGAACGGAGGAGGCCTCCCGGTCGCCGGAGTCCGGACCTGTGCCGGCCGTATCCTTCATAATGGCGAGCAGCAGGGAAATGAGCAGTTCCGTGGTCCGCCACGGATCGTGGTCGCTTCCGGACCGCCGCCAGATTTCGTCCAGAGGGTCCGTGAAGAGAGAACTGTCGCTCAGACTCAACAGGCGAGGTTCGGTCCCGAATCCCCAATGGCTCAGCAGGTTCCCGAAGTTCTCCAGCATCGTCACGTAACCGACGAACCATGGCGTTTCCCCGAAAGCCATGTACTCATGGGCGCATCCGGCGGGGATGAACAACAGCTGCCCAGGTCCGAGGGTGTCCCATTTGTCCTTATCGGTTGCGAAGGTGCGGAACCGTCCCGAACCGGAGAAAGTATAAAATAACTGATGGGCGGAAAAACCCAGCATCCGTGTGATTGGAGGCTGGATTTCCGTGCCTACGGTATAAACGGATAAGGGAAGGAGATGCATGAACGGATGATTCAGATTGCTTTTCAACGGGAGAAGCTGCATAAGGGGAACACCTCGTTTGTCCATTTTGTGCGGCAATTTGTCCGGTTTGTTGCTTCCGCCCGATTATATCTCACATCTATAATTAGAGCAAACTTATCAAGGAGTGTGGAAGATGATCAATCTGGACAAATACTGGGAAGACCCCTCCCGCCTGCATGTCAACCGCAAGTCCGCAAGGGCTTCCTATATTCCGTACGGCAGCGCCGAAGCGGCCAAAACCGGAAGACGCGGGAATTCCCCTTACTATCAAACCATGAACGGTTCATGGAAGTTCCGTTACCACCGCAGCGTGCGCGAAGTTACGGATCGTTTCTTCGAGGAAGGCGCGGATGCAAGCGGATGGGACGAGTTGATCGTTCCTTCCTGCTGGCAAACGAACGGCTACGATCAACTGCACTATACCAATGTGCGCTATCCGATTCCGTACGATCCGCCGTTCGTTCCGGACAATAACCCCGCCGGCGTATACGCGCGGGACTTCAATTTGGCGGACGATTGGACGAAACGGGAAACTTATGTGGTATTCGAAGGCGTCAACGCCTGCTTTTATCTGTGGGTCAACGGCAGCTTTGTCGGTTACAGCCAAGGCAGCCGGATTCCGGCGGAATTCGAGATTTCCGCGCATGTGCGGGCCGGGCGCAACCGGATGACTGTGCTCGTGCTGAAATGGTGCGACGGCACTTATTTGGAGGATCAGGATTTGTGGCGCTACTCGGGGATTTACCGCGATGTATATTTGCTCTCGCGAAGCAAGGCTCATGTCCGCGACGTATTTAACAAACCGCTGTTGTCCGAGGATTTGTGCGCTGGCACACTGCGGTCGGAAATCGAAACGACGGGTTCGCTTGAAGTTAAGGCGGAGCTGCTCGGCCCTTCGGGGGAGACCGTCATGCAAAGCTCGGCGGTGATTGACGGCAGCGGAGTTTTGGAACTGGCGGTTCCGCAGCCGCTCCTATGGAATGCCGAGCAGCCGCGGCTGTATCATTTGATGCTGCATGCCGGGGAAGAAGTACTTTCATTTAAGGTTGGCTTTAAAAAGGTTGAAGTCGTAGACGGCGTTTTCATGGTGAACGGCCGGGCGATTAAGCTAAAAGGCGTCAATCGGCATGACTCGCATCCGCGGCTTGGCCAGACGATCCCCGTCAGCCATATGGTCAAGGATCTGAAGCTGATGAAGCAGCACAACATTAATACGATTCGTACATCGCATTATCCGAACGATCCGAGATTTCTGGATTTGTGCGACGAATTCGGTTTTTACGTGGTTGACGAGGCGGATCTGGAATGCCATGGCGTGACTCAGACGGGGGACAGCGAGTGGTTCCATAAATTGTCCACCCATCCCGCCTGGCGCGAGGCGTTTCTCGATCGGGCGATCCGCATGGTCGAACGGGATAAAAATCATGCCTCCATCGTGATCTGGTCGCTGGGCAATGAGTCCGGCTACGGCGAGAACCACATCGCCATGGCGGAATGGACCAAAGCACGCGACGCTTCAAGACCGGTGCATTACGAAGGGGCGGCTCACGTTTACCATAGCGATGCGAGTACGGATTGCCTGGACATGAACAGCCGCATGTACGCAACCGTGCAAGAAATCGAGCAGTACGCATTGGACGAGTCCAACACAAAACCGTTGTTCCTGTGCGAATACAGCCATGCGATGGGGAACGGTCCCGGCGATCTGCAGGATTATTGGAATGCCATCTATGCGCATCCGAAGTTGATGGGCGGCTGTGTCTGGGAATGGTGCGATCACGGCATCGCCGTCAAAGCGCCGAACGGCCAAGATTATTTCGCTTACGGAGGCGATTTCGGGGATCAGCCGAACGATGGAAACTTCTGCATCGACGGTCTCGTTTCGCCGGACCGCAAACCGCATACCGGGCTGCTTGAGCTCAAGCAAGTTATCGCCCCGGTACGGATTGACGCTGAGAATCTGGAGCATGGAACATTCCTGATTCACAATGGCTATGATTTCATCGATTTAACCCATCTATCGATTCATTGGAAGCTGGAGCGCAGCGGGGAGCTGGCGGATCAAGGACTTGCCGGACCGCTTGAAGCCGCTCCAGGCAAGACGCAGGCTTTCACGGTTCCTTACCGGGCGCTTCAAGAGCTTAACGGCCCGGTTGTATTGACCTTCTCCGTCCGGCAGCACTTGGACAACCGCTTTGCCGAAGCGGGGTATGAAATCGCCTTCGCCCAGTTTGAACTTGCGGGTCAAGCCGCAGCCAAGGTGGAATCGGGCGTAAGTTCGATTGTCGCCGATCGCTCCGGATTTATGGAGGCTTCCGAAAACGAAAACGGCTTACTCACCATAACCGGCTTCGATTTTGAGCATGTATTCGATCTGCACGCCGGAACCTTATGCGATCTTTCGAAGCATGGCGTACGTCTGCTTGAAGCGCCGGCCCGGTTTAACCTTTGGCGTGCGCCGATGGACAATGATATGAACATTCGCAAGGAATGGGAAGAAGCGGGGCTGGACCGTGCGTTCATGAAGGTGTACGGCGGCAAGTGGCAACAACGGCCGGATGGCTCGGTGCTGGTGCAAACCGACTTCTCGCTTGGCGGATACAGCCGGACTCCTTTCGCGCGGGGACAGGCGGAGTGGAGCTTCCTTGCTTCCGGCGAAGTAAAGCTGGCGGCCAAAGTCGAGGTGAGAGAAGTGCTTCCGTTCCTGCCGCGGTTTGGGCTGGAGCTTACGATGCCTAAAGGAAACGAAGAGGTCGAATATTTTGGATACGGGCCGCATGAAAGTTATGTGGACAAACGGGCAAGCGTCCGTAAAGGGAAGTATGTTCTTTCCGTGGACGACATGGGTGAAACCTATGTGATGCCGCAGGAAACAGGCTCCCGTTTCGGAACCGAATGGGCGAATGTGGCAAGCGAGCTTGGCATGGGCCTACGTTTTGAAGCCCTTCAGCCGTTCTCGTTCCAGGCGCTGCATTATACACCGGAGGATTTGACGAAAGCGAAGCATACCTATGAGCTGGCAAGACGCGAGGAAACGATCGTGTCGATCGATTACAAAATGAGCGGGGTCGGCTCGAACTCCTGTGGTCCGAAGCTGGCTGAAGCCTACCAGCTGGCGGAAAAATCATTCGATTTCGAGCTTTCGATCCTTCCGGTATTTCTGGAGAATTAACCGGCCAGATCTTCCCCCCCGGTAAAAAAAACAAAGAAACTAATGAAGAAAGCTGTTCTTCCGGCCGTTTTTGGCCAGAGAACAGCTTTTTCTTACATATAATACGCCTTGACGATTTCTTGGCCTTGCGTTATATTATTCAAGGCTCTAATATTTAACTAGTTATTATTTTATTTCTTAACTATTTAGGACAAAGATATCGATCAAACTGCATCGGTCTTCCCGAAAGCGCCGGAGGTGAAAATATTGGTCCGTAGCGATGAACTGTTTGAGGTCACTTCGATGTTCAGGATGCTGATTAAAGCGATCACCCAAGAATGGAACAAACGCGGAGAGTTTAATTTAAGCTTTCCTCAATATAAGCTGCTGTACATCTTGAATACGTCCGGCGCGCAAAAAGTGTCCCAGCTGGCGGATTTACTTGGCATCACTTCGGCGGCCGTCACGGGAATTACCGACCGGCTGCTTACCGAAGGATACGTGGGGCGTGAGCGCGCGGAAAACGACCGCCGGGTAGTGCTTGTCACCATCACGGAACCGGGAAAGGAAGTCATCCAGAAAATTACGGCAAGCCAGAAAGAGATGATCGATCGTATCTTCAACATGCTGCAGGAGGAAGATCTGGAACACTTACGGCGGATTTTTAGTGTCATGCTTTCAAATATAGAACAAAAATAAAACGGAGATGAGAGACCTACATGGAACACCTGACGATGAAACGCAAAATTACAATCATGATCGCCATTATGGCCGCGATGTTTTTTGCCGCCATCAACCAAACGATCACGAGTACGGCCATGCCGCGGATCATTTCGATCCTCGACGGGATGGACTACTACACCTGGACGATCAATATTTACTTGCTGACCTCCACCATCGCAACTATACTGGTCGGCAAGCTGTCCGATATTTACGGACGTAAGCCTTTTTTGTTAATCGGGATTCTGCTCTTTATGCTAGGGGCCTTTCTAACCGGGACTTCATCGGATGTCTTTCATTTTATTGCTTTCCGCGGAATTCAAGGGATCGGTGCCGGTATTATTCAATCCACGGCGTTTACGGCCGTAGGCGACCTCTTCCCGCCGCGTGAACGCGGCAAATGGATGGGCTTCATGACGGCGATTTTCGGTTTTTCCAGCGTACTTGGACCAACGCTTGGCGGCTATTTGGTCGACCATATGGATTGGCATTGGCTGTTCTGGATTTTCCTCCCGCTTGGGATCGTTGCCTTTGTTATGATTCTCGCGCTGTTCCCGAAAATGGAGCGCGGACTTCAACCGCAAAAAATCGACTATCTGGGCTCGGTGTTTATTACAACGACGGTTGTACCTTTACTGCTTGCTTTCTCCTGGGCGGGAACCGAATACGCTTGGGGTTCCGCGCAAATTCTCGGATTGCTGGGGGCGACCGTCGTATCGGCGCTGATCTTTGTTATTGTGGAGTCGAAAGTCAGCAATCCGATCTTGCCGCTTCATTTGTTCAGGAACGGAGTCGTAACGATCTCCAATTTGACTGGTTTTATCATGTACTTTGGCATGATGGGCGCTTTGATCTACCTAACGTTCTTTGTCCAAGGCGTGCTTGGAATTAGCGCGACTTACGCCGGTTATGTAACGATGCCGATGTCGATCGTTATGGTTATTTCCAGTGCGGTAACCGGACAGCTTATTGCGAAAAAAGGAAAATATAAAAAATATGCGATGATCGGGATTCCGATTATGGTTGCCGGCATGGGGATCATGGTCTTCATGAACAGCGTGCCGACCGCAATTCTCAGTATGATCGTGTTCGGCTTGGGACTTGGCCTTGGGATGCCGGTCTTCTCGCTGGCTTCGCAAAATGCCGTGCCGCATAAAGAGCTTGGCGTCGTCACCGCCTCTCTGCAGTTGTTCCGTAACCTGGGCAGTACGATCGGGGTCGCGGTGATGGGGACGGTCATGTCCAATAATTTGACCCGGAACCTGAAAGAGTCTCTGACAGCCCTGCAATCCTCTGCAGGAGCGGATTTCAGCAAAATGGATCCTAAAATGACTCAGCAAATGATGGCTTTTGCCAATCCGCAGACGTTGATGAACAAACCGCTGCTGGAACAAACGCAGGCTTCCCTGCCGACCGACGCTCAGCCGTTGTTTGCGCAAATGATCGACAGCATCCGCGACGCCCTTGGCAATACCTTGTCCACCGTGTTTCTGTCCGGGACGATGGTATTGTTCCTGGCGTTTATCCTGGTGCTGTTCCTGAAGGAACTGCCGCTGCGTTCCACCAACCAAGCGGCCAGCCCGGCCACGGCGCAAGCCGGAGATGGAGAACAAGCCGCGCAAGCGGTAGCTTCCGCTCATAAAGCTTAAACGAAATGCTATATTGAGTAACGGCGCCCGGTAAGCTGAAAAAGCTTATCGGGCTTTTTTGTGCGGAGTTGGCTATTGAACTTTAGGGTTGAAGTTTCAAGGCAAGTCCTGTACACTTTCCATGACTCAGCCGATAGCGGCTTGGTTATTCGCTTCATGCATACATAATCGGAAACGGACAGGTGAACGATAAAAATGGTTTTAACGGGAGCGTTAGTAAACGGACTAGCCATCGTGGCGGGCAGTTTGATCGGGCGTCTGCTGCATCGGATTCCCGAGAGCATCAAAGACACGGTGATTAAGGTGTCGGGGCTGGCCGTATCAGTATTGGGGATCCAGATGGGTCTCAAAACCCAAAACTTTCTGATTGTCATCACGAGTCTGGTCATTGGCGCGATCATTGGCGAGCTGCTTGCCCTTGAAAACAAATTGACCCGCTTGGGGGAATGGCTCGAGACAAAGGTAGGTTCGGCAGAACAGGGACAGATTGCCCAAGGATTCGTTACCGCAACATTGATTTTCGCCGTCGGGGCGATGGGGATATTGGGAGCGCTGGATAGCGGCATCCGCGGCAATCACGACGTGTTGTTCACCAAATCTCTGATGGACGGCGTCATGGCTTGCATGCTCACATCGACGATGGGCATCGGCGTAGCTTTTTCCGCAGTTCCGGTGTTCTTGTACGAAGGTCTGATCGCTTTGTTTGCCATGCAAATTCAGCGTTTTGTGCCGGATGCTCTGATGAATGAGTTTATCCTCGAAATGACCTCGGCCGGAGGCATCATGATCGTGGCAATCGGTACCAACATCCTCGGGTTAACCAAAATTAAGGTGGCGAACTTGCTCCCGGCAATCATCGTGGTGGGCGTGCTGGTGTGGTTGTTTTGAATGGTTATCCTTCCAGCCTAACTGGCGCTCCAGCACAAAAGGAAGAGGAGGTTGTCCAAGAAAAAGGAGCTGTAGCGGACTGGAGAGACGTTATTTGCCCGAAAAAGGGCGGTTTACAATTCTAACGGATCTAAGAGACGTTATTTAGGGGAAAATGGGCTGATTTGAGGTCATTGGAGATAAATAGCGACTGTGGAGTCCGTTAGGTCGGGAAATCGCCGAAAATTGAGGGAATAACGTCAATACGATTCGTTACGGGGGACGGGCGACGATTTTACTGCCGAACACGATCGGGGATGCTTGAAAGGATGCTATGTCGTGTTATGGCGATGCCCACTGATGGTGGATGCTATGCTGATGTTACACCGACGCTGTAGGGGAGCGAAACCGGATGGGTTCAAACGAGTCAATGACAGCGTCGGTATTAATCACGGAAATCGGATGCTTAAAGCCTCTCCAATATTTGATATGAACCATTTTCAGCTTAAAATATGCCCGCCTTCCACATGCAATACGGTTCCGGTGACAAAGCCGTTTTGGATCAGGTACAGCACGCCCTGAGCGACATCTTCCCCTGTTCCGACCCGCTTAACCGGGAGCGTGCCGGCCACGGATTCATAGAACTTGCTGCGCGCTTCTTCGGGCATTCCGCTGCGGGAAGGCGTGTCGATGATGCCTGGCGAAACGACGTTCACTCGAACCGGAGCGAGCTCAAGAGCCAAGGTTTGCCCCAGATTCGAAACGGCGGCATTGACTGCGCCAAGCGTCGCCGAGCCGATCATCGATTTATAAGCGACGACGCCGGAGAAGAGGGTGATGGAACCCTTTGCCGATAGGTGCGGAGCGCCGTATTTGGCCGCGTAAAATTGCCCCCAAAATTTGTTCTCGAACAATTGGCGCGCAGCGGCGCTATCGGTATCGAGAAAAGCCCCGCCCGACGTTTCCGCCGCACTGACGACCAGATGATCGAAAGAACCGGCCTTTTCGAAAAACGACTGTACCTGCCGTTCATCCCGATGATCCAGCGAGTAAATTGTTGTGTTCGTCCCTAACGAGTTTTTCGCCGCGCGAAGTTTCTCTTCGGAGCGGCTGGCGATGATAACTTCCGCGCCAAGAGCTAGGGCCTGCTTCGCCGTTTCGAATCCAATCCCCGAGCTCCCGCCGATAATTACGATTTTTTGTCCGTCCAACATGGTTATCCCTCCGGATTTCAATTTGTTTTTATACAACCAGTACTTTTTGCAGATGCCCTTCCAACTCGGAAATGTATTTATCGATTTGCGGATTTTTGATCACGTCGAAGCAGGCGAAGCTTTTGAGCGGCTGCATGCCGATATATTCCTGAACGCGGTGCAAATGGCTTAAGGCATCCTCCAAACCGGCCCCTTTTAAAAACTTCGTCGGGTCGTTGAAGGCTTGTTCCGGCGCGTTCCAAGTTGTGGAGAACATATACTTTTTGCCGGCCAGCAAACCGCCTCTCCCGTATTCGCCCGTGCCTTGATAAAAAGTGCCGTAAGCGAAAACCTCATCCATGTAGGTTTTTAGCAGCCCGGGAACGCTAAACCAGTAAATCGGAGTCTGGTAAATGACGATATCCGCCCAGAGATATTTCTCCTGCTCTGCCCGAATGTCATACCCGTTTTGCAGCACCGAGGTTATCACCTCATGGCTTCGGCTGCTCAAATAGCCGGCTATATGTTCAGTGAGGGTGCGGTTGAGCCTTCCGTCCGATTGGTATTTTTGATGCCCGTTGATAATAAGTATATTTGCCACGAAAATCCACTCCTTCAGTTTATTTTGCTCTTGCATCTCCAACGTTGCTGCGGATATTCATTTATGTCGCTATTATAGATACAGTTAGTTCATTTAGGGAAGTAGTGATATTTAATTCATATAGTTTCCCTTAGGGAAGTAATGTGATATGATGAGGAAAATACAGCCAAACATTTCGGGGGGGAAAATATGTGGAAACCGTAACGGAGGCTATCGAACTCACTAAAGGAACGCCGGGCGAACCATGTCCTATTGCGAAAACACTGGATGTCATCGGAACAAAATGGACATTTTTGATCATTCGGGATCTGCTGATCGAAGGGACGCTGCGTTTTAGCGATCTGCTGAGATCGATGGACGGCATTAGTCCGAAGACGCTTTCGCTGCGCCTCAAAGAGCTGGAGGAGAACGGCATTCTGAAGCGAAAGGTTTATCCCGAGGTGCCGCCTCGCGTTGAATATACGTTGACGGAAAAGGGCCGGCGGCTGGAGGGGATTTTTAAAGAGCTGAAGAGATTCGGATTGAGTTTGTGAAATAGACGAAGCCGGGGAATTTTTCCCCGGCTTCTATTTGGGAGCTGGCTTACCAGGTTATAAAATTGGAGTTCTCCATCAGTCCATAGAAGCAAATAGAGAACGGTATTTTTGCGGGTGCATGCCGACCATTTTTTTGAACACCGTACTAAAATAAGTGGCATTTTCGTATCCAACCATCTCGGCGACTTCCAAAATTTTAAGGTCAAAATCCTTTAATAGTTCTTTGGCTGCTTCCATCCGCACTTTCGTAATATACTCGGTGATATTCTCGCCCGTTTCCTGCTTAAAAATGAGGCTGATGTAGTTCGGAGACAGGAACACTTCTTCGGACAACCGTGCGACGGTCAGATTCTCCATATATCGCTTTGTTATGATATCTTTGATTTTTTTGATCATGTGGCTGTTCTTCTGATTATGCTTTTGTGCGAAGAAGCCGGTCAAATCGCGGAAGAACTCGTGCATCATTTTTTGAAGATCGGAAGCGTCACGTTTGCTGTACACTTCATTGAACATAGAAGGAAAGTTATCTATGATCTGATCCAAGTTTTCACCTAGCTCGAATAATGTTTTGGACGCCAGGTTGATGAGCTCGATACAAATGCTCTGCACATATCCTACCGGACAGTTGCGATTGGAGCAGATGGAATTGAAAATATCGCTCAGTTTGCCGGCCACTTCCTCCTGTTGTCCCATCTTCATGAAATTGAACAACTTGTTCTGTTCTTCGTATACCAGGGGAAACTCCCATCCGTCTCGTTCCGTCTTGAAATCGCTGATTTGCAGAATGGAATTTTTGCCCGTGAAAAATTTATACTCGATAGCTGAACAAGCTTCGTAATAAGTACGGTAGAGTTCAAGAATACTGGAAACCGGATTGCCGATGCCTGCGGAGATGTCAATTTTCAGGAATCGATTGATACAACCTATAATTTCCTGGCATAGCTCAAGCAGTTGGTTGTTGTCCAGAACCGCCTGGCTGAAAATCGCGACGAACTCATTTTCGTTCATGGAGAAAGTAACGCTGTTCCGGCTTCGATTGACGACCTCCTCCATGATATTAAAAATGGAAAAGCTGAGCAACTGCTTATATTCTTCGTTGTAACGCTTGATGGCGAACTCGTAATCATCGATCCGAAATACGGCTGCTTGCCATAAACCGATCATTTCAAGGGGCAAGTCGAAAAAAGCCAGCTTATCCTTCACTTCCTGCTCACTTTTGTACATTCCCTGCACTAAATTGGTCAAAAATTTCTCGCGCAGCGTAGGAAGATTCTCCTGCATTTGCTGTTTTAACCTCTGCTCATGCTCATCACGATTTCGCTCCATGGTGATAGAAGCGACTACTTTATTTACGGCGTCCTGCAGCTCGGGGATTTTGATCGGTTTCAGAATATAACCGTCAGCATGCAGATGCAAGGCGGTTTTGACATAGTTGAAATCCTGCACTCCGCTGATAATGATGATCCGGACTTGCTCATGAAACTCCTTCAGCTTCAGGGCGGTCTCCAGGCCATCCATCATCGGCATCCGGATGTCCGTCAGCAGAATATCCGGCTTCAGGTTCCGGCACAGATCAAGGGCTTCCTGACCGTCAGCGGCCACCGCTATGACATCGATACCCATTTCACCCCACGGGACGACATCCCTCAGGCCTTCCCGCACATTGTCTTCGTCATCAGCTATGATCATCTTGAACGTCATATTCCAGTCCCTCCAAGGTTGTAATGCAAGGAAATCTCACGGTCGCCGTCACGCCTGGGCCTTCATGAAGGCGATATTGCAGGCCGGACTTCGGACCGAACACTTGTTTAATCCGTTGGTTCACATTTTTTAAGCCGAATGAATTGCTGTTGCTGTCGTTTTGCAGCATTTCATTCAGCTCGTTGATATCCGCACCGATACCGTTGTCGCTGATATCAATGACTATCCAGTCCCCCTCTTTGCGGGCACGGATGGAGATGCTCCCATTTCCGCGCCGCTTTTCGATTCCATGGACCAGAGAGTTTTCCACCAGGGGCTGCAGGATGAGCTTGACCGAGTAGTGGCCGTATACTTCGGGATCAATATCGATGGAATATTCCAGTCGTTCATTGAACCGGATTTTCTGGATCGACAGGTAGCTCTCAACCTGCTTGAATTCGTCCTCAATCGGAATGATGGTGCGGCCCTTGCTTAAGCTATAGCGGAAAAAGTCCGACAATGAGGTCACCATCTGACTGATCTCGGGAACATGGTGACGCAGGGCAATCCAGTTGATCGAATCAAGCGTATTGTACAGGAAGTGCGGGTTAATCTGCGCCTGAAGCGCTTTCAAATCCGCCTCTTTCTTCTTGACTTCGCTAATGTATAATTTATTAATCAGCTCTTTGATTTGCTTTATCATCTTATTATATTGGCTGAACAAGTACGTAAATTCGTCCTTGCGTTTATAATGGATGACAATGTCGAAGTTACCTTCCTGCGCAAAAGACATGGATTTGATGAATTTGCGGATCGGACTGGTGATGTTGTTAGACAGAACGAGTGCGATCAAAAATGCCAAAACCATGCATAAGGCCATTACCAAGTACATAACTCTGCGGATGGCGATGAGCTTCCCGTTGAGGTCGCTGATCGGAGAGACGGAGATGATCGTCCAGTTGACCGCGTCGATTTTTTGATACGATACCAACATGGATTTGCTCTGAATGATTTCCTCGAAGGAGCCGCTTCGGCTTTGCCCGCTCGCCAATTGCCGGAAATAGGATTCGGAAGCCAAGTTTTTGTGAAGGAGCGAAGTATCCGGACTAACGACTACATTATCTTTGTCGTCTACGATAAGGATGCTGCTGTTAACCGACGGCTTTAGTTGATTCAACATGGTCGTGAAATTATTGATGTCCGTCTCAACCGTAAGCAGTCCCACGTAAGGAATGGTGATATTGTTTAAAGCAAACAATCTCTTGGTCAGCATGATCGTCCTCGTATAGTTCTCCGCGGAACCCGTTACGGCATGCGGCCCAACGATGGTATAGCGGGATTTCTGGGGAAGGTCGGCATACCAGTCATCCCTTTCAATCTGGCTGATGGTAGATACATTACGGGAAAAATTATAGAGCTGGTATTCGGGTCTGTCCAGCATATAAAGCTTTGGCACATACCGCATGTTGTGGTCGCTGGACAAAACGTAGCTGCTGACGATTTTGTCCAGATTCGTCAATTCATTGACTACGGCAACCTGATCATTCGGGCGGTCGGAGGAAAGAATGTCGATCATTTCGGGATTTAAATAGATGGAGTCCGCCAGTCCGTCCATCTCTTCGAATTTATTGATAAACATGGTTTCTACCATGTTTAGATTTTTTTGTACGGCGGTATTGATATTTTCCCGGATCGTCCGATAGGATTCATTATAGATGGTAATAGATATAATGGAGGTAGGCAGAATGACAAGGAATAAAAAATATAACAAGAGTCTGTACTTGAGGCTAACATTGTTAAATGGAAGGTAGGCGGCAAGTTTTCGAAGCATGAGCAAGTCTCCCTTGGACAAGGATGCGAACTGCTAGACATCATTATAAAGGAAGGAAACCTAAAAATGAATAAAAGGTTTCGTTACGTGGCAGCAGGGCTGTTTCTGGCGAGTTTGATCGCCTTTATTCTGCCGGGGTGCAGCCGCCTTCACAAAGACTTTCAGGAAGTAAATCAGCAGCCGCCCGGCGACGATTCGGGCATTCATTTGACGTTGGCCGTTCGAACGTATTCGGATGACCAAACACTGGAGAACCTGATTGCCCGATTTAATGACAGCCACCCAGGTTCCGACGTGGAACTGCTGAATCTGCCGAGGGATCAATATGACGACTTTCTCAACATGCGGATGACGTCCGGTGAAGGGCCGGATGTGTTTCAAATCGGGACGGGCTGGCTGACCACCTATATATATAAAAACTGGCTGATGGACTTATCGGAAGCAGTGGACGATACTTTTACGAGCGATTTTCCCGAATGGGCGGTTAATTACACGAAAGATAACAAGCATTTTTTCGCGATCCCTTCCGACATGATGACTCTGCGTCTGATCTATAATAAAGACTTGCTGAAATATGCCGGCCTGGATCCTGATGCTCCCCCAAAAACGCTGCTGGAGTTAAGAGACGCCGCCAATCAAATTACGCTTGCCGGAACGGGATACCGGAAATACGGGTTTGCGCTTCCGGCCGGCGAGGACGAAACGTTTCAGAAGGCATTGGAAATAAGCGGAACGTACAGCGGGCTGTACTATTATAACTTTGCTACCGGCAAATATGATTTTAACGTGTATCTGCCTTGGTTTGACACTATGCTGGCGATGAAGAAAGAGGGGGGGCTGTTCCCGGGGGAAACTTCGCTGCAGAGCGATACCGCCTTAACGCAATTCGCCGAAGGCAATATCGGAATGATGCTCGTGTCCAATCATGATTATGCCATGCTGAGCCGCATGAAGCCGTTGCCGTTTGCTTGGGGAATCGCTATGCCGCCGCTTATGAAGCCGGACGATCAGGGAAAGGGCAAGCTGATGGAATTTCCGGAGCCTCCTTTTGCGATCAACGCGTATACCGAGCACAAGAAAGAAGCGGTTGAGCTGTGGAAGTTTCTTTTATCCCCTGAGTTTCTCGGGGAGCTGTACAAGCAAGGAGACGCCATACCGACGCTTAAAGGAGTTACGGACGAGCCGCAATACCAAGCGGGGCTGCCCCAATTCAGCGAATTTCTTCCCGGTTCGGAGGAATCGCCGTATCCAAGGGAACCCAAGTTTATTTTGCAAAACATTCCGACGCCCTTCTCTCCGAAAAACATGGGGGAAACGGCCCGTATGAAGGCATACAGGGAGATTCTTCAGGGGATCCGCACGCCGGAGGAAGTACTGAACAGTCTGACGTTTCAGTATAACAACTCTTTAAACGACGCTATTTCAAAGCAGTTGATCAGCCTTAAAAATTTTGTGAATCCATCTTTTGATCCCCGAAATCCGATGAAGGAAACGCAATAGAAAATGAAAGGTCACCATAGATTATTTTATTCAGTTCCATTCCGTAAGCGCCTACAATCAAACCTGTAAAGCCAATCATACGAACCACAAAAAGGGAGGACATCAAAATGAATCATTGGAAGAAGATGGTACGGACGCTTATGTTAACCGTGTTCGTGACTTCCATGGTGCTTGCAGGCTGCGGCAGCAACGGAAATTCCAGCGCCGATCAACCGAAGGATAACACCGGAAACGGAAATGCAACGAATGCATCATCATCATCCGACTCCGCCGCTCTAGATCCGGTCGAGTTATCCATTTATTATCCGGGTACCGAGCAGCAGGACAAAGCGCTGGTAGAAGAGGAATTGAACAAACTGTTGAAAGATAAGATCAATGCAACCGTCAAAATCAATGCAGTCGACTGGGGAAACTGGTCGCAAAAAATCAATCTGATGTCGGCCTCCGGCGAACCGTTCGATCTCTTGTTCACTGCCGGTTGGGATAACTTCAACGGCAACGTGGCCAAAGGGGCGTTTCTCGATTTGACCCCTCTGATTGACCAATATGCCATAGAAACGAAAGCTCAAATAAATCCGCTGCTTCTAACGGGAACGGCCGTAGACGGCAAAAACTACGCGATTCCCGTAGAGAAAGAAATGGCCAGCGAATATGGGGTTGTGCTCAACAAGGATCTGGTGGACAAATACAAATTCGACATCAGCTCCATCAAGTCGCTTAAGGATCTGGAGCCAATGCTGCAGACGATCAAAGAGAAAGAACCGAGCATTACTCCGATGTGGGGCGGAAAGAACACCATTACCCTCATTCCTTACGAAATGATCGGCAATTCTTCGGTCCCAGGCGCCGTCAAAATGGACGGATCGACAAAGGTTGTTAACCAATGGGAAACTCCGGAAATGACGGATATGCTGAAGCTGATGAAGGAATGGAACCGGAAAGGCTACTTCCAAAAGGACCCGGCAACGCAAAAGGATGCGGGACCTTCCAATAAAGCGGGCACGATTTTTGCTCAATGGCAGCAATTGACTCCTGGCAAGGACATGGTGCTCAGCCAGCAATGGGGGCATCCGGTCGTACAGGTCGTATTAACCCAGCCCTATACAGCGAGCGGCGATCTAAGCGGCGCAATGACCGCTATTTCCAGAACCTCCAAAAATCCTGAACGGGCCATGATGCTGATCAATTTGCTGCATACCGACACCAAGATTTTAAACACGCTGGTTATGGGCGTTGAGGGGAAACATTATACGATGGTCGATGATAAAACCATCAAAGTTCCGGATGGAATGACGTCCGGGCAGACCGGATATGCGCCGGGCAACAACTATATGTTCGGCAACCAGTTCCTTAACTATTTGTGGGATAACGAAGACCCGAAAAAATGGGATGAATATAAGGATTTTAATGCTTCGGCAACACCTTCCGCCATCGTAGGTTTCATGTATAACTCAGAGCCCGTCAAAAATGAAGAAGCGGCCATTGTGAATATTTACAATTCTTATATTGACGGGTTGAGCACGGGCGTATTGGATTATGAGAAAGATCTGCCGATCTTCATCGACAAGATGAAAAAGGCCGGACTCGATAAAGTCATCGCCGAGAAGCAAAAGCAGGTTGACGAGTTTCTGAAGACCAAACAGTAAGCGAGTGTAATCAGGATACAGGCAATACGAAGGGGGCCGGCAATCGGATTGCCGGCTTCTTTTATACCAAATGGAAAAGCAGGTGCACATAGATATGGCATACGATTTAGAGGAATTTGCTTTGGATTTGCGGAAAAGCACGGCGCCTCCCAATTATATCGCCGTGAACAGCGGCTATGCGACAGTCGCGCCGCTGGTGAACACGGTCATGGGGGTAAACGGCTGGTATTCGCCACCCTTTGCGGCCAGGGATTCTGTCCTGCAAGTGCAAATCACGGCGGACGGACATTTGATCGAGGATACGGGCAATATGGGAAAAGGCGATTGCGGCCTGTTATATGCCGCCAGTGAATGGCGGCCGGACCGGATTAAAAGAGAAGGAACGTACCACTATTTTGTGCAGGAAAAACTGATTTCCCTTGCGGTTCGCAGCGAGCTGTCGCCCTTTGCCGACCGTCCGGGTTTCATGCTTGCCGTGAGCGTAAAGAACAGGACAAACCGGAAGCTGGACGTTTTATTGTCGCCTATTCTGACTCCCGGCAGCCCTAATCTTGTCCCTTTGGACCGCTGGGATTTTGTGTTTCCTCCGCTGGGAGAAGCTGCCCGGAAGCTGGAGGAATCGGTTTGGGAGAACGGCATGGTAAGACTCTCGCTGCTGTCCGACCCGGCGGCCGGATTCGAATTGAATCCGGGTGAAGAGAGGACGGTGCACTTCGGGGTCCTGATGTCCCGCAAAGGGGAGAGCCCAGCCCTGAACCCTGTCTTTGATCAATGGGGGAAGTCCGCGAGCGCGTTTTGGCGGGAGCGTTTGGAGCAGGCCGGCCGGTATGTTCCGACGCTTCGGAGCGATATTCCGGGTTTGGAGGATTATTATCGGCGCGCGTTGTTAAGCGGCATGGTGTGCTTATGGTATAAGCCGGAGTTTGCCATACAGCCTTTTCCCGCCGTGGCCGGCATGGAAGGGGCGGGGATCTGCGCTTATCCTTGGGATACCGGCGGTTATGCGGGCAAAACGCTTAACCTGCTGCTCGGGAAGGAGAAGTCCATTGAACTCATTCGCCTGATGGCTCATAGCGGGATAGACCGCCATTCCCGGTTTGCTCCCGACGGCAAAGGGCTGGACGGCGCGTATAGTTACAGTCTCTGGTCATTTTTCAATCTTGCCTGGTGCGTGATGACGCAGCATGGAACTATCGGGGAGCTCTTTCCGATCATGCGGGATTTGCTTAAGAAAGACGAGGAGCGGCTGCCGCATTGGGGCGATCTGCTGGATTACGGCGATCAGCGCAATCTGCTGGAAATGCGCAGCGCAGCCCATCAGCATGTCGTCTCCAGCCCGAATGCAGAGCGTGCCTGGTGTTATGATCGTTTGGCCGAGATGGCGGACCACCTGAAACTAGAAGGTGCGGCGGAATGGCGCGATCAGGCGGAGCGGATCCGGAAAGCGATACGGGAGCATCTGTGGGATGTGGACAAGGGCTGGTTCAAGTGCATTTATCCAAACGGCCATGTGGAATATGTCTACAGCATCCAAGCCTATGATTCGCTTCGGATGGGCGTCTGCTCGCCGGAGATGGAAGCGGATCTGCTGGGACATCTTCGGGAAGGAGCCTTCCTTGGCGAGTATGGGATCAGCAGTATTTCTGCAGAGGACAAAGTGCATTTCGAACTGAATGATCCCGATTGGTCGGGCGGCGGCAGCTATACCGGAGAAGGACCGGTACTGGCGCAGACGCTCTGGGAAATCGGCCGTTCCGATCTGGCATGGGATGTTCTGAAGCGATTGTTCTGGATGGGCAGACAACTGCCGTATTACCCGCAGGAGCACTACTGCGACCGTCCGATGGCCCCTTCCCACAAGCGGGCCAATATCATTGCCGGACTTGCGGGGGTAGAGGCCGTATTGTTCGGCATGGCCGGTTTCGACCCGCAGCTGAACGGGGAGCTATGGGTATCCCCGCAGCCGCCTGAGGAAGGCGAAATTACAATAACCGGCTACCCGCACAGGGACCATTGCGTGGATGTGATCCTGTCTCCGGGATTTTGCCAAATTCTGTGCGACAGTCAGACGATTTACCGTGGGGAACCAAAGCGGATGCTGGTCTGCCCGGCAAAGCAAGCAGCGGAAATAGAGCAAAATAATCAATAGAAAGCGTCAAGAATTTGCAGGCATCGCCAACGGAGAAACATCGGCGATGCCTGTATTTTATTTTTGCCGGCGGCGTCCTAAACCAGATAGAAATTTTAATGATACCTTAGATAATTTGATTCAACAAATAGGGGGGTGATTTTACAATGAAGGAAAAGACAGCAAAGGAGTGGGCTTCATGGGAAGTACCCTAGGCTTCCTTCGGAAATTGATCAAATATCGGGCTTTGTTCCTGATGATCCTGCCTCCGATAGCCGTATTGATTATCAATAATTATATTCCGATGTTCGGGGTTATTGTCGCGTTCAAAAACTATAACTTTGTCGACGGAATTTTGGGCAGCGCATGGTCCGGCATCGAAAATTTCAAGTACTTGTTTCAGACGGAAGACGCTTGGATAGCGACCCGGAATACGGTGCTTTATAATGCCGCGTTTATCGTCCTGAACACGGTAGGAGCGATTTTTTTGGCGGTCACTCTAAACGAATTGAAAAATCGGAAACTGGCTAAATTTTTTCAAAGCAGCTTGCTGTTTCCGTATTTTTTGTCCTTCGTTGTTGTCAGCTATGTAGCCTATGCCTTTCTTGGCGGTTACGGATACATTAATAAAGCGATTCTTGAGCCTCTCGGTTTCTCCAGCATTTCCTGGTACACGGAGCCGAAATATTGGATTTTCATCCTGCCGCTGGTGAATCTCTGGAAAAATGTCGGTTACTACACAGTGGTATATTTGGCCGCCATTGTTGGCATCGATCAGGAATATTATGAAGCGGCCGTGATTGACGGAGCTTCCAAATGGCAGCAGATTCGAGGCATTACGATACCTTTAATGGCTCCCGTGATCATCGTCATGGTGATCTTGCAAATCGGCAGAATTTTCAGCGCGGATTTCGGCTTGTTTTACCAGGTGCCGCTCAATACCGGGGCGTTGTATCCGACGACGAACGTCATCGACTCCTTCGTCTATCGTTCCTTATTGGTTAGCGGAAATGTCGGGATGTCGGCCGCAGCCGGCCTGTATCAGGCATCGGTAGGCATTATTCTTGTGCTGGTGACCAATTTCATCGTGCGCAAAATAAGCAGAGAAAACGCGCTTTACTAAGGGGGAGACAGAGATGGAAACTCATATGGAGACCGTGCCGAATACTTTCGAGACAGGCGGCAAGAAAGAAACTTATAACTATAGCACGCGGATTTCCCGGTCGGCGAATGTACTTCTGGTTGCGATGTTCGCGCTGATCAGCATTGTGTGTTTATATCCGCTGCTGCTGGTGATTTCAGTTTCGTTTACGGACGAGCAAACGGTAATTACAAGCGGATATAATATCATCCCAAAGGTATTTTCCTTATATTCCTACCAATATTTATTTGAGGACGCCGATAAAATATTTCGCGGATACGGTGTTTCGATTCTGGTCACGGTCCTTGGCACGATAACCAGCCTGCTGCTGACCGCCTTGCTTGCCTATCCGTTATCCCGCAGGGATATGCCGCTGAGAAACGGAATTGCGTTTGCCGTTTTCTTAACTATGCTTTTCAGTGGCGGGCTTGTTCCGTGGTACCTGACTTATTCGGCCATCGGACTTAAGGATACGATTTGGATTCTGATTATCGTCCACCTCGTTTCGCCTTTTAATGTCATTATTATGAGGACGTTTTTTGCCAGCACAATCCCCGGTTCGCTGATTGAGTCGGCCAAAATTGACGGGGCCGGAGAGTTCCGTATTTTCGGCCGGATTGTGCTGCCGTTATCCCTTCCCGTCCTGGCAACGATCGGTTTGTTTCAAACTCTCGTCTATTGGAACGATTGGTTTACCAGCTCGGTCTTCATCAGCAATAATAATTTGGTCAGTCTGCAGTATCTGATGTATAAGGTCAGTTACAATATCCAATATTTAAATTCCGGCATGGTGGATACCTCGGTTGCAGGCAGCGAGACGGCTAAGATTCCGACAGAAACCGTGAGAATGGCCATGGCTATTGTCGGGATCGGACCGATCATCTTCGTCTATCCTTTCCTGCAAAAGTATTTTGTGAAAGGGCTGACCGTGGGCGCTGTCAAAGGATAAAGAAGATATTCGAGGGACTGCAAGGTGGTTTAGTTTAATGGGGATGCGAGCGACGCGTTTGAGGCTTTGGCTTCAAATGCGTCGCTTTTTTTGCGATTCGGCATATTTTTCAATTTATTAAAGAAATTGAAAGGTTATTGTAGAAAATTTGATTCATCAAATTGATGGAAGCGCTTACCATGAAGGGGGTTACGAGCAAAGAAATGCTAACGACGATATTCCGGCAATTAGGTTAAACGGAAAGAGAGAAAGGAGGAAATTGAAGAGTTCGTGATCACCCATCCTCAAGGGTTCGGCTGTTTTCCGAAAACTCGGAAAAATAACTAAGGAGGCGAAGCGCTTGAAAACCGAAGTATCGAAGCTTTTCCGCAGAGCGGGCGGTATTCTGCTCACCGCAGTCATGGTATTATCCGCTTACCCTGCATGGCCCGCAAAGGCCGAGACGGCAAGCAAAGTTTATGACCTGACGATTTCGGGCACCGACCAGCAGACGGTCAAAGGATGGGGCGTGTTTCCGTCCTGGAACCGTGCCGACTGGAATCGCAATTTTATCGACAAGACCGGTGCGCAGCAAGCGTTGTTTCAAGATCTGGGCGCCAGCATGTTCCGGATCATGATCCCTGCCGTCACGGGGGACGGCGATGGAAATCTGATCGGCGCCAAGATGCAGGAAATTTACGATTTGGTCCATGCCGCGGCGAACAAAGGAATGCAGGATTACATGATATCGGTGTGGTCTCCTCCGGTAGGCATGAAAACAATCCCGACCGTCAACGGCTGGACTGGAACCGAGCATGTGCGGCTTCGCCCGGACAAAGAAGAAGCCTACACATCTTATTTGGTTGCTGCCATTCAGTGGTTGACGGACAGAGGCGCGAGTGTGCCCCAAGCGCTCAGCTTTCAAAACGAACCGTTGTCGCAAATCATCAGCGAATGGTGTTATTGGGGAGGGGACAACGGGGCGCAGTATCAGCGGGTGGCGAAGCTGCTCCGCTCCAAATTGGATGCCGCGGGTTTTAATGGCGTTCAAATCCTGGGACCCGAAGGAGCCACCTATCATGAAAACGAGCTTTTGCTCGGTCAGGATTTCTCCGCTTTGACCCGGGATGCGGAACTGAATAATGCCATCGGCGGCTTAACCTCCCACAGTTATTTTTCCAAGGGTTACGACAATACGGGGGTCTATCAGGACTATTTGGACGCCTTGAATCATTTTCCGGGGAAGGACCGTTGGCAGACTGAGTACAGCGCCTTAATTTCGGGCATTTCCGAGATGGACATGGCGATTAACGTCTCCCAGAGATTGGCGAGCGATATGGCATTCATCCGGAACAATTACTGGTTCTGGTGGCTCGGTTGGGCAAACGGCAGGCATCCGACGGATGTAGGGGAAGTTTTGCTTGACGGGGATGGTTATACCGTAACGAAATCGAAGGCTTTTTATGTGCTCAGCAAAATTTTCAACAATGTGCCTGTCGGCTCAAAAGTGAGACGCATCGATGCCGATCCGGCTTCCGGGCTGACGACGGCCGATTCGGTTTGGATGGATGGAGTCGCGTTCGTGAGCGGAAGCAAAACGACCGCGCTGGTCGTAAATCCGACGGATCAGGCCAAAACCGTAAATATAAAGGGCTTGACGGGAGCGACCGCAAATGTCTATCAAGCGACCTCCGATATTGCGACGGGCCAGGATATGAAGCCGGCAGCCTCCCGGAACATTCAAGGCGGGACGGCTTCAAGCATCGAACTGCCGGCCAAAAGCGTCTCTGTCGTAGTCACCTCCGATACGGATACGGCGCCGCCGCATATTGCCTTTGACCAATCCGGCAGTTCTTCGACGCCCGATGCATCCTATGCGGTAAGGGATCCCCGGTTCACGGTGTCCGGTCATCTGGACGAAGCGGGAACGCTGCTGATTAACGGAGAACCGGTGACGGTAGGCAACAATCTCAGCTTCAGCAAGGCCCTAACGCTGCAACCCGGCATGAATGCCATCACCGCCGCAGCAACGGACACCCTGGGGAATGCGGGAGATCCAATTCAGCTTAATATCAGGTATGACCCGAGTTATTTGGGATTGTCGCTGGACCAAAGCGGCGCAGTTTACGTTCGTCAAGAGAGCTATAACGTAACGGGACGAACGAACGGAAACGCCGCGGTGACAATCAAACATGAGTTTAACGCCGCAACCGTGAGCGAAAACACCTATCATGTCGGCACGCCGACTCCTCATCAGAATGGAGACCTGATTCGGCAGATCTTTAACGACAGCTATGTCCAGGCCGGTGTTTTACCCGCTGGTCTGACCGTCAATGCGCAAGCCGTCAGGGATGCCAACACCACATTTCCTCCGGAAGAGGGCACGTATTCATTGAGATTGAAATTAAACAATCCGTCAGGGTTTTCGCGGATTAATTTCGACTTTGTGAATACGGCGTCCCAAGGCATAACGGAGAATTATTCGGCTGTCCGGGATGCGGCAGCGCTCCAGTTCTGGGCCTATCCCAAAACCAAGCAGGATCACTTCTCCGCCGTTCTGGAATCGGATAACGGCGGCACGGCCGTGGAAGCGCGGGTTCCGCTGGCCAACTATATCGCCGCTGCCGATTACGGGAATAAGTGGGTACAGGTGACGATCCCCTTAACCGATTTTGACGCAGCCGCCCATTTCGATCCGGCCACCAACCAAACGCTTGCCATGCCGATCGCCTGGGACCAAGTAAAAGGGATCGGATTCTCCAATGATTCCGCCGTGTATTATGATCCCCATGTAGACGACATCAAATTGGTTTACGCTAACCTGCCTTCCGAACCCTCGGAGCCGCAATCTACGGAATTTAACACCGAGTTGAATTTGCTTGTCGGCGATAATACGATCACCGCCTCGGCAGTCAATGAGCTGAATCAGCAAGCGGCGCCTTCCGTTGTCCATGTCGTTTACGACCCGGACCCTCCTGTTCTTACGGTGCCCTCTTCAGGGACGACTGCAGGAACCAGCTACGTGCTGAACGGAAGCGTCAATGAACCCGCAACGGTTAAGGTGAACGGAATTGTGGTTACGCTGAAGAGCGACTATTCGTTTACGGCTGTCGTGCCCGTCGTCAAAGGGGAGAATGCCATCAGCGTTGTAGCGGAAGACCTGGCGCACAATATTACCGAGGCTATAGTCAACGTAACCAGCGACCCGGTGGACGACGGTTCATTGACCCCCGGCGTAACCGCTGGGAACCTTACGGAAGCGGCTCCTACCATTGACGGGAATCTGTCGGAATCCGGCTGGATCATCAATAACCGGGTGGAAAAAATGATCACCGGCGCCTCCGACAATAATGTAAGCTTTGGCACAATGTGGGATGCAAGCCATCTGTATGTTGGAGTGAAGGTGCTGGATGCCGATCTGAGAAACGACTCCGATCCGGACAAAACGTACCAGGACGATTCGGTAGAAATTTATATCGACGGCGACAATAGCCGGAGTTCCACTTACGGTTCGGACGATCATCAAATTACGCTCGGTTGGCATGACAGCCGGATTTCCATGGTCGGAGCCATGACCGGCGTCCAATTCGCGCAGCAGGATATCGACGGCGGATTTACGGTCGAAATGGCCATCCCCTGGAGCGGTATCGGCATCGAAACGCCGCATATCGGGTCCGTAATCGGCTTTGACGTTGCCTATAACGATGATGACGGACATAACGCAGGCAATCGCGAAAGCCAACTGATGTGGCGGGGAAACGGGGATAACTGGCTCAGCACCGCCGCCTTTGGGAGCTTGTATTTGAACGACGGGAACAATGTGACGGTCGCCCTTGAACCTTCCGGAGCTTTAACGACGGACGGGCAGCTGGACGAACCTTATTGGGCTTTGCGCAGCATGGTGACCAAGACGATCACCGGTTCGCCGAATAACAGCGTGAGATTCGGGGTGCTTGGCGATACGCAGAATTTGTATGTGGGCATAGAAGTCCTTGACGATGTACTTAAAAATGACTCGGACCAATCCTATCAGGACGACTCGGTAGAGGTTTATATCGATGCCGACAACAACCGGGGCGCAATGTATGATGCATACGACCATCAAATCACGCTCGGTTGGCATGACAGTCAAATTTCCATGATCGGAACTTTGCCCAATGTCCAATATGCCCAGCAGGATATCAGCGGAGGTTATACGGTGGAGATGGCTATCCCGTGGGCTTCGCTGAATATCACACCGGCCCGGGACATCACGCTGGGGTTTGATGTCGGAATCAACGATGATGACGGAAATAACGGCGGAAACCGCGACAGCCAGCTGATGTGGAACGGAACCGGGAACAATTGGCAGGATACTTCGAATTTCGGCCATTTGCCGGTGCACAATTTAAGCCTTCCTTTACCGGATAATACCGTACCGGAGCCGGAAGGATTGAAGGTCTTCTCGGACAATGCGGCAGACCTCAGCAAATTGTACGCGAAGACGGCGCATATCGTGAATGCAACCGGGCACCCGGAGAATTTCAACAATGATGCGGACCGGATAACGCACAACATCGATAACCCTGCAGATCCGGAATATGTAGTCTATCCATCGCCTTCCGGAGATATCTACTCCTTTGATATTACAACAGGACTCTATTCCAATACGCCGCAATTTACCCTCTACGGGTCTGCCGATAACGTGACTTATACGAGGATTACGGCAAAATCGTCGCTCATCGGCGGAGCAAACGGCTACTCCGTGTTCAGCAACACGGCGAGCAACCTTCCGGCGGGCACCCGATATGTGAAGATTGTGTTCCCGGGAATGGCAAACTGGATGGAGCAGTTAATGGATGTATCCTTTAAGTATTTCGGCGAGCCCTCGGGTCCTCCCGAGGATACGGTTACAGCCGAGTTCACGGACGATGGCGCCGACTTGACGAAGCTGTATGACAAATCCGGCCATATCATCAATGTACAAGGCGGGCAACTTGATAAGTACGCCGGAGACAATGACCGGATCGTTCACAGCAATGACGATATCATGGACCCTGAATATGTAGTTTACAAGTCTCCGGATGCGGACATCTATTCGTTTGACTTCAATGTAACCGTCTGGGTTGGACTGCCGCCTGGAGTCGGCTTCGAGGTGTACGGTTCCGAAGACGGCGCAAACTTTGCCAAACTGCCTGCCGCTCCGGTTATACTGAGCAATGCGTCCGGCTACGATACGCTTAGCATCAAGACGGACAACTTGGCCGGCGGTATCCGGTATCTAAAAATTGGTTTTCCTTACGGCGACCCGGCATGCGACAACTGGACCAGCACGATTAACAAAGTCAAGTTTACTTACGGAGTTACAACACGGGACCCAAGTGGCGATACATTTGAGAATTCCGTACCTGCCGTCGATGAATCCCGGGCTTCGCATGGGGGGAATAACATATAGCGGATTCCTTACTTCCGAGTGACGCTTAAAGCGTTCGGCTACCCGATTGGGTATTCGCGGGAACTTCAAATGAAAGGATGTAGAAATTGGGCTGTCCTCACAGGAACTTCGGTGTTATATAGCCAAGGTTCCGCCGAGAGAGCAGCCCTTTTTTTCGGCAAATCGGCTCAATAGTATCCGATAAATTCCCGCAGCCTCGATACAGAGAAACATGGATAGAAATTTTAAAGATAGAAGTGTTTTTTTAATTAAGGTATTTGCGGACCGTCGCTATAATGAAACTGCCGGCAAGAATTAAGGAATCAGGTGATGGGATGGAGAGGATTGCCCAAGAGGCGCAGCTGGAAATTTCGCGAAATTCTACAATGAACTACCGTTTGTATTTGCCAGGGGATTACAAGAGGGATGAAGCTAAAGCTTGGCCTTTGGTCGTATTCCTCCACGGAGCGGGCGAGAGGGGCGATGACCCGGAATTGCTGGGAATGCATGGCGTTCCTAAGGAAGCGGACGAAGGAAGGGAGTTCCCTTTCCTAATTTTGGCCCCGCAATGTCCGGACCCTTCCGTCTGGATCATGCAGAAGGATCGAGTCATGGAGCTCATAAGCAGGATTTGCCGGGATTACCGTGTAGACCCGCGCCGGATTTATTTGACGGGAATCAGCATGGGCGGGTTCGGAACATGGGAGATCGCCATGGAGCATCCCGAAGTGTTTGCGGCGATTGTTCCCATATGCGGCGGAGGCATGTCATGGAGGGCGGACCGCCTGCTGTCTATGCCGGTATGGACATTTCATGGCGGGAAAGACGACGTGGTTCCGATCGTCTACACGGAAGAGATGGTGAGAGCGCTAAAGGCGCTAGGCAATCCGGTCCAATATACGGTGTATCCCGAGGCCGGACATGACTGCTGGACGGAAGTGTACCGGAGGAAAGACATTTTCGAATGGATGCTTGAGCAGTGTTTGCCGACAAAAACTACTATTTGTAAAGGGTGAATAGATATGAGTCTTAAAAAGAAGTTTGTCCAGGTTGGAACCGGCGGAAGATCCGAATTGTTCTACTCGGCGATTGCCACGGATTTTAAAGAGACCTCGGAACTGGTTGCCTTTTGCGATCTGAATCAAACCCGCATGGATTACGCCAATAAGCTGCTTACGGAGAAATATGGTTATTCGGCGGTGCGCACCTACAAAACCGAGGAATTCGACCATATGATCAAGACGGAAAAACCGGATGCCGTCATCATTACAAGCATGGATCGCACGCATCACCGCTATATTATCCGCGCCATGGAGCTGGGCTGCGATGTAGTAACGGAAAAACCGATGACCGTCGATGAGAAAAAATGCCAGGAAATTCTCGATGCCGTTGAACGTACGGGCCGCAATGTCCGGGTGACGTTCAATTATCGGTATGCCCCCCATCATACGAAAGCGAGGGAGCTGATCGAAGACGGAGTTATCGGCAAAGTATGCTCGGTTCATTTCGAATGGTTGCTGAACACCAAACACGGAGCGGATTATTTCCGCAGATGGCATCGCGATAAACGGAACAGCGGCGGTCTTCTGGTGCACAAATCAACGCACCATTTCGACCTCGTCAACTTCTGGATCGGTTCCCAGCCGGAAACGGTGTTTGCTTTTGGCGATTTGATGTTCTATGGAAGGGAAAACGCGGAGAATAGGGGCGTGACTCAGTTTTATGAACGGGCAACGGGCAATCCGATTGCCAAAGACGACCCGTTCGCTCTGCATTTGGATCAGAACGAAAACCTGAAGGCTATGTACCTGGATGCGGAGCATGAGGACGGCTACCGCCGCGATCAAAGCGTATTCGGCGACGGTATCAGCATCGAGGATACGATGGGGGTCATCGTTCGCTACAAAAACAACGCGATTATAACGTACTCCTTAAATGCCTATATGCCTTGGGAAGGATACCGGATCGCCTTTAACGGCACCAAAGGGAGAATCGAGATGGAGGTCGTCGAACAATCGTACGTCAACTCCGGCGGGGAAAAAGCGGAGGAAGGCGCTCTATTGGGCCAAAAAATTACGGTATTCCCCATGTCCGGGGCTCCTTATAAGGTTGAGGTTGACGATGGGGTTGGCGGACACGGAGGCGGGGATACGGTCATGCTTAACGATATTTTCGGAACCCCGGTTCATGACCGGTTTCACCGGGCCGCGAATCACATCGACGGAGCGCGGTCTATCCTGACAGGCATCGCCGCGAACCGGGCCATGCGCACCGGCCAGCCGGTGAAGGTCAGCGACCTGGTCACTTTTAGATGAAGGCGCAGTGGCCGATCAGGGTGAGCCCGTTCGAAATCGCCACTTGGAAAGCGAGCATATAGCGGCAGGAGCATAGGAAGGGCTGCAACTCATTAGCGGGTTTGCGGCCCTTTCATCCAACTGTGGAAATAACGGAGGATAAACCCATGAAATTACCGGATATTTGGGGTCCCGGCAATTTATTTGCGTATTCGGGCCTGGATGGCACATGCACTTATAGCGATAGTCTGGTTGGTACATTATGCGGGGATCGGGTTGGCGTCATCTTTTATACGAAAGTCAAAAGCCAACTGTCGTTGGCGCTGAAACAAATTAGAGATATTGATTACACGGTGGTTGCCTCCGATATTATTCAAGCTCATTTTACAGGGATCAACGGAGAAAACTACCCGTTTACTATGCTTTTCTATGCGCAGGATACCGTCATTGGACAAACGACTGAATCGGCCTTGCCGGTTATTTTTTTCGAAGAGGCTGCGGATGCCGTTCCTGAAACCTCGGGAAATGTCCGTGTTTACGCGTTCGGCGATGAATATTTCGCTTTTGCCGTCAATCACGGGGAACCTCTCGTTTCCTTTGCTTTCGCGGTCAGCCGTATAAGCAAACAGGATGCGGCAGACAAAGCCGTTCAGGCGATGCAAGCGGATATACATGGGGAGGCGGCAAAGAAAATCGATTTTTTCGCCCGGCTTCCTGTAGCGAAGACCAGCCGTGAGGACACGGAAAGAATGTACTATAAATGCTTTTCAACAATGAAATCGCAAGTTTATACCCCGGAAGGACGGTTTCGGACCAAATGGACAACCCCCGACCGCCTTCCCCACAAGCGGTTATGGCTCTGGGATTCGGTGTTCCATTCCATCGGGAATAAGTTCATTTCGGATGAACTTGCATACGGCAGCATCAAAACCATTTTCGATACGCAGCATGAAGACGGATTTATCCCGCACATGTCCTCTCCATTTGAAAGCTCCGAAGTCACTCAGCCGCCGGTCATCGCTTGGGGGCTTTATGAGTTATACCTGCATTCCGGGAATGGGAGAATCCTGGAGGAGTGCTACGAGGGACTGAAAAAATATTTGATGTGGAACAAGCGGCATCGCGACCGCAACGGCAATTGGCTCTTCGAATGGCAGGTCGAGGAAGACAGCGTCCACTGCCGCTGCGATGAATGCGGGATGGATAACTCCCCGCGGTTTGACGATGTGAAAGAAATGGACTGCATCGACTTTTCTTGTTTTATGGCGAATGAGTCCAGAATTATGGCCAGGATTGCCGCGGTTTTGGGGCGGAATGAAGAGACGGAATTTTGGCAGACGTATTTTGACAACATCAAAGCGGCCGTGAACGGTTATTTGTGGAATGAACCGGACCAGTTTTACTATGACAGGCTGCTGCAAGACGGGAAATGGAAAAAAGTGAAGGCGGTCTCCTCCTTCCTGCCGTTGTTTGCGGGGATATGCGAGCCGGAGCAGGCGGAAGCGCTCGTGCGGCATTTGGAGGACCCCGCCTCGTTTCGGACGGATTTTCCGATCCCCAGCATTTCGCTGGACGATCCGACCTTCGGAACCGACATGTGGCGCGGCCCGGTGTGGATCAATTACAATTATATGATTTCCCGCGGATTGAAAGAGTACGGTTACCATGAATTGGCGCAAAGCATCATTCAAAAAACCATCGACGCTTTGACATTCTGGTATTCGCATGACGGAACCATTTACGAGTTTTACGACAGCATGAATAAAGTCTCTTCCAGCCATTTGAACCGGAAAAGCAAAAGTCTGAAGCCCTACCAATTTCAAGTCCGTATGCAGAGCATCAGGGACTACGGCTGGAGCAGCACACTGCTGCCGGCGATGATTCTGGAAAGCGAGAATGATGCGGGTCCCATCTTCCGGCAAGGGAGGGATGCGGGAAATGGAACAGGGACGCTATGATTCCCGGCGGCAAGCAATGAACGGCATTCCAACCGTGTGCTTGAGGGATTTGCAGGAGCGGGCCGAGGTTGAGCTTGTGCCGGGTATCGGAGCCAATGTATTCCGTTACCGCGTGAAGGAGCACGATATTTTGCTCTCCCCTCCGGATTTGAACGTTTTGCGAAAAGAATCCAGCTTTTACGGCATTCCCGTCCTGTTTCCGCCAAGCCGCATTCGGGGCGGGGGATTCTCTTGCGGCGGCAGGGACTACCGGTTTCCGCTTAATTCCGGACGGAATCATATCCACGGGGAGTTGCGGGAAATCCCCTGGAAATTGATCGAAACCGGAGCCGCTCCTGAGCGGGGGGCTTATGCCGTCTGCGAGCTGAGCGTGACGGATTGGGAGAGCATGTTCGCCTATTACCCGCATGCCCTTCGCTTCAGGTTAACGGTTACCCTGGTCCGGGGAGAACTTTATCTGAGTGGAGACATTGTTAATGAAGGGAAAGATGCGGCACCCATCGGTTTTGGCTTCCATCCTTACTTCGCCTATCGGCCGGAAGAGGCTGATCTCGTATCGATTCAGGTGCCGGCCATATCCGAATATCCGATCGATTCGGAGGGCTTTTTCACAGGTTCGCTTCACGCAACTGAGGTGTGCAGGCAACTGAACGGAGGAGAACTGCTATCCGTTCTCCCCAAGGAGTCGGATCATCGGGTCGTGAAGCTGGAAGAAGACCGCAGATCGTTTGCGGTGTACCGCCCCCATTCCGGCATTCGGGTGACCTGCGATTTCTCGCCTGAATTTGGCTTTGCTTTTTTGTTCGCTCCGCCTTGGGGGAATGCCGTTTCTATCGAGCCTGCAAGCAGCGTGACGGATGCTTTCAATTTGCCTTATCCTGCCGAAGATACGGGGGCAAGGTTACTGGAGGCGGGAGAACGTTTCAATTTTGCTGTACATTTTCAGGTTGCGGATTTGCCGTAACGCCGCAATTTTTCAAACACTACAGGAGGTGACTCCCATTGAAGGGGATTGTTACCGATATTCAGCGATTTTCGCTGCATGATGGACCGGGGATACGGACTACGGTGTTTATGAAAGGCTGCAATATGAGCTGTGCCTGGTGCCATAACCCGGAAACGATCCGGTTAGGTCCGGAGCTGCTCTACTATGGTTCAAACTGCATCCATTGCGGGGAATGCGCGTCTGTCTGTCCTACAAAGGCGCACTGCATGGAGGAAGGCCGGCATATCTTTGACCGTTCCTTATGCGAAGCCTGCGGACGATGTGCCGAAGTTTGTTTTGCCGGGGCATGTGTCTTGTCGGGCAAGCATATGGAAGCGGAGGAAGTTCTGGAAGAGGTGATACAGGATGAGGCGTATTATCGCCGTTCGGGCGGGGGTATTACGGTGTCCGGCGGCGAAGCGTTTATGCAGGCCGATTTTGTGGCTGATTTGCTGATTCGCTGCCGCGAGAGGGGTATCCATACGGCTGTGGAAACCAACCTGTCCTTCCCTTGGGAGCGAATGGAAGCAGCGCTTGTCCATACGGATCTGGTTATGCTGGACATTAAGCAATGGGACACGCAGGAACACCGGAAATGGACGAACCAAGGGAACGAGAAGGTCCTGGACAATATTCGGCGCTTAACCGAGAGCGGGATCCCCTATATCGTGCGGACCCCGGTCATTCCCGGAGTGAACGATACCGCGGAATGCATCTCGTCCATTTGCCGCTTTCTGGTTCAGGAAGGAAAAGCGGAATATTACGAGCTGCTGCGGTTCAATCCGTTCGGCGGTGTAAAGTACCAAGCGCTGGAGAAGCGCGATGCTTTCGCAAATACTCCGGTTCCGGATGATGCCGTTATGGAAAGTTTGAACGGGATCGTTGTGGACTTCGGATTAGTTCGGAAATCGAAAAAAGAGGTGGGCTTTCTATGAAAGATACCCTCGTTCGGGAATATTTGAACAAGTTTAATTTAGAGCATGAATTAAGCTTTGCAGAGCGGATTCGGATTTTGCGGGAGCGAAAGCTGGCCCAAACGAAGTGCAAGGTGGAACGGGAAGGAGGACTTGACGAAGACGATTATGGCCGAATCGTGCCTCCGGAAGGATTTGATTGGATGATCATTCCCAATCATACGGACGGTTCCTTCTACGGATATCAAGGGTGGACGGAAAATTTTTGCAGTCTGCTTGAGCATCACCCGGTATATGTGGATCCTGTGGATGCCATGGCGGGAAAGTGGATGTTTTTTCTGTCGAGAATGAAGGGGTCAATCTGGAAGCCGGAATTTGACGATTCTCATCTGAAACCACTTCAGGAGAAGTACGATATCATCGGCGGGATTGGAATGGATGCCCATTTTGCACCGGATTACCGGATCGGATTGGAGCTGGGCTGGGGAGGACTGCAGGATAAGCTGAAAGCCTACGAAAATATGCATATCCACACGGATGCGTCGAAAGCCGAATTTTTCGAATCGGAACAGAAAGTCGTCCATGCTATCCAGGGCTGGATTCGGCGAACGTCTTCCCTGGCCGGGGAACTGGCTGCCCTAGAACGCCACCCGCAGCTCAAGCGAAATCTTCAGGAGATTCGGGAGGTCAACGAATGGATCGCGGTGAATCCTCCCCGGACGCTTCGGGAGGTTTGCCAATGGATCTGCTGGTTCAATATGGCCTCGCGGACGTATAATCGGGACGGTGCAGGCGGCCAACTGGACGAACTTTTGCGGCCTTACTTCGAACGGGATATTTCAGAGAGACGCCTCACGGAGGATGAAGCCCGCTTCTATATTGCCTGCCTTCTGCTTAACGATACTCATTATTACCAGCTTGGGGGGCCGGACCGGAACGGGAGGGATATGACGAGCCGCATTTCCTATGTGATTCTTGAAGCGGCAGCCATGATCAATACGTCCTGCAATTTGACGATACGGGTCCATGACGGGTTGGATGATGTCTTTTTTCGCAAATCGGTGGAATGCTTGCTGGCTAACGGGAACGGCTGGCCCCGCTACTCCGGAGACCGGGCATTGGTGGAAGGGTTCGTCCGCGCCGGTTATCCGCAGGAGCTGGCGAGGGAACGGATCGCCGTTGGCTGCAACTGGATGTCCCTGCCGGGGTTGGAATATACCATGAATGATCTGGTAAAAGTCAATGTTGCCAAGGTATTCGAGATATCCTTCCAGGAAACGGTGGCTGCTTCCGCTTCCGAAGAGCCTTCCATGGAACGGCTGCTGGGCTGCTTCCGGCAGCATTTGCAGCAAGCGGTGGAGACCGCCGCGGACGGCATCGCGTTCCATCTCTCCCATCAGGCGGAGAATGAGCCGGAGTTGGTGCTGAATCTGCTGTCTCACGGCCCTGTCGAAAAGGGACTGGATGTGTCGGCGGGAGGCGCGCGGTATTATAACATGGCCATTGACGGTGCGGGTTTGGCCACCGTGGCGGATTCCCTGGCGGCGATTGAGCAGCGGGTCGTGAAGGAAAAGCGCTTCACCTGGGGACAACTAGCTGACTGGTTGAAAGCGGATTATACCGGTCCTGAAGGAGAATACGCCCGTCTCATGATGAAGGCCGGCGAACGGTACGGCCACGGTAATTCCACAGGGGACCGATGGGGAATAAAGGTATCCGAGATGTTTAGCGAGTTGGTCAGAGCGCAGATGAAACGGTATCCCGTCCAATTCATTCCGGGTTGGTTTTCTTGGGCCAACACGATCGGGTTGGGGAAAACGGTTGGAGCTACCCCCAATGGACGCAGGGCCGGGGAAGCAATCAACCATGGGGCCAACCCTGCGCCGGGTTTTCGCAAAGACGGGGCCGTGACCGCATTGTCCAATATTATCGCCGCGATCCAGCCCGGATACGGCAATACGGCGCCCCTGCAGCTTGAGCTGGACCCGCACCTGGCAGCCGATCCGGACAACATCGACAAGATCGCGGCTTATATCCGCACCATTTTTGACCTTGGGGCGACTCTGCTTAATATTAATCTGATCAGCAAGGAAAAGGTGCTTGAGGCCCACCATGATCCAAGTCTGCACCCCGATCTGATCGTCCGTGTCACGGGCTTCACCGCCTACTTCTCCATGTTGTCCCCGGAATTTCGGCAGTTGGTGGTGGATAGGATGCTCGAAGCCCAGTGAGAACGTTGTTTCCTATCTGTTTGAAATAGCAAATAAATATGGCTGCCGCTCATTCTTTCTCCGCGACCATTCCGCTTAAAGCGATGCTAACTCTGCGTTACGTAAGGCTCCAGAATCGCGGCCAATTTGGCCGCGATTTTGGCGTGTCCACCCGGGTTGGGATGGACGCTGTCGTAAGTATCGGCCGCATTATCGATCCAGCCCGTCGTTTCGATGAAATGCACTTTGCCGTCGCCGGCGTCGGTTACCGCTTTGACAGCGGTCAAAGTCGGCGTCCCCTTTGAGCCGTTAAACGGTCTGAGCACAAAAATGTCCGCACCCGGATATTTGGCTCTTATATTTTGCAAAAAGGTCGTTAAAGTCTGTTGAAACACGGCGTCGGTTACGCTGAAACCGGCATCGTTCGTGCCAAGGTTAACGACTACGGCGCGGGCTTGATACGTATTGAAATCCCACAAAGGGGAGTTCGTGTAATTTACCGTTTGGAGTTTGAAAAACTGATTGCTCATACCGATCGCGTTCGGCGAGTAACATTGGATATTGTCTACGAGACAAATGCCCGAAAAAGCCACCTGGGCATGCTCGGCACCAAGCAGTTCACCGGTCAGCCAGGCGTAATCGTCCAAAGCCTCTTTGGGATTCATCCAACCGGCCGTGATTGAATCTCCTACGAACTCGATCAAATTATGACTAACGGCCGCTTGCTGAGGCGCTGCCCCCGGATCAAGAAATAAACCCTGGAATTGTATGGTTTGGCTCTCGGAGGAAGAGGCGATTCGCAGGGTATGCGTACCGTTTGTCAATGGGCTCGGCGTTAAGTCGACCGTACCCGAAGCGTCATACAGCACATCCTCGCCGCCGTCGATGGAAGCGTAAAATTTGGCCTGGCCGGCGAGCTTCACCCTAGCCGTGGTTCCCGTAAAGTTCACTTTAAGGTAAGCCCCGCCCCAGTAGCTTTTGTAATTTGTGGCGGAGCTTTTGTCCCATCGCCCGATATACGAGATGTTAGGGTCGGTTGGTTTGATATTCACCGGTATCGTATTTGGATCTTCCTGACCCAATACATTCAGTTCATGGATGGACCAATAATTGGCCTGTGCCGTACCTGTTTGAACGATCCGGATGTACCGGGCCGTTTGGGTGCCGAAGGTAATCGCAGTAACCGCGCTGTTTCCGGTCCCCGAAGCAATGGGACTGCCAAAATTGATGCCGTCGGTCGATACGAAGACTTGGTACCCCCGCGGGTAATCATTCGGGCTTCCGGTGGTATCAAGTTCGAGAGAGTTGAAGGTCTTGTTAGCCTTCATGTCGACCGTGTACCATTGGCCGTTGGCTTGCAAACCGATCGTATCCCACCGCGACTGGTCATTCCCATCCAGAGCGTTCCCGGTAGCCGCGCTGTTTACAGATGCGGTTGCCGTCCAGACGGATCTGTCTAGAGCGACCGTTGCTCGGGGAGGAGCGGAATCTCCGCTCCCCGGATTATATACATTCAGTTCATGGATGGACCAGTAATTAGACTGCGCCGTCCCCGTTTGCACGATTCGAATGTATCGGGCTGTCTGGGTGTCAAAGGTAATCTTGGTGACTTCACTGCCGCCCGCTCCGGTCGCAACAGGGCTGCCAAAATTGGCGCCGTCGGTCGATACGAAGACTTGATACCCTCGCGGGTAATCATTCGGACTTCCGGAGGTATCGAGTTCGAGAGAGTTGAAGGTCTTGTTAGCCTTCATGTCGACCGTGTACCATTGGCCGTTGGCTTGCAAACCCACCGTATCCCAGCGTGTTTCGGCATTCCCGTCCAGCGCATTTCTGGCTGCTCCGCTGTTCACGGAAGCAGTTGCCGTCCAGCCGGTTCTGTCCAGAGCAACCGGCGCCGGTGTTGGAGGCGGCGGTTCCACAAATCCGGCCGTAAAATTGAACCAGTTCACATTAAGCAGGGACCCCTGGCCGCCCGTAAACTTCAGATATACATCGTGAACATCTCTTACACCGGTGATATTTACGGTATTCGTTACCCAATTCTGCCAACCGCCGGTGTTTGCGACAGGCAGCGTGCCGATCAGAGGGCCGCCCACACTGTCAAGGTGAATCTCGATGTTTCCGCCTGCGCCTGCACTGGCGACTCTGGCTGTAAAGCCGGTAGCGCCGCTTCCGAAATCAAGACGGTAATAGACGGCACTGTCACCATTGTCGATATAGCCGACATCTTGCCCGCCTTCGATATCACTGGTGGCTTCGTCCGTCATCCCCAGCTTATAGGGAGAACTTTCCGCCTCAATCCGTGAAAAGGCGTTGGTTGGTGAAAGCATGAGGCCGTTATAGGTTGTTTGGGCGACCACTTGGATACCCGCCGGATTAGGATGCACAAGGTCGGGGAAATTTTGCGGCATATTTTTCGTGGCCTTGTTGACATCATTTAACAGAACGCCTTTTTCAAAAGCGACTTGTTTGATGATCGGAACGACTTGGCCGGTAACGATTTGTTCGGTGATTTCACCGGGGCCGGGATTAGGGTTCTCATCGTAACAGGTAAGGAGCGTATTCATGTAGACCGTAGGATGGGAGGGCAGATTTCTGTAGTGGTCGATCATGGCTTTGTAGTCTGCGGCGTAGTCATTTTTATATACCCAATTCGAAGGTTTGGCATCATTGGAACCCAGCATGATGATGACAATATCCGGCTGCCAGTTGCTGCTGTCAATGAATTGCTGCGTGTTCCAATAGGAAGGAGAGCCTTTTTTCGTCATGGTTGTGCTGCCAACCCCGTAGTTGCGGACAGTATACCCTGAACCCAGCAGGGTCTGAAGGGTTTCGGGAAAGCTGCCGTTTCCGATTCCGGAAACATCGCTTGCTCCGACAGCGGCGACTTTGATTGGGTTGGCGGCCGCTGCAGGCAGGATTGGAAATAGCGTAAAAAGCAGGGAGACTACAACAAGCCATGCCAAGTTTGTTCGAGTTTTTTTCATTTGATAAAACCTCCTGGAATAAGATCGGATAAATTCAAATTTGACATTGATCCGTTTATGCCTTCGGTACTCTTACAGCCGTAAAGGCCATGAAATATAAATTCTCTCCTCTCTTCGTTGTACCGTAATTTAGTCCGGCACAATGATAAGTAAGCAGCAATAAAACAACTTTCCATGAATAAAAAATCATGTGTAAATTTTTCCATCTCTTCCACCCAGAGTATAGACGCAAAGTTAGTTTTGTTCAATCCAAACATGGCTTTTGGGTACTTGCGACCCAGTAAATTTCTGTGACATGTTTTACGAAAGCATTTTTTATGCAATCACAGAAGGACTATAGCCCTTTCCGTGAGAATCCGCTTTTCCTCGGATAAAAAAAGAACCTCCATCCCTCCGTACAGGCACTTCTGGGTCTTCGCCCACATACAATGTGTAGAACTAAACTCATGTGTGCCGGAGGCGCTGCCAACGGCATACCCGGACTTGGGGGTACTTTGCTCATGGAATTGTTTTCTGCGATAGCACTGTTCATTAAACAACTGACGTTGCTGGTCTCTTACGTAAAGAACAACGCGTTTCCCCAACCCCTGACGGAGGAGGAGGAAGCGAAGCACTTGCAGCGGATGGCCGAGGGTGACGCGGTATCCCGCAATGTGCTGATCGAACACAATTTGCGGTTGGTGGCTCACATCGTCAAGAAATTCGATAACACCGGCGAGGACCTGGAGGATCTGATTTCAATCGGGACCATCGGGCTGATTAAGGCGATCGAGAGTTTCCGTCCGAACAAAGGCACGAAGCTGGCCACCTTTGCCGCGCGCTGCATTGAAAACGAAATCCTAATGCACCTTCGTTCGCTCAAGAAAACACGCAAGGACGTTTCCCTGCACGATCCGATCGGAACGGATAAAGAGGGGAACGAAATTACTTTGATAGATATCCTGGGCACGGAAGCCGATGACGTGGTGGACCGGGTCCAGCTTAAAATGGAAAAGAGCAAAATTTACCGGAACCTCGACATTTTGGATGAGCGGGAGCAGGAAGTGATCAAAGGCCGATTTGGCTTGGAGCATGGCGGGGAAGAGCGGACGCAGCGGGAAATCGCCAAGGAGCTTGGGATCAGCCGCAGTTACGTATCGCGGATCGAAAAAAGGGCGCTTATGAAGTTGTATCATGAGTTTTATAAGAAGAAATAAACTTTAACCAGAAATGAATGCGATAAAACAATCAAGTATACGTCATTTGTAAGATTATTACTAGTTAAACCAAGCTGTGTGATTATCTAGCAGTTTGGTTTATTTTGTTCCGAGAAAAGCCATGTCTGCATTTATGAATTCAAACCATTGAGGCAGTACGGTCATGGAAGTAAAGTTTATTAATGTTAAAGATATCTTAAGTAATAATTATTCGTGCTGCGAAAGTCGATATAAGATGCCCCGCATAATTTATTGCATTCCCAATAACACACTGATATTATCAAGCTAATAAGTAAAAATTAACTGGTTAACTTTCTATATGAATGGGGATTTTAATTGGCTACTATACGGGAGATAGCTAATAAAGCTAATGTATCGACGGTAACTGTTTCGAAAGTATTGAATCGGGATCCGAATTTTTCCGTATCCGAGGAGACGCGTAATCGTATCTTTTCGATTGCGGAGGAGCTTAATTATAAAACTCCTCGCGAGCGTAAAATGAAAAATATGAGCACTGCGGGCAGCGAAGCCACAATTGGAGTAGTGATCTTCCTTACGGAGCAACAAGAAGAGTATGATCCCTATTTTAGCTTGATTAGAGAAGGATTTGAAAAAGAGTGCATAGCTGCCGGGATAACGACGACCAAGTTGTTCCGCTTATCTCAATATGGTAATCCCGATGTCGTGATCAACAATGTTGATGGGGTCATCGTGATCGGTGGCAGCCTCGACAATATAACTCCCATTATTCATCAAGTCGAAAATATCGTTTTTGTGGATTACTCTCCGGATGTTGAGAAATTCGATTCCATTGTTATTGATTTCGAGAGGGCTACGAGGCTTGCCCTTAATCATTTGATCAATGCGGGGCATACAAAAATCGGCTTTATGGGCGGTAGGAAATTAGACGGTAAAGATGAACGACATCATTATTATGAGATGATTATGAAAGACAACGATATCTATGACCCGGACCATGTATATATTGGAGAATGGTCAATAACAGAAGGGTATACCTCCATGCAGCGGATTATCGAGAAGGGCAGCCTTCCAACGGCTTTCTTTTTTGCAAATGATAATCTGGCCATTGGAGCACTGAGAGCATTGCAGGATGGAGGAATTAGCGTACCGCAGCAGATGGCGGTCGTTGGTTTCAATGATATTCCAATGTCTGCTTATATGAACCCCGCGCTTACGACGGTGAGAATTCAATCGGAGATGATGGGGAGAATGGCCGTAAAGCTTTTGTTGGACCGTATGAACGGCAGGGAAATTCCCGTACAAGCGACTATTCCGGCGCAGCTTATAATTCGCAGCAGCAGCGGATCGAAGTCGTAAGAATCTTGTAAACGCTCAATACAGGCAAGAGTTAAAAGCAGTGGGCAGATATTTCTGTCGACTGTTTTTTGCTATCTTCTACGAGAAATTTTTAGTAAAAAAATGATTAATAAACGTGCGATTGCGAACTCAACTTTCGCAGCATAGAATCGGCAGGAGGGCCTTGATAGCTAGGCAGGGCGGACATTCATTTACTGCAGCGTCTTAAATGCAGCGTCTTAAATCTTACTGCAGCATCTTAAACCGATTCTCGTTTTTCGAAAGTTGAGTTCGTAAGTTTATGACTTGAAAATAATAGTTTCGTTTGTTAATATTAGCAATGATATAAAGTTAATATTTAGTTTATATTTTTGAAATCCATTTTTATATGGATATAAGGAGGTGAAATGAATTTAGTTCCATGAAATATACCGAACTATGTAAGCGCTTTTTTAAGACCGAATATTTAAAAAAGGGTGATATTCATGAAGAGGATGAAGCGATTAACCGCTAGTTCGTTAGTTTTATTAATGTTTGTTTTGACGGCATGCTTTGGCAACCTTCCCGCACTTTCAGCAAACAGTGAAATTACGAATACTGCCGTAAATAGTGACGAGCTGTTGAATTCATATTTATATGAAGCGGAATCGCCGGATAATACATTAACGGGCACTGCTGCCGTTCGCGATTGCAAACCCGAAACCGGATGCTCCGGTGGACAAAAGATAGGTGATTTTGGGAAAGGAGCTTCGGTGCAATTTAACAACGTTAACGTACCTTCCTCCGGCATCTATTCTTTAAAACTTGATTATATTACCCAAAACACCGATCCAATCCGGGTGACTGTGAACGGTGGAGAACCGGATATTTTTTCTATGCCGAAGACAGCAGATTGGGACACGCTTGGCAGCTTCAATATGAAGGTATCGCTGATTGCCGGAAACAACACCATCAAATTCGATGATAACGGGGGATGGGGGCCGGATATCGATAAGATTGAGATTTCTGCCTCGGACAATCCGGGTGAAACCCCTGGAAATGGGGAGATCGGCGATATTGGTTCAACCGTCGATTCGAAGAAATTCGGGTCCATCCTTGTAACGGAGCACGAAAAAGGGGTGACGCTCTCCACCGATACGTACAAAGTTACCTATAATACGGAATCCGGCCTTGCGGCCTATGAATGGAACGGAAAGGTGATTGCTACAGGCATCTACAGCACGGTGGAGCTGGATCGGCCTTTATCAAGCAAGGATTACGCCAAGCATCTCTTTTCGCTGGATAGTATTGAGAAGATCAAAGATAGCCATGGTAAAGGGATTAAGGTCACGTTTGAAAATAAACAGGCCGGCCTTCCAACGATGAAGCAAATTTATCAAATCTATGAGGATTTGCCGTATTTCGTGACAAGTGAAGAAATGAGCAGCGAGACCCCTATTGATACGAACAATATAGCTCCGGTCGTTATGAACGCCAAAGGCGGGATCGACATCGGCAGCTATGCGGACAACCGGGTACTCATCGTTCCTTACGATAATGATATGTTTTCAAGATATAATTCGCGGACGATCAATACGTTCTTAAACACGGACTGGTATGTCAGCTCGGAAGTAACAGCCATCTATGATAATGACAGCAGGAACGGTCTGATTATCGGATCGATTACGCATGATACCTGGAAAACGGGCATTTCCTGGAGCGGCAGCAGCGATCGATTGGATAAGTTAAAGGTGTACGGAGGTTTTTCCTCGATGACGACGACGCATGATACGATACCGCATGGCACTATATCGGGTGCTACGTTAAAGTCGTCGCAGATTTTGGTCGGTTATTATGAAGATTACCGCAACGGCCTGGAAAGCTTCGGGCAGGCGAACGCAGATGTAGCTCCGCCGCTGGCTTTTGGAAAAGATGTCCCGGAAGGGGTGCCGGTTGGTTGGAACAGCTGGGGCGCTTATGGCCCGGAACTGAGATATGATAAAGTCATTGATGTATCCAATTACTTCAAGGAGAATTTACAGAACAATTTCTTTAACAACAAAGGAAATGTTTATATTAACCTGGATTCCTACTGGGATTGGCTGACGCCGCAAGAGCTGGAGGATGCGGTTAATGTCATTCGTCAGAACGGGCAAAAGCCCGGCATTTATGATGGGGTTTTTGTCTATTGGGGCGACAATATGGATCAGGTGGTTGAAGGTACGAACGGTAAATACACGTATGGCGATATTGTGATGAAGGATTACAATGGCCAGATTCTGCCCAAGGTGGATGGGGGATACGCGCTTGATCCGACACATCCGGGTACGAAGCAGCGTATTGAGTATTACTACAAGCGTTTTCTTGACCTTGGTTTCGAATACATCAAGATCGACTTTTTGAGCCACGCTTCACTTGAAGGACAACACTATGATCCGAACGTGAAGACGGGGGTTCAAGCCTATAATCAGGGAATGGCGTTCATTGATAAAGTGCTCCGCGGTAAAATGTTTATCAGCGAGTCCATAGCGCCTATCTTCCCAAGCCAATATGGGCATTCGAGACGGATTTCATGCGATATTGACGGCTCGCTGGGTCAAACCGAATACCAATTGAATAACCTGACCTATGGCTGGTGGCAGAACGGTACGATCTATCGGTATACCGATCCAGACTATATGACCCTGCTGAAGGGCGGTTCGTTAACCGCGGCACAGACGCGGGTGAATTCGGCCGTGATCTCCGGAACGGTATTCCTGGATTCCGATGATGTGAACAACCCTACGGCCCAGCAATATATGAAGGAGTTATTGACGAATCCGAAAGTGAACGCGGTAGCCATCAAGGGCAAAGCATTCCGGCCGGTAGAGGGGAATACGAATACGAGCGCGGCGGATACGTTTGTACTTAAGGATAATGGCGACTATTATTTGGCGGTGTTCAATTTTACGCAAAACCCTACAACCAAAACCGTTGATTTGGCCCGGGCGGGCATTTCAGGCGCAAAAAATTATACAGTAACCGACCTGTGGACGGATCGCTCGTACAATACTAACGGGAACGGGGAGATAAACATAAGCTTGGATGGAGCACAATCTGTGCTGTACCAAATTACTCCGGATTCGAATGGCACCAAAGGAAAGGAATAAATCATTAATATCATCCGGCACACATGGTGGACCAGGTTCAGTTTAAATTGGAAAAAAGCAAAATTTACCGGAACCTTGACATTTTGGTTGAGCGGGAGCAGGAAGTAATCAAAGGCCGATTTGCCTTGGATTATTTAATGTTTAAAAAGTTAAGCGGCCTTACCTAACCGGGTAAGGCCGCTTTTTTTAGCTTGTTTATTATTTGTTTATTCCGGATTCGTATAATAAATTTCGAATGATCGGCATCCGGTCATTTTGGACTAGACCATTAGGCCTAAGTCATCATGTACCGGTTCTAAATTAATCAGGCAGGATGTGGGAGAAGACAATGAAACGAAAGAAATTCATGGGGTGGCTGCTATCGACTGCTATGGTGCTTAATTTATTGGTGTTTCTAATGCCGGCAACAACGGAGGCGGATGTCCCGGAGATTTCTTTTGCTGGAGGAACAGGGGCGATAAGCGATCCCTACATCGTGACTACGCCTGAACAATTGCAGGCCATCGGCTCGCATTTAAGCAGTAGTTTCAAGCTGGGCAATGATATTGACCTTAGCGAATATTTGTCAGATGGTGGCGAAGGCTACAACGATGGAATGGGCTGGGTCCCCATCGGCTCGGAGACTGAACCTTTCAGCGGTACGTTCGATGGTGACGGGCATACGATTTCCAATTTGAAGATTTATCAGGAGTCGGGAAGAGCCGTGGGCTTTTTTGGCATGGCGGTACCGGGTGCCGTGATCAAAAACATCGGGCTTATACATGTGGACGTTCTGGCCCATCTATGGGTTGGCGGAATTGCAGGGCGCACCATTGGGGCGACGATTCAGCAATCTTATGTTACCGGAAAGGTCTCCGGGATGGTCGAAAAAGAAGGCGGGGGGAGCATTGGGGGCCTCGTCGGATTTAGCAGCTTTTCACGAATCGAAAATTCCTATATGATCGGCCAAGTCGCAGGGAGAGATTCGGCTGGCGGTATTTTGGGATATGCAGAAGGAATGGGTTCCCTTGAGACGGAACTTATAAATTCCTATGCGGTACCTACGATTCAAGTGAATAATAACGGAGATCGAGGGGCTCTTGCTCCTTCATTAGCTGTACTTTCCATTACGAATTCTTACTTTAACTCGGATACCTTTAACGGTAGCATGGGATATGGCGTGGGCAAGACGACTAGTGACATGAAGCTTCAGGTAACTTATGAAAACTGGGATTTCGATACGATCTGGGGCATAGATTCAGCGATCAACGACGGATATCCTTACTTGAAAAAACCGCAAATTCGGCAGGACTTCGCTGATGGGGACGGATCTGAGATGAACCCATATCAAATCGAAAATGCGGAGCAGTTGAATAAAGTAAGAAATTATCCGGACAGCTATTTTTTGGTTACCAAGGATATTGATCTCTCCCCAATCGATACAGGAGAAGGCTGGGAGCCGATTGGCTCTTATGAGGGGAATCAGCCGTTTACGGGCTATTTTAACGGAAACGGGAAAACAATCAGCGGGTTGACCATAAAATCCGGGAAGAGCGGAATTGGTTTATTCGGTTATACCCAAAATGCGAAAATTGTAAATGTGGTGCTCGCTAATGCAGATGTTGAGGCGCTGAGCGAGGAAGTGCACCTGGATGGGGATATGGCAGGTGCACTGATCGGTTATGCGCAGGACACGAATATTTTTCATTCCAGTTCATCGGGAATCGTAAAAGGTGCTAATACAATAGGCGGGCTGATCGGAAAGATTGCGGGTAAATCTGCCGTAAAATCTTCCTTTTCCTCAACTGCCGTAGTTGTAGCCGATTCAATTGGGGGCGGCTTGGTCGGCGAAGCGGTCAATTTGAATGAACACAATCCCGACATTAATTGGAGCTACGCGACCGGCAATGTCGGTGCCATTGATATCGATGGAAAGGGAACCAGCAGTGTGGTCGGGGGCTTCATTGGTAAAGCAACGAATACTTTTATTCGTGATAGCTACGCGACCGGCAATGTTACGGCTTCCCAGCAGGCAGGCGGGTTCGCCGGAGTTGCTATCGGCTCCTTGATCAGTGAGTCGTACTCAGGACCTTCTTGGGTAGATGCTGCCGATTCGGCTGGTTTTATCGCTACGGCAGTGGAGTCTACGCTAACCGACGACTATTCACGAACCAACGTCGGGGGAGCCTATTCAACAGCAGGGTTTATCATTTATGACAACGGATCGAATACAATCTCCAATGCTTATGCAGCAGGCAGCGCAACTAGTTACGGCTATGGTTACGGCTTTGGAGGCAGAGGTGAAATTCCTCCGCTTTCCACAATTAATAGCGTATATTTTGACATGGATTCTTCCGGCTTAGTCGCGATTAATAATAATGAGATGGGTATGCCTTATTCCACTCAGCAAATGAAGAGCATAGATACTTATTCGAACTGGGATTTCACATCGGTTTGGACATTCCAGCAAGATCAAAATGACGGATATCCCATATTTCAATGGCAGTTGGAGCCTTGGCCGGATTCCGAGCTTAATCCTCCTGAGGGATTTGAAGCGACAGCAGGTAACGGAGAAGTGAACTTGACATGGGAGTCTGCCGTCGGCGCAAAAGGATATCTCGTATACATGAGCACGGCTCCCGGGAAAATGGGCACGCTTATCGATCAGGCGCTTGCAGAAGACGGTGAGACCCAGCATTATTCCGTGTCAAATCTGACGAATGGAATAACTTATTACTTTGTTGTCTTGTCCGTGAATGACTGGACAATGATGGAGAAGTCAGCGCAAATCGGTGCGGTTCCAGCGGCTTCTTCGTCCGGCGGAGGCGATATCGGCGGTGGGGGTGATACCGGCGGCGGAGGCGATACTGGTGGTGGAGGAAATACCGGTGGCGGTACCGGCAATAGCGGCAGTACCGGTAGTACCGGTGGCAGCAACAACTCCCCTGCTACGGCTAACCAGTCATCAACAGTATCGGGCGGAGTAGACATACTCGTCAACGGTAAAGCGGAGAAGGCAGGCATGGCAACCGACAGCAAACGCAAAGACCAGACAGTGACAACAATTAAAATCGATCGGAACAAGCTCGAAGCCAAGCTCGCTTCTGAAGGCAGCGGGGCAATCGTAACCATTCCTGTAAGCTCGAAGAGCGATATCGTCGTTGGCGAGTTGAACGGGCAAATGGTCAAGGATATGGAAAACCAGCAAGCCGTCTTGAAGATCCAGACCGCAATAGCTGAATATACGCTGCCAGCAGCCCAGATCAACATTGACGCCATCTCGAAAGAGCTCGGCCAAGCCGCCGATCTGAAGGCGGTCACCGTGCAGATCGAAATAGCCGTTCCGGAAGCCGAGACGGTACGTTTTGTAGAAAATGTTGCGGCAGAAAAAGGCACATTTAGCCTGGTTGCACCTCCGCTTGAGTTCAGCGTGCAAGTTTCCTTTGGCGACAAAACGGTCGAGGTAACAAAGTTTAATGCCTATGTTGAGCGTACAATCGCCATTCCGGATGGCCTGGATAAAGCCAAAATCACGACCGGTGTCGTGGTCGACCCGGACGGAACGGTACGTCATGTCCCGACCCGCGTCACGCAAGTGGACGGGAAGTATTACGCCGTTATCAACAGCTTAACCAATAGCACCTATTCGGTAGTATGGCATCCGCTCGAATTCACCGATATGGTCAGCCATTGGGCGAAGAATGCCGTCAACGATATGGGCTCCCGAATGGTCATTGAAGGAACGGGCGATGGAAAATTCAGCCCTGACCGGAACATTACCCGAGCCGAATTTGCAGCGATTGTGGTGCGCGGGCTTGGGCTGAAGCCGGAAAGTTACCGCGCATCGTTCAAAGATGTAAAAGAAACAGACTGGTTCAGCAGTTCGGTACAGACGGCATACGCATACGGTTTGATCAAAGGATTTGAAGACGGAACATTCCGTCCAAACGATCAGATCACCCGTGAGCAGGCGATGGCGATTGTGGCGGATGCGATGAAGATCACGGCCCTGGATTCGAAACCCCAGGCACAAGGGGATTCTTTGCTTTCGACATACAGAGACGCCGGGAAAGTATCCGGGTGGGCCCGCAGCAGCGCAGCCGAATGTCTTGGGGCAGGCATCATTTCCGGAAGAAGCGTTGACCTGCTTGCTCCGGAATCGGAAATGACCCGCGCCGAAGTAGCGGCGATCGTGCAGCGCTTGCTGCAGCAATCCGGTCTGATCTAATTTACTTAAGAGGCAAGTTCAATATCCGTTTTATCAGACCCGTCTTATTTTCAGAAATAAGGCGGTTTTTTTTGTCCGGAAACATTTAAAGGTGAGCGGATGAAATTTCTAAAAAAAGAGATTAAAAAGCATATATAATAGTTGAGCATGGAAATCGTCCTTTACGAAAGGGCTTGATACGACATGACCAAAAGGATGATAGGGCGGAAGGTGAGCTTCATGTTGAGTGCTTTGATCGTGGATGATGAACCGCTTGCGGTAAAGCGTTTAACGACTCTTTTAACGGAAAATGGGATAGGCGAAGAATGCTGCAAATGCTTTTTGAATTGGCGTGATGCTTACGATTATGCCCGGAACAATCGGGTTGACATTGCTTTTCTGGATATTTCAATGCCGGGAATCAACGGTATGAAGCTTTCAGAATTGCTTCGTGATCTCGATGAATCCATGCAGGTCGTATTTGTAACCGGCCATGACGCTTACGCGGTACAGGCGTTCGAAGCGGATGCGCTCGATTATTTGCTGAAGCCAATCGCCGCCGACCGGGTCGCCAAAACGTTGACCAAATTTTATAAGATAAAAGGACAACCTGCCGCCGAGCCGGATTTAACCGTGAAGCTGTTCGGCGGACTCCAGATTGTACGGGGCGGGTTTACTTCCGGCCGCCAGGAAGTGCTGAAGCTGCGAAGTCCAAAAACCGAAGAACTGTTTGCTTTTTTACTTTGCCATGGTTCGGTCAGCCGCGAATCAATCATCGATACCCTTTGGGGCGGGTTGGAAACGGAAAAGGCTTGGAAAAATCTCAATTCAACGCTGTACTATATACGAAAGGCGATTGGCGTTTCGGAGAAAGACAATTTGATCGTTGCGGACCGAAATGAAATCCGGATCGACAGAGATGGACTAAGCTGTGACTTGTACAGGTTTGAGGACATGGTCAAGCAAGTCCGCCGGCAGCCGAAGAAGGACATCTTCGGTTTGTGCGAAGAAGTGGAACAGCTATATTCAGGGCCTTTGCTGCAAGGAAAATCCTATGAATGGGCAGCCGGAAAAACAAGGCAAATCGAGCAGGATTATACCAAAGTGCTGGAACTGGCCGCCGACGTTTATTTGAAGCAAGGTCAGTTGCAAGATGCACTTCATTATTTTAATGAAATTTTGAAGATCGACCCGCTGCGGGAGGATATCGCTTATCAAGTTCTAACTATTTATTTGGGACTTGGCCGCGTCAATGAAGCATTAAGGTATTACCGGGGATTGGAGAAGCTGCTGGGGCAAGAACTCGGAATGGGTCCGAGTCCCCTACTCAAGAGTTTGATCGAACGGATGCACAATAATCCTTAGCCAGTTGAGCCGCGAAACGTGGGGCACCCTAAAAACCTTATCATAACAACAGAGCAGAAAAAGCCTGCCAGATCGCTGCCAAGTACTGGGCCGACTTCGAAAATTTGCGCCAGAACAAACTTTTTAACGATGGAACCACACTAACTGGAAATTCTCCTGTTAATTGGCCCCTTATCGAATCTAGTCCAACACTAACTGGAAATCCTCCAGCTAAATCATCGATTTAGGCCGTAGACTTCCTCGTTTGCCAAAATTAGCGGGATTATTTCCAGTTATAACGTCGTTAATCCTCATTTCGCTTAAATTAGCAGGAGCTTTTCCCTTTAATAGGTCGCAAATCATCTGATTTCAAGCTCCAGATGGAAGTTCTCCGGGTAATCGAGCGCAAACAAATAATGGCAGAGTGGCGAGGATGAAGTAAAAGCCGGCGCCTTTAGACGCAAGCCGGCAATATGGGCTTTTGGCCTTAGAGCAAACTACCACCCGTTTGATGGGGGGATGATTGTCGCAATTTCTTTCGTTCATCCTCATTCCCGCGTCTAATAAACTGATAAAATGTAGGAAATGGCGTTTTCCCTTAAGGATTAAGAAACGGAGTAGAACTTAAAGATGAGAAAAATGATAATGGCTCTGATTGTAGTGGGTCTCGGATGTTTTCTATTATTATTTGGCTTAGTGAAAGCCTCTGATAATAAAGCTCCGAACCACGCTCCTGCGCAGCACGGGGTAATGGATTTGAGCGCATGGGATTTTCAAGGAGATCAGGTCGTTTCGCTGGACGGACAATGGGAGTTTTATTGGGATCAACTGCTGAAGTCGGGGGGAGAACCGGTTGTTTCGCCTGGATATATGAGGGTACCCGGTTTTTGGAAGAATGAAAATAAAGACGGGAGTCTGAACATCAAAGGAGCCGTTACCTACCGTCTGAAGGTTAAGCTTAAGCCTTCCACAACGATTTATGGGCTGAGAATATCCAATATCCGGATGGCCAGCGAGGTCTACGTGAACGGGAACAGGGTTGGCGGCAGTGGCAAACCCGCTTTATCCAAAAGCTTGTATACATATGAGAATAAGCCGTATAATGCTTTTTTTTCGGTACAGGGCGATACGGCGGAGATTATGATACATGCGGCTAATTATGAGAATTCGCAAGGCGGAATTCCTTATAGCCTTTATTTCGGGAGCTTAGACGGAATCCATAAGCTGAATACCCATACGACCATCCTCAATTTAATTCTGATCGTATCTCTTCTTATGCTCGGGAGCTACCAGCTTAGTGTATTTATTATACGAAAAGAGGAAAGAGGCCTTCTCTATTTTGGACTAAGCTGCATCATTATCGCATGGTCTTTCGCCAGCAACGGCGACCGGATTCTGGTCGAGTACGTGAATCTGCCTCATGAGATATATTATAAGATTCAAGCCATATCGCTGTACCTCTCCCTGATCACGATGGTCATGTTTATCAAGACCATGTGTAAAGGCCTGATTCCTGGGTGGTTAGTTAATAGCGTTGTCTATGGAACGGGATTTTACGTCGGCCTTGTGCTGTTCACACCGTTTCAATGGTATTCGCGCTTCAATCTGTTATTCAGCTATCTGCAAATGACCGTCTATGTCATCATTTTGGGATTGATGATTCTTGCTTACCTAAAGGGCAGGTACGGAGAATTCAGCAAGCGAACGCTCGGCCTCTTTATATTGGCCTTAAGCGGTTATATTGTAGGGTTGTTCGATTATGCGCTGTACCTGAGCAGCCTGACGCTTAGTTACACCATAGGATACTGCTCCATATTGATGTTTTGTTTTCTGGGATCATTCCTCTTGTCTTACCGCTATTCGGAAGCCTATAAGATGATCGAAGGAATGGCTGTAAAGCTGCAGCAAGCGGATAAGCAAAAAGACGAGTTTCTGCTTCATACTTCTCACGAGTTCCAAACCCCGCTTCATGGAATCATTAATTTATCTCAATCCATGCTGGAGACAGGGGCGGGGGCAGAAGCAGGAACACTTAGTGCAAGCCATATCCAGAACCTGTTCCTGATCAGAGATACTTCCAGAAGGCTTTCTGCGTTGATTCATGACATTCTTGATCTGGACAAAATCAAAAGGGGCGAGCTGAACGTTCATCTGACCGGTGTTGACGTTCGGGTGACCGTCTCCCTTGTCTTCGATTTATTTCAGTATTTGATTACAGGCAAAAAAATCAGGTTTGTCAATGCCGTACCGGATCATCTGCCCCTTGTCTATGCGGACGAGGATCGGCTGAAACAAATCATCCATAACCTGGTCGGCAATGCGGTAAAATTTACTGATGAAGGCACGATTGCAATTTCTGCTCAGGTGGTAGAGGGGCGGGTCAAAGTTCTGGTCGAGGATACCGGAGTCGGGATGAAATCATCCGACTGGGATTCCATATTCCAGCCTTTCGAGCAAGCACACTCTCCCGAGGAGTACGGGGGAACGGGACTGGGGTTGTTTATTTGCAGAAGGTTGCTGCATTTGATGGACGGAACTATAAACGTGGAATGGTCGGAACCGGAACAGGGGACCTCTATTGCTTTTACGCTGCCTATTGCCAAAGAAGCCCCGGATTTGCTCCAAGTTTACGAAGGAACCAAGGAATCCGTTTCCGTAAACGAACAGTGGAGCACGGCGGAATCGCCAAGCCGAAACAAGAGTAACTTCACGCTGCTGGCCGTAGATGATGAACCGTCCAATCTTCAGGTCCTGTCCCAGGTTTTCGCAAATGAATCGTACCATGTGATCTGGGCGACAAATGGGCTGGAGGCTTTGGAAATGTTAAAGGAGCGCTCCGATATCGACTTGGTTCTGCTCGATGTGATGATGCCTAAAATGTCGGGTTATGAAGTCTGCAGACAGATTCGCAAGCAATTCTCTCTGTTTGAATTGCCGGTTGTATTGCTGACGGCGCGTTACGCAAACAGCGATATTGCCTCCGGCTTTGCGGCAGGGGCGAATGATTTTATCATCAAGCCTTTTGATGCAGCGGAGGTCCGGGCCAGAACGGAAACGCTCCTAAAACTTAAGAAGTCAGTGGAAGCTGCTTTAAAAGCTGAGGTGGATTTTCTCCAGTCGCAGATCAAACCGCATTTCTTGTTCAACTCCTTGAACTCCATTATTGCTTTATGCCGGACAGACGGCGCGCGTGCGGAGAAGTTAATGACGCATTTAAGCTATTATTTAAGAAGAAGCTTTGACCCGAGGCCTGACAGCTTTGTTCAAATTGAGGATGAGCTGCAGCTGGCCCAAGCTTATGTGGAGATCGAGAAAGCGCGATTTGAGGACAGGCTGACCGTTATATATGATGTCGACCCGAAGGTTCTGAAGAAAAAGATCTTGCCGCTAACGATACAGCCTTTAGTAGAGAACGCTATCCGACATGGGGTTATGAAGAAGATGGAGGGCGGAACGGTAAGACTCTCCATTTCATTAGAGAAGGATACGGTTTATGTGGAAGTGTGGGATGACGGGTACGGAATCAGTCCGTCCAAGCTCCACGCCCTCTGGAAAAGCGAAAGCATTTCTTCCGAAAGACAGGGAGTCGGACTTGCTAATATTCAGCGGAGATTGGGCCATTTTTATGGAGAAGCTTTAAAAGTATCCAGTGAAGAAGGGGAATGGACAAGGGTCCGGTTTCAGTTCAAAATTTAACCTTGGGCGCAGCATCAGAAGAGGGAAGGATCATTCATGAGAGTTGTAATTGTCGATGATGAACGGCTGGCGGTCCTGCGGCTGCAGCAAATCTTGGAGTGCCGTGACGATGTTGAAGTCGTTGGGGCGTTCACCCAATATTCCGAACTGCTGAAGGAATTCATCCGGTTGAGACCTGATGCGGTCTTTCTGGATATTGATATGCCCGGAATGAACGGGCTGGAATTGGCCGCTTCTTTAATCGAGATGGACGAGCACTTGGAGGTCGTATTTATTACGGCTTACGATCAATATGCCCTTGAGGCGTTCCGCGTGAACGCTGTCGATTATTTGTTGAAGCCGGTTGACGAAAGTTCCTTGGCACAAACCATTCAACGGATCGGTAGACGGAAAGGCCGTAACCAAATGAGCAAAAGTAAAAGTGATCCCAAGCCTCGAATCGAATGTTTTGGACATTTTTACGTTCCTCAATCGAGTGGAATCGGCCCTGTCGATTTTCCAACCGCGAAGTCGGAGGAGCTCTTGGCTTTCTTGCTGGTTCACAGGGACATGAATGTATCCAAGTGGGTCATTTGCGAGAGTCTGTGGCCGGAGCATGATCCCCATAAGGCGGAGCAAAATTTGCATACGACCGTATTTCGTATGAAGAAGACTTTGCTGGAGGGCGGAATCTCCATCCAATTAAGCTCCAAAAAAGGTTATTATCATTTTGGGCTGCTTGAAGATTGTGACTACATTCGCTTTGAAAAACTGCAGAAGGAGGGGGCAGCGCGACTCGTTAGCTCAACTTCGGATGCGGAGCGTATTCTTAGACAATATAAAGGGCGGTTATTTGGACACAAAGATTACCCGTGGTGCGAAGCTGCAAGGGAGCAAGCCGATCTAAGCTTTAGGGATATGTCCAAAGCCGTGGCCCGTTCTTATATGAAGGCGGGAGAATATCGGCTAGCCCACGACTTCCTGAAGTTTATCCTGTCCATTGTTCCTTACGATGAAGAGGCACATGAGATGATTTTGCGCATCTATCTGCTCTGGAAGGATCGGGCAGCTTTTTTTAAGCATTACGATAAAATGAAAGCAGCTTTGCAGCAGGAAATCGGCGTTGAACCGCCAGTGTTTCTAGAATCCCTGCTTCAAGAAATCCTGAAGGACTCCTAATCTTGCGTTCCATACTCTCTGCGCTCTCAATAGCTCTGAGAAACTCCTTGTCTTCAGGAGATTTCTCGGAGTTTTTTTGTGTACCCGGCAATGCGTGTTACATGGTTTGAAAGGTTATCCTGTAAGCGTTTTGTAAGAATTGTCGAATAGAATGAGCATGGGAAGCTTATTGTCGAAAGATCGGGGGGGATTCCGCGATTTGTCATCATCTTTGGATGAGAATTTGTTTATCTTCACGGTATTAGCGCCTTTAAGGTGTTTAATATAAAAAATCCATGGAGGGAAAAGAATGGGGAGTTTCTTTAGAGGCAGAGGCAAGCGCCTGATCTCTGGCTTTATGGCTTTTATGTTGGCGGCATCATTGTTTGGGGCGGCAGGTCATGTTGGAGCTACCAGCAATATGATATTAGCTGTAAATGTAGATCAGGCGTCATATGTACCAGGTGATGAGGTTTCCGTTACAGTATCACTTCAGAGTGTAGAGGATGCTGAATTGGAAGGAGGTTTAGCTTACCTCCGTCTAGGCATTAATTATCCGACTTCCGTTTTCAGTGCTGATGATTATGTAACGGATAATGGTAATGGAAAACGTATCTATAATGCCGCGGATTATAGTTTTGGGAGCGGGATTTCCGGTCAGGATTATGTGGTTCAACCCCCTGTAGATAGCTTTTCTTATTCAGATGGGAGTTCAGTATACAATGAAGTCAATTTCTCCCTTTTGGATGCTTCGGGAACAGGAAGCTCTCCTATTCAAAATGGGGATTTATTGACCTTTAAACTTAAGGTTAAGGACGACGCACCGATTTCCGACCTTGTTCCTATTACTATTAATAGTGATAAATCGGAAATCGTGGATGAAAACGAGAACTCGGCTCCTATGAACAAGATTGGTTTTGATCCGGTATATGTGAATATAACAGCTAATGGGGGTTCCGACCCATCGGATGGATCAACGACGAATCCGTCTGTAACAATCACCGATTTCAAACTGGATACATACACGACCAACATAACAGTTGGTAATGTGGTTAAAATTACAGGGACAGCATCTTACAGTAATGGCAGTACTGCTGAAGTCACTAAAGATGTGGAATGGGAATCATCCGATAACGGAAAAGCCCTTGTGACTAAAGGATGGCTAAATGCCACAGATGCGGGTACAGTCCAGATAACAGGCAGTTATGAAGGATTAACGGACTCCTTGACTTTTAATATTGCACAACCTCAAGGAGAGGTTAACATAGAAAGAGACTTTCTTCTGGACGCTGCTTATCTCTTTTTAAACATTGGTGATACTAAAGACATTTCAGCCGGTATAAGGTATACGAATGGAGAAATGGGTCCGCTTGATGCAACTGAAATGGAGTGGTCCAGCTCAGACTCCTCTATCGCCAGTGTTAGCAATAGCGGCAAAATTACTGCCCTTGCAGAAGGGGAAGCAACCATTACGGCTGAGTATCATGGAAATGAGAGATTAATAGGTGTGTACGTGGCTCCGTCCGATGACCCATCAGGTCAAGATCCTACAACAGGCACGGATCAGCCAACTAAGCAATGGGTGGTTATTCCGGGAGGAGAATCGGCTGGAAGCCCTCATGCTTTAGCGATTGACAGCAGCGATAATTTGTATATGCCCGATTCAACTGTCGATAGTAACAGGATTCTAAAGTTTACAAACGGCACGTTGGAAAACATTGCCGGACAAGAAGAATTTAGAGGTGCGGTAGGTATAACTGTAGCCGGCAATGGAGATATATTTGTTTCCGATAATATCGATAATACAATCAAGAGGCTTTCTAACGGCGTTTGGACAGACATCACCGGTTCCGAGAGTTTTTCTGCTCCTTTTGGCATGGACGTAGATATCGAAGGAAATTTGTATGTCACAGACATGGGGCACAATGCCATAAAAAAATACTCGAACGGGGTATGGAGCGACATTGGTGGCGATTTCAATAAACCTAGTCGTGTAATAGCAGATGGCGAGAATTTATATGTAGTCGATAATTTTTATTCAGCAATAAGCAAATGGTCAAATGGGGTTTGGTCGACTGTATATTCGGGTGATATGTTCACTGCTTATGATATTGCTGTCGGTGACAACGGGGATATCTATGCGTTGGATACCGATGCTATGAAAGTTAAAAAACTCTCTAATGGTATCTGGGAGGACATTAGCGGTTCAGCAACATTTCATGGGTTGGCTGCAATTAATGTAGACAGCAGCGGAGATGTAATTGTACTTGATAATGTGCCCTATACTACAAATTCAGCCCGCATTATGAAGCTGACAGCTTCACCTCCTAAGACTGAAAATGGTATTGCTCTCAGTTCTAAGGATCTTATGTTTGCAGTACACGACGGTCGAGATATAACTTCTTTTAAAACATATAGCGATGGCACCCAAGAAGAACTTGCAGCATCTGCACTAACTTGGTCTTCCTCCGACGACTCCATTGCTGAAGTTCACAACGGTCAAATTACTGGTTTGGCCAAAGGTGTTGCAACGATAACAGCACAATATAATAGTTATAAAGCAGAGATTAACGTCATTGTTTTTACTCCAGATCCGGATGTAAATGATGTACGATATTATATGGCTGTTGGCTTATCGGGTTCGAATATCGTAAAAGTTGGCGAAACCGATTCCTTTACTGCAACTGTTGGGTATTATAATAGTTCTTCAAAAAATGTTACGACCGATTCGGTTTGGATCAGCTCAGATCCAAGTATTTTTACGGTTGATAATGGGGTTGTAACCGGTGTATCCGCCGGTTCGGCGAAATTGACCGCCGTTTACGCGGGTTTGAGGGTTGAGCAAGGGGTTTCTGTTGAAGAGAATGACACGTCGGGCGGAGGCACGTCTCCTGGTGATGGGTCAACGACCAATCCTGGTGATGGATCAACAACCAATCCTGGTGACGGGTCAACGACCAATCCTGGTGGCGGGTCAACGACCAATCCCGGTGGCGGGTCAACGACCAATCCCGGTGGCGGGTCAACGACCAATCCCGGTGGCGGGTCAACGACCAATCCTGGTGGTGGATCAACGACCAATCCTGGTGGTGGATCAGCGACCAATCCTAGTGGTGGGCCGACGGCCCAGCCGTCGACTCCATCAAACACGGACGTGTTCAACACGAAGGTGGTAAGTCCTGAGGCGGTGGTCAACAAAGTACAAAACCTGGTATCTTCGGCCACGCCTGCCGCTAGTTTCCAAGAACCAACAGATGTGAAGGGGAACTGGGCGGCCAAAACGATCGACATGTTCCTCAAGCTTAATATCATCAAAGGCTACACGGACGGAACGGTGAAACCAAACCAGGCCATTACCCGCGCCGAGTTTGTGGGCATCCTGTCCCGCATCTTTGATGTGGAAGGGACAAGTCCTGTATCGTTTAAGGACGTAAGTGGCAACAACTGGGCCAAAGCGGCGATTGAGCAGTTTGCATCTGCGGGCATCATCAACGGTTACGGCAATGGCGAATTCAGACCGAACCAAATGATTACCCGGGAGGAAATGGTCATCGTCCTTAGCCGGTTGATCAACCTGGAAAGCGTAGCAATGGACGCTACAAAAGGCGGCTTCAGCGACGTTCAAGGAGCTAAAGCAGAGGGCAGCATCCAGCAGGCGGCGCAAGCCGGCATCATCAGCGGACCCGGCGACGGCACATTCGACCCGGAAGGCAATGCAACCCGTGCGGAAGCGTTGACTATTATCCTGAACGCCTTGAACCTGAACGGCCAAATCAAGACGATGCTGGATACCTTGGAATAAATGAAATAGCCTCAGCTATGTATCGCACATTGAGGAGCAGGCCTTGATGAAGCTGTCCCGCGAGTTTTATAAGACCAAACGGTGAACGTGCCGGGACGGGCGAAAGACAGTATCCGGTCCCGGACGTAAGTTGCGATAATCTAAAGCAGACCGCTCCGAAGAATGGGGGCGGTCTGCTTTGTTTTTTGGCCGGATGCCGATTAATTCAATTTCGTCAACTTCCATTTCTGTGCATCGGTTCCGTTGTCGGTATACTGCTGAACCGCTGCGCCGTCCGCCGTAGATGCGGCAGCCACATCCACGACAAGTCCGCTGACTTTAGATACCAGCTTGTAGTAGCCATCGCCCGCATCGACGATTTTCCATCTTTGCGCGTCCGTTCCGTTATCGGTATACTGCTGGAGCTGAACGCCGACCGCCGTGCTGGCGGCCGGCACGTCCAATGCTTTGCCGCTGTGTAACGCAGTCAGCTTGTAATAGCCGTCTCCGGTGCTTTCGATTCTGAATTGCTGGTTGGTTGCGTAATAATTGGTCCACTGCTGTATTTTGGCGCCGTCAGCATACGACACATCGACTACATCCAGCGCTTTGCCGCTGATTTTCGAGGTCAAAGAGTAGACGCCGTCGCTGATGACCGGCGAGTTGCCGGGTTGTGATTGATAGACATGTACATAATCCACTAACATTTGTGCCGGGAATGGAGTCGACGAGTTGGGGCTTCCGGGCCAGTTGCCGCCGACGGCAAGGTTAAGCAGCAGAAAAAACGGCTTCTGGAATTCTTCCGTGTTTCCGGTTCCGCCCGCAATATAAAATTCATTATAAAGGTTGCCGTCTACAAACCAGCGAATATAATCCGCGTCCCATTCAACGGTGTAAAGATGGAATTTGGAGAAATCAAGACTTCCCGAAGCCCGGCCGTAATCGGCATGACCATTGGCATCCCAATGTACGGTTCCATTGATGGAGGCGTTGTTATTGACTCGCTCCATAATGTCGATTTCTCCGCACCATGGCCATCTGACGGAGCTGATGTTCGAACCCAGCATCCAGAATGCCGGCCACAGCCCTTGCCCGGAAGGCAGCTTGATGCTTGCTTCGATTTTTCCGTAGGTGAAGCTTTTTAGACCTTGGGTTTTAATGCGTGCGGATGTGTAATTTCTCCCGCCGTAATTTTCCTTCTGAGCGGTGATCACAAGATTTCCGCCCGTCACCTGGAGATTCTGCGGCCGATCGGTATAATACTCCAACTCGTTGTTGCCCCATCCGTTGTCTCCAATGCCGATTTCGGGAGTCCAACTGCTTCTGTCCAGCGATGTTCCGTTGAACTCGTCGGACCATACCAGATTCCAGTTGCCGGCGGCGCGGGTATGTTGGGCGGGGACGAAAGTGGCCAGCAGGGCTAACAGCAGAACCAGGGACAATACTTTTGCGCGTCTCACATTAATTCTCTCCTTTTGCGATAGATTGCCTTGTAAATTCTGCCGCCGCCTTGGCGGAGCGTCCTAAACACAAGGCTTTGATTTGCAGAAGATTAAAGCGCTATTATTTATTGCGGTACTATTATAATGTGAGATGTAATATATTTACAACCAAATTTATTATATATTTCCAAAATTAAGAGAATTGAACTATAGATTATGCTTATTTCCGATATATATAAAATAAGAGGTTAGTTTATCTCTCAATCCTGAATCCAACTTAGATAGTCACATAGCTATATAGTTAATAAGAAGCTGTTCCGCCGGAACAGCTTCTTATTCTTTCCGCCGCCTAAAGAACGAACAGTTTTTAACTTGTCTGCTGCATGGTATGGTAAGGACAATCCTATTACTATAAGTCGAAGAGAGGGACAGGCGTGGGGATTTTTCGGGGAATTTGGCTGAAGTTCAAGGGCTTTCGGCTGGTGTCCAAGCTGATTATCGGTTATGTCGTCATGGTCATCGTGCCGTTTGCCTTATTTGGCCTGCAGTACTACAGGGAAATGAACGAAAATGTTCGGGCCCAATACAAGCTGGTAAGCGAGCAATTGGTGGAGCAGGCCGTAAACAGTTTGCAGGCGGATTTGACCAAAGTAGAGTCGGCCTATCCGCTGTTTCAGAATAACAGCAGCCTTTCGGATTATTTAAGCGGAACCTACAGCAGTGATTGGGAGTTGATTTACAACTACAGAAACGGCATTACACCCGCTTTTTCCTTTACAAGGCTTAGCAACAGCAGCATCACGGGCATCCGAATTTATAAAAAGAACCCCGACGTGCTGCCGCTGGCACCCGACATTGTGGATGCCAAAGAGCTGCCGGAGGCTGCCAAAAGGGCGGGTATCGACGCGCTGAAACCGGAGGAAGGCATTTGGCTATACGATCAGGGCAACAACGGAGGACTGCCGGAACTGTCCTACTACCATAAGCTTTATTCGGAGAATTACTCGCAGCAGTTGGGCTATCTGGAAATCAAGGCAAGCAGCGGCATCCTCGGGCAGTTCCTGGAGATGCTGGCCCAGTCCGGATCGGAATCGGAGGTCATTTTGGTCGATCCGGCGCAGGGCGGACGCCCCATATACAGCTCTCCATCCGGTACACTATCCGTATTCGAGCTAGAACGTATGATGAGGCAAATATCCGGCGGTTCAGATGGCTACTCCTCTTTATTCTTAAAAGGAGGCAAGAAAATCGCAAACGCCGCCAGGCTGAACAAGCTGAATCTGACCGCGGTTTATGTGGGCGAAACCGGCCGCACCCAACCGCTTGGGCATCAGAAGGAGCGGTTTTTCCTGCTGGTCGGCGGTCTGCTGCTGGCACTGCTGTCGGCCGTTTATTACGTGCTGGTCTCCTCGATTACCAATCGGATTCTGAGGTTGTCCAGGCATATGAAAAGAATTCAGCCGGGGAACTTCTCCGTTTATGCGGGGCGGTCGGGACCGGATGAGGTCGGCTTTCTGATCTCCTCCTACAATTCGATGATTATGCGGATCGATGAGCTGACGCATAAGGTGCATAAAGTGGAGTTGATGAAAAAGGAAGCCGACTTCAAAATGCTGCAGGCCCAGATCAATCCGCACTTTTTATACAACACTCTGGAAACGATGCGGATGCACGCTCTGCAAAGCGATGACATCGATGTCGCAGATATGGCCGGAACCTTGGGCAAGCTGCTCCGCTACAGCCTGTCCAAAAGCGACAGCGATACGACGCTGCTGAGCGAGATAACTCATATCAAACATTATATCGCCATCCATCAGGTCCGTATGGGCACACGCTTGGAGACCGAACTGAACATCAGCGGAGCGGCGGAGAACGAATTGGCCGAATGGCTATGTCCTCGGTTCATTTTGCAGCCAATGGTGGAAAACAGTTTTCAGCACGGGATATCCAAAAAACGCAGAATGGGGCGAATTGAAATTTCGTTGGACGTGCTGGACCGGCAAATCGTAATACGGATCGTGGACAACGGAGCCGGTATCCCGCCCGAACGGCTTCGGGTGATTGAAGGCATTTTGGCGGGTGAAATTCCGCCGGAGCAGATTCCGTTTGCCGGGGGGATCGGCCTCAATAACGTAAACGAACGAATCAAAGCATTCTACGGCGAGGAGTTCGGCGTATCCGTCGAAAGCACCGAAGGAGAAGGAACAAGCTGTATCCTTACCTTGGGAAAACGCCGCATACCTTAAAATCGGACACCCGTTTTCTGAGTAATGAACCGTTTTCACGCGCTCGCGGCGGGTCCTATAATTGACGTATCAACAAGAAAGGAGGCTTGTTATGAAAGCGAATACAGCCTTTCAGCCCGCCGTTTTGTCTGATACGCGGAAAGGAGAATCTCTGGGCAGGAGGTTCAGGAAGCAGCTTCCGTTCCAACTGTTTGTATGGTGCGGAATCGCTTTTTTGCTGGTCTTTTCGTACACGCCGATGTTTGGCGTTCTGATCGCCTTCAAGGATTACAAAATAACGTCCGGCATCGGCGGCATCTTCACGAGCGATTGGGTGGGGCTGCAGTATTTCCGGGAACTCGTCAACGATTACAACTTTCCGGACCTGGTCCGCAATACGCTTAGCATCAGTATCCTGAAGCTGATTTTTTCCTTCCCTGTACCGATCCTGCTGGCGATCATGCTGACGGAAGCGCGCAGCTCTTTCATGAGGCGTTTCGTGCAAACGGCAAGCTACCTGCCGCACTTCATTTCTTGGGTTATCGTAAGCGGCATGGCCTACGCTTTCTTTTCGGCGGAAACGGGCATCGTGAACGATGTGCTGCAATCCCTGCACATCATCAGCAAGCCGATTGCCGTGCTGACAAGTCCCGATTCCTTCTGGGGACTAGCCGTGACATCGGCGATTTGGAAAGAGGCGGGCTGGTGGACGATTATCTTCTTGGCCGCCATCTCCGGGATCGATCCGACGCAATACGAAGCGGCAGAAATCGACGGAGCGGGCAGATTGAAGCGAATTTGGCATATCACCCTGCCGAATATGAAACCGGCCATCGTATCCGTGCTGATTTTGTCCATCGGCAGCATTCTCGGGGGCGGCCTGGTGGGTTCGAACTTCGAGCAGGTCATGCTGCTCGGCAATTCGCTCAACAACGATAGGTCGCAAATTCTGCAAACCTATGCGTTCAACATCGGTTTGGCCCAAGGACGGTACGCTTTTGCCGCGGCTATGGATTTGATCCAATCCGTCATTTCTGTCATTTTGATCATTACCAGCAATACGGTCGCCAAAAAGGTTTCCGGCTCGAGCTTGTTCTAGGGCTTCTGACGGAAAGCTGAGGGGGAGTGGAAAGGAGGAGCTGTACTTGGATAAAAAAAGAACTCGCGAGGATAGGTGGGTGGATTCCGTAAATACCGTCCTGCTGATCCTGATCGCGTTCGTTACACTATATCCGTTTTATTACATTTTGATCGCATCGTTTAATACGGGGACCGACACGGCTCGGGGCGGGCTTGTCTTGTTCCCGCGGGAATTCACTTTCGAAAATTACCAATACTTTTTTAGTAAAAGACAGTGGGTCGAAGCCTTTGGAATCACCGCGCTTCGCACGCTGGCGGGCACTTTCATCAGCATTTTGTTTACCTGTCTGGTGGCCTATGGGCTGTCGAAGCCGGACTTGCTGTTCCGCAAATTCTATTACCTGGTTGTCATTATCGCCATGAACGTTTCCGGCGGCCTGATTACCTATTACGTGGTATTGCGCAACATCCATTTGCTCAATACGTTTTGGGTATACATTATACCAACGATGTTAAGTCTGTTTTTCCTGCTGATCGCCGTTTCTTTCTTTCAAGAAATCCCATCGGAGCTGGCCGAATCGGCGCGTATGGACGGGGCAAGCGAACTGGGCATTTTCTTTCGTATCATTTTGCCGGTATCGCTGCCGCTGCTCGCTACCATGTGCTTGTTCCTCGGAGCCGGGCAATGGAACTCCTGGCTGGACTCGGCTTACTTCGTCCAGAGCACTCATTTGAGAACGCTTGCATACCGCATGATGGAAGTCATCAACCAGGCGAACATGCCGGCGGACGCGGGAGCGGCTCAATATACCGCGCAGGCCAAAGTGACTTCGTTCTCGGTACAGGCGACGGCCATGATTATCTCCGTATTTCCGATCATCTGTGTATATCCGTTTGTTCAGAAGTATTTTGTGCAAGGCATGATGCTGGGTTCGGTAAAAGGATGAGATTCGATTTATTAAATTCGAGAAGATCAAGGGGGTTCATTTTATGGTAAAAATCAAAAAGTTGCTGCTCTCCGCTTCGGCCCTGTTGTTATCCGTTTCGCTCCTGAGCGCTTGCGGCAATAGCGGAAATAACGGTAATAACGCAAGTGGCGGCGGCAATTCGTCGGAGCAGGCAGCTTCGTCCGGCAACGGAAGCGCGGACAGCGGCGATGTGATTACTTTGAATCTGTTCGTGGATCAGCCCTGGTGGCCGCTGAAGGACTGGACGGGCGAAATTCCCGAGGAAATCACCAAACAGACCGGGGTTAAGCTGAACATTACGGTAGCTTCGGATGAAAAGCAGCTGCCGATCATGATTGCTTCGGGCGATCTGCCGGATCTCGTCGTCACAAGTACGCAGTTCCAGCAAATGTCCAACGGAAACGTGTCCTACCCTTGGCAGGAACTGATCGACAAATACGCTCCGGACTTTAAGCCGGACCCGGAACACATTGCGGTCAACACGGTGAGCGACGGCAAATATTATACGCTGCGGAACAACTTCTCCACCGCCGAGGATTGGAAGGCGAGCGAGCAGTACGCCTTGTCGGATGGAGCGGCTATCGCGGTCCGTGCTGATATCATGAAGGAGCTTGGGGATCCGCAAATCAAAACGCTAGATGATTTTAAGAATCTGTTGCAGCAGGTCAAAACCAAATACCCGGATATGATTCCGCTCGCGTTGAATACGACCGACACTTGGTCTAAAGGGTATCTCTCTTATAATTTCGGGGCTGCCATGAGCGGATTGGTGGATCAGAACGGAAAATTGGTTCATGCCTTAAACACGCCCGAGCTTAAAAATATGTACATGTTCATGAACGAGCTTTACCGGGATGGATACATCAAAGCCGAAAACCTGGCCTATAAAAGCGAAGATCAGGCCAAACAGCTCGCCACTTCGGGCAAGCATTCGCTTATACTTGGGATACCTCGGGAGCAGACCGGCTGAACGCGGCAACCAAGGATTCCGGCTACACCTGGGTAAACCTGCCGACCAAAGTCTCCGACAATTTTAAACATGAACGGTATGACAACGGCTGGCAGGGCGTCTTTATTACCCGCAACAACAAAAATCCGGAAGCTTCGATCAAGCTCTTGCAGTTCCTGTCGTCGGATGAAGGCCAAAAGCTCGGGTTGTGGGGCAAAGAAGGCACCGACTGGAATTATAGCCCGGACGGCAAATATCCGGTATTTACGTTTGAATTCACCAATGAAGACATCCGGGCGCAAAAAGGGTCCTTCTATTGGGGGCTACTGGCCGGCAGCGCCGTAACGCAGCAGCTTGCTTTCTACAATCCGGGCACACAGACAACCAAGTCCAATCAAGAGATCAGCGCGCTAACGACCTTTAAGCCGGCGATCGGCATGGTTACGCCGGACAGCGACTCGCCGGAGCAAATTATCGAAAACAACATCGACAATTTGATTACGAATGAAGAAACGAAGGTCATTTTAGCCAATTCGGCGGACGAAGCTGCAAAAGCCTATGATACAATAGTGGCACAAGCCAAGAAAATGGGCATGGACAGTTTGGAACAGTGGGCCAACACCAAATACGCGGATGTCCAAAAGCTGTTCAACAAGTAAACATCCAAAGTAAGGCTTGTCGGCCCGGTGAAGGGGGAGAACAAGTTGCTGAAGCTGATGATCATCGATGACGAGGAAATTATACTGAACGGATTAAAAAAGATGGTTGCGGAAGCGCAAACTCCTTTTACCGAAGTGGTAGGCGTAGGGGATGCGTTGGAAGCGCTGGAACTTATGGAAGCGTTTAACCCGGATTTGGTGCTCACGGATATACAAATGCCTGAGATGGACGGACTGGAACTGATCCGGGCGGCAAGCGGACGGGCGCGTCCCCGGCATTTTGCGGTAATTTCGGGATATGACGACTTTTCCTATGTGCGCGGCGCGCTGCGGCTGCAAATCGACGATTATTTGCTCAAACCGGTAGATCAGCTGGAGCTGACCTCCCTGCTGCATAGGCTGGCCAAACAGTTGATGGAAGAGCAGCCTGCGGCAAGCGGTCCGGAAGATTCGGAAGTTGGCGGGACGGGAGCCGATTTGCCGGATTATATAAGCGCTTTCAACGAGTTTGTTCGGCACAACTACAACCGGGATATTTCACTGGAGGAAACCGCAGAGCATTTGGGGCTCCATCCCAATTATTTTTGCACGCTACTGAAAAACAAGACCGGCATGACCTTTGTGCAGTATTTAAGAATAGTGCGCATCGATAAGGCCAAGGCGCTGATCGCCGGAAATCCCCAACTTCCGCTTGAGCAGATCTCCCGCAAGGTAGGATATGAAAATCCGCGCCATTTCTATAAGGTGTTCAAGCAGTGCGTCGGGCAGACGCCGGGAAGCTATCGCGAAGCGGCGGGGGCTAGGCGTTAGCCGCCTAGATGTTAGCCTGCCTATAGGTTTTTGGGTCGGCGCCTGGCTCCTTGCCTGGCTTTCCTTTTGAAGCTGCGAGGGGATCCCAAAAGTAAACGGGCTCATGCGTGGCCCGGGCCCGGCGGGTGATAATGCTCTGCCGCGATTTTTTGAATAGCGCCATGTTAGGGTCTTATTTCACTCCGAAACCGTATTTTCCTGAAAATAGCGGCGCAAAAGGGCCTTATTTTTGGCAGAACGTCCTAAACCGGGGGAAAAGGAACAACTTCTGAAGAAATAAGGCCATTAAACGGCGCTATTCCTTCAGAAAGTGGCCTCTCTCGTCGAAATAAGGCCATTAAAGACCGTTATTTTAAGTGTCGGAGGAGGCGAAGTAGCGCGAAGAGATGCAGAGCAGCGCTCCGGCAGAGTTTTCCGCTTCATTAATTTTAGAGGGTGCCCCGAAGCTATCCTATCCGGTTTTGGGACGCCCTCATTTATTATAAAACCTGTCTAAAGGATGAGGACTATGGGAGAGCAATTAACCGTTTTGTTTCAGGGGGATTCCATCACGGACGGCGGACGCAGCCGGGATGACGATCCCAACCATTTTTTGGGGCATGGCTACGCTTATTTAATTTCCGCCCGAATAGGCCTTTTGTTGGCTGAACAGCAGCCGCTGTTCCTTAACCGCGGAGTCAGCGGCGACCGGGTGTCCGACTTGTACGCGCGTTGGAACGAAGACGTGTTCAGCCTGAAGCCGGACGTGCTCAGTATTTTGATCGGCGTCAACGATTCCTGGAGCATCGTCAAGGGGGAGACCCGCGGCGTAACGAACCGCTTCGAGCGGTCCTACCGGCATGTGCTCGAGGAAACCCGGGAAGTGCTGCCGGATACCCGGCTGGTATTGTGCGAACCGTTCGTTTTGCAGACCGGCGCGCCGGCGGAGGACTGGGGGCGGTGGGAGAAGCAAACCTTGACGCAACAGGATATCGTCCGGCGTTTAGCCGACGAATTTAAGGCCGTCCATGTACCGGTTCAGCACCGGTTTAACGAAGCTGCCCTGCGAGCGGACGCCGCTTATTGGTTATGGGACGGCGTTCATCCAACGGCAGCCGGACATGCCCTGCTGGCGGATGCCTGGTTGGCGGCGGTGAAACCTTACGGATGGTTTGGGGAGGAGGCGCATGCTTAGCGGTAACGAAAACGGGGATGTTCGGCGCCGGGAGCGCCGGTTGTTATACGGCGAACCGGCCCGCCAGTGGACGGAGGCGCTTCCTATTGGCAGCGGCAGGCTAGGAGCTATGATATTCGGCGGCGTGGAGAAGGAAGTGCTGCAGCTGAACGAGGATACGCTGTGGTCGGGATTGCCGGCCTATGGCAGCAACAATCCGGCGGCTTACGGTTTGCTTGCGGAAGTACGCCGGTTGCTTGAAGACGGCATGTATGCAGAGGCGGACGAATTGTCTCGGCGGATGCTGGGGCCTTACATTCAGAACTATCTGCCATTCGGCGACCTGACGGTCCGGATGGATCACGGGGATTACTGCACCTCTTATGAGCGTAAGCTTGAACTCGAGCGGGCGATTGCCGCCGTCAGTTATAGAATCGGCGGGGTCCGTTATACGCGGACGGCGTTTGCGTCTTATCCGGACCGTGTCATCGTGCTGCATTTGACAACGGATCAGCCCGGGATGCTGGACCTGACCGCCGGGCTGTCGAGTCCACTGCGGCACGGCTGCCTTGCTGAGGGAGAGGAGCTCGTCCTCAGCGGAATTGCGCCGGAGCATGCGGACCCGAATTACATGGACACCGCAAGGCCGCTGAAATACGGGGAATCGGGCGAAAGCGGCGCGATCTCCTTCTCAGGCCGTTTGGCCGCAATTGCCCCGGACGGTACGATGGAAGCAAGCGACTACGGTATCCGGGTCCAGGGCGCCAGCTCCGTTACCTTGATCTTCAGCGCGGCAACGAGCTTTGCCGGTTACAACGAGCTCCCCGGCAAGGATCGGGAGACGCCGGTCCGCCGGGCCCGCGAGGACCTGCGGCGCGCAGTCAAGCTTGGTTATGACGCGCTTCTCGAGCGGCATATCGCCGACTACCGCCGTTTGTACGGCAGGGCCGAGCTTCGTTTGGGCGAGCCGCTGGCTCCGGCGGGCATGACTACGGACGAAAGATTGAAGCAGTACGGCGCCGCCGATCCGGAAATGAACGAGCTGCTGTTTCAATACGGCAGATATCTGATGATTTCCAGCTCCCGGCCGGGAACGCAGCCCGCGAATCTGCAGGGAATCTGGAACGCCGACACCAGGCCGCCATGGAACAGCAACTGGACGCTGAACATTAATACGGAGATGAATTACTGGCCGGCGGAGATCTGCAACCTGCAGGAATGCCACCGCCCCTTGTTCGACATGATTGCGGAACTTGCAGCGAACGGCCGGGAAACGGCTTCGGTTCATTACGGTGTCAGAGGCTGGACGGTTCATCATAATACCGACCTTTGGCGGCAAACCTCTCCGTCGGGCGGCTGGGGCCACGGGGAAGCCGTATGGTCTTTGTGGCCGCTGGGAGGGGCTTGGCTCTGCCGGCACTTGTGGGAGCATTACGAGTTTGGCGGCGACCGGCGATTTTTGCGGGACGAAGCCTATCCGCTCATGAAGCAGGCTGCTTTGTTTTGTCTGGACTGGCTCACCGAAAATCAAGAGGGGCGCCTGATTACGGCGCCTTCCACGTCGCCGGAGCACAAGTTCCGTATAGGCGGCGGACTTCACGGCGTCAGCAAAGGGGCGTCCATGGATTTGGAGCTGATGGCGGATTTATTTGCGAATTGCCTGCAAGCCCTGGATGTCTTGGGTGGGGATGCTGAACTGCGGGGCGAACTGGAACGCTCCCTCGAGTCGCTGGCTTCGCTGAAAATCGGGCGAAACGGAGAACTGCAGGAGTGGCTGGAGGATTTTGCAGAGGAAGATCCGCATCACCGTCATTTGTCCCATCTATATGCCGTTTACCCGGGGAACGGAATTACGGCGGAGCGGCATGGCGATTGGTTTGAGGCGGCCAAGGTCAGCCTGGAACGCCGGGGAGACGCGGGTACGGGCTGGAGCTTGGGCTGGAAGATCAGTCTGTGGGCCCGGTTCGCCGACGGAGAACACGCATTCCGCCTGCTGTCGCGGATGCTGGAGCCCGTTTCGGAGAGAAGCGGACACGGCGGCGTCTATTTGAATTTGTTCGGCGCGCATCCGCCGTTTCAAATCGACGGAAATTTTGGCGCAACCGCGGGAATTGCGGAAATGCTGCTGCAATCCCATCTGGACGGTATCGGACTGCTGCCCGCTCTGCCGGACGTTTGGCGGGATGGGGAATTCAGGGGGCTGCGCGTCCGCGGCGGCTTTGAAATCCATTTGAGATGGCACAGCGGCAAGCCCGTCCGGGCCGAGATCTTCTCGGGGCTTGGCGGCCGATGTCGCATCCTGAACGCATTGGCCGTTTCCGTGGTAGAGCTTGGCAACGATTCGGACGCCGCAGCCACGACGGGTGTCAGTGCCGATTCCGAGGTTCACTCCAAGGGTGTTCCTTTTGTTGCATCCGGAGAAGAAACCTGTTTCGAAACGTCCGAGGGCTGCCGTTATCTGATCGAATTCGGCTGATTTCCTGTCCGTATATCGGGACATTGGTTTAGAGAATGAACGAACAACAAAAGTAGAGGATGGATACCATGCAGGAACGCAAGCAATCCGATGTATTTGGAGGCGGGGCCTACGCCTCGATCACGGCGCTTTCGTCGGCCGCCAATTTTATCATGAATGAAGAGGCGGGATTTACGCGCACCTTTCGCACTTATATTCGTCCCGGGGAATCGGGAAGCTTGCGGCTCAGGTTTTGGCACAGCAACGCGGTGGATTCCACGTGGGATTTGGGGGCTGATGCTAAAGGCGGCGAGCCGGGCGGAACGTGGCGGATTGAAGCGGCTTATATGGGCGACGGAGGGACAAGCCGCGACGGCAGCGTTCTGCCGGGTTCGCAGGTGCCGTTTACGTTTGCGGGCCTCTCCGGCAAAGACGTTCATCCTGGCGAGCTTTTCTGCAGTGACGAAATTGCAGTAGAGGTTGCGTCCGGGCACGATCTCGTGTTCAGTTGGACCATCTCGGCGGAAGGACCCGGCAAGTCCGTGCCGTTTAATGTGGAGGACATGCTAGCAACCGCCTATGACGGCGCAGGATGTTTAGCCGGGCAGGAGTCCGCTGAAGGGCTGCAAGTATCGGAAAAAAGGCTGGTTCTGCCTGCATTTATCGGATATCGGAAAACGACGGTGAGAAATATCGTTCTTTTCGGCGACTCGATTACCCAAGGCGTGCGCACGGCCAAAGACGCCTACGAATATTGGGGCGCCCGAATCGCGGATGGTCTCGGCCCCGATTACGGGGTATGGGATATCGGCTCGGGTTGGGGAAGAGCTTATGATGGAGCCGCACAAGGGGCATGGCTGCACAAAGCCAAACAAGGCGACGAGGTGCTGGTCGTTCTTGGAGTCAATGACATCGATATCGGGGCCCGTTCCGCGGAGGAACTGCTGCGAGATCTTGGCACGATCGTTTCGGCGATCAAGGCGAATAAGCCGGACGGCACCGTCATTCTTGGGACCGTCCCGCCCTTTAATTTTGAGGGAGAGCGGGAGCAAACCTGGAGAACGGTGAACAAGACGATCTTAAGCTCTCCCCCGGCGGGAGCGGATTGCGTCTTTGACATGGCTGCCGTCTTATCCCAGCCGGAGCCGCAGGCCCATCGGATCAAACCGGAGTATATGAGCAACTGGGATGATCCGCATCCGAACGGGCTGGCCGGCGAAGCTGTCGCCAAACGCTATCTGGAATGGCATCACGCGAACGGCCTGTCTTGAGTTTACGGTTTTTGGGGGGCATGCGGAACCGGCACCGCTATGGTCTCGGTCACGGAAGCGTCCAGGCCAAGCTCGACGGGGATTTTAACCCGTACACTGGCAATGCCGCTGTGAAAATCGGGAAAGCTCAGCTCCGTGCTCTTAACAAATAGACGGTTATCTTTGAGTAAAGCCAGCATTTGATCCTGAAACAAGGCTTTGGTTTCCAGCGGATGATCGGTGACGGCGGGAGTGTTAAAGGTTCCTTCTTCGTCGGAAGTAACTTGAGTTAAGGGCAACCGACGCAGCACAGTGCCCGACGCTTGAATCAAGGTATCGTGAAGGATTTCGCGGGCATGGGCTTTTTTGACGGACAAGACTGCTTCATATTGTATAGCAAAAGCGGCGATTAGGACGGCCAACACGACAAGCCCTACAACCCGTTTGTTTCTGCCAAGCATAGACTTCATAAAAATGCAGCCTCCTCGGGAAGATAAGACAAGGTTACCATATCTCAGGGGTTTAAAGAAGCTCGCTGAAGTGAAAAAAGGCTTCCGAAACCGCCAACCAGGGCGGCTTCGGAAGCCTTCAGCATGTTGCTTAAGCCATAAGCTTATTTATAAGGATCAATCGTTTGGATCGTGCCGTCCTCGTTGTACTTCAGCTCGGCGTATTTCACGCAGCGCTTGTGGTTGACGCCGCCGGACAAGGAGCTGTCGTGGTAGAACAGATACCATTTGTCTTCGACCTGCACGATGGAGTGATGCGTGGTCCAGCCGATGACCGGAGTCAGGATCGTTCCTTTGAACACAAACGGACCTTGTGGGTTTGTGCCAACGGCATACACCAGCTTGTGGGTTGAGCCGGTCGAGTAGGACAGATAATATTTGCCATTGTATTTGTGCATCCATGGACCTTCGAAATAACGGCGGTCCTCATCTCCGGCAAGAAGCGGTTTTCCGTCTTCGTCGACAATGGAAATTTCTTGAGGCGCGGATTTGAACGTAAGCATGTCATCGCTCAGCTCGGCGACTTGCGGTCCGATTGCCGGCGCAGTTAAAGCTGGGCCTTCTGCGTCTTCGATATAGGCTCCGGTTTGCCATTTTTCGAGTTGTCCGCCCCAAAGGCCGCCGAAATAAATATAAGCGCGGTTGTCGTCATCGACCAATACCGCCGGATCGATGCTGAAGCTGCCCGGAATGTAATTTTCCTCGGCTTTGAAAGGACCTGCAGGCGACGCGCCGGTCGCTACGCCGATCCGGAAAATCCCGTCTTTGTCGCGGGCCGGGAAATACAGATAATAAGTATCGTTTTTGAATGCCGCATCCGGTGCCCACATTTGCTTCGAAGCCCATGGAACGTCTTTGATATGCAAAGCTTCGCCATGATCCACGCAAGGGGAGTTGAAATCGTCCAGGGAAAGGACGTGATAATCTTCCATTTTGTACTGGTCGCCGTTATCGTTATCGGGTCCGTCATGGTCAAGGTCGTGGGAAGGATAAACATAAATTTTGCCTTCGAATACATGAGCTGAAGGGTCTGCCGTAAAAATATGGGTAACTAAAGGCTCTTTAGGCTGCACTGGTTTTTCCATTAAAATTGTTCCCCTTTGCAAAGTTAGTTTGTTGATTAAACTTACTTACTATCTCAATTATACCCATGCGGTCGGAACAATCAAGAAGATTATCATACGTGGGCAAGACGTCTTGACTTAAACTAATAACATTAGTTATAATGATATCATCATTAGTAAACGAGAAGGAAGGGGAGAGGAAACATGCGTGTCATTAAAGAGGGAAAACTGGTTCAATTGACGTTCATGCCGCGTTTTTTTCCCGTAAACTGTTATTTGGTGGAGGAAAACGAAGGTCTGACATTGATCGACGCCGCGCTGTCCTTTGGGACAAAGGCCATTCTGCAGGCGGCGGAGGCGATTGGCAAACCCGTTACGCGAATTGTGCTGACCCACGCTCATAGCGATCATATCGGGGCGCTGGATTTACTGAAGCAGGCGCTGCCTGAAGCTCCCGTGTTTATTTCCGCCCGGGATGCGCGGCTGTTGGCCGGCGACCGGTCGCTTGATCCTTCCGAACCGGATACGGGCGTCAAAGGCGGCGTTCCGAAGCCGGGCCAGATAAAAACAAAGCCGGATGTTTTGCTTCAGGAAGGCGACCGGGTCGGTTCGCTGCTGGCGGTAAGCTGCCCGGGCCATACGCCGGGTCATATGGGGTTCTTCGATACGCGAAGCGGAGCCTTGATTGCCGGAGACGCTATGCAGACCCGCGGCGGTCTGGCCGTTACCGGTCAGCTTCGGCCGCTGTTTCCGTTCCCGGCGATGGCGACCTGGAATAAGCAAGCCGCGCTGGAGAGCGCCCGCAAGCTGGCGAACCTTGCGCCTTCGCTGCTTGCCGTGGGACACGGCGAAATGATTAAGGAGCCGAAAGCCAAGTTATCCCAGGCCATCGCCGAAGCCGAACGTCACCTTGGAGTCACGCTCACGGTTTAATTACAGATAAGGAGTTGAAAGGCATGTCGCCTAGAGCGGGTTTGGATATGCGGCAAATTTTGGAAGCAGCCGCGGAAATTGCCGATGCAGAGGGACTTGACGAGGTTACGCTGGCTTCCTTGGCCCAAAAGTTGAAGGTTCGCTCTCCATCTTTATATAACCACATCGAAGGACTTCCGGGGCTGCGCCATAAACTGGCGTTGTACGGGATGAGAAAGCTCAATGAAAAGCTGACGTTTGCGGCGGTCGGGAGATCGGAGGACACGGCGGTGCGTGCCACCGCCAAGGCTTATGTGGAATTCGTACGCGAGCATCCCGGATTATATGATGCCTCGGTACGCGTTCCCGATTGGCAGGATGAGGAGACCCTAAAAGCCGCGGAAGAGCCGGTGGAACTCATCGTCAGGATTCTTGAAGCGTATGGCCTGCAGGGAGATGACGCTGTGCATATGGTCCGCGCTTTTCGCAGCTTTCTGCACGGATTCGCATCCCTGGAACGGACGGGTAACTTCAATATTCCGCTGGATCCGGACCATAGTCTTGAATTGATCATCAATACGTTTATAGCGGGCATCCGATCCAAAAAGAACGTTAACTCTTAAGGGGAGAGGAGCGAAGATGAATTTCTTTGTATTCGTGCTTTTGTTTACCCTGCTTGGCGGCTGGTTGGATCAACGAATTCAAGGGAAAGGATCGTGAGGCCGCATGTTTGCCTAAGGCGTCAGGCATGTCATGGGCGCGCTGCTGGCTTTGTCGCTGATCACGGATGTGCTCGGCATCGGGGGTTGATAGGTTTTGCGAAAATGACAGATTTACGGTTTGATTATGAAGAGGGCGAAACGTTTTCGCTCTCTTTTTTGCGCTATAATGAAAGCAAGATAAATTAGATTGAGCTATAGGCAGGCATTTGTCTTCATTATTTCATTTAGCGAGGAACGGAAATGAACACGATACTTCTGATCGAGGACGACCCTAAAGTCAAAAAGTATATCGCGGAATATTTAAGCGCTTACGATTACCGGGTCGTGCCTGTGGAGGATTTCGGCTCGGTGCCCGAGCAGGTTCGGGAAGTGAACCCGCAGCTTATCATTCTGGATATCAATCTGCCGAAATTCGACGGTTTTTATTTTTTGAAAATGATCCGGAAAAGCTGCCAGGCGCCTATCATCATCCTGTCCGCGCGCAGCGAGGAAGGGGAGCAGATCCGGGGGATGAATCTCGGTGCCGACGATTATATGACCAAGCCCTTCAGCACGGGCATTCTCCTGGCCAAAATCAACGCGCTGCTGCGGAGGATGGACCATATGTCAGATTCCGAGGAAACGACCTGCGGCGAGCTGACTTTATTCGATTCGACGATGAGGCTGAAAGCAAGGGACCAAATCGTCGAGCTTAGCAAGAACGAATTCAAGATGCTTAAAACCTTTTTCCGCAAAGCGGAAGAAATCGTCACCCGGGAAGAACTGCTCGAAGCGTTGTGGGACGACATGTCCTTCGTGGACGACAATACGTTAACCGTCAATATCACGCGGCTGAAGAAAAAACTAAGCGCTTTAGGCATGGATCAGGCCATTGTGAACAAAAGAGGGGTAGGGTATGTATTTCATAAAACGGATGCATAGGGTCGTTATCGCCAAAAAGAGCGTGATTTTCGTTTTTGCCGTCAATACGGCGCTGCTGATTTCTTTTTACGATCTGCTGCTGGGCGGTCATGAGGTGATTTATCCGGCGCTGATTAGTTTGTTTATGCTCGCCGTGTATTTGACGGTCGAAGCGTTCAGGCTTCATGGCTTTGCCGCTGCGCTGGAAGATGCCAGAACCAGCCCTGAGTTTCAAACGAATCTCCAGGGCTACCCGGATAAGCTCGTGTTCGACCATATCCGCGGCATCCATTCCAATTATCTGCAGCAGCTCTCCTTGCTGAACCGCGAGGTTCGAGCCCGGAACAGCTTGTATTCGCAATGGATTCATAATATGAAGACCTCCATCACCGTCATCGACCTTGCTTGCGAGAGGATGGCCCGGGAGAGCGGCACCCCCGGTGAAATCTTAAAAGACATCGGCGAAGAAAACCGCAAGCTGAGAACGAACCTGGAAGAAAACCTCAATATGCTCCGGCTGGACGACTTTTCAAGGGATTACGTACCGGAAAAAGTGGGGCTGTATGCTTTGGCTCAGGCTGCCGTCAATGCCCGAAAGCGGGATTTTATTTATAGCGGGATTTATCCCAAAGTACATATCGATGAAAGCATACATATTTACACCGACAAGAAATGGTGCGGTTACGTTCTGGAGCAAATCCTGTCGAACGCCATTAAGTATTCGCCAAGAGAGGGAAAAGTGCATATTTCCGCAGTCAAAGAGAGCCGGGGAATTACGCTGCGCATCCAGGACGAAGGGATCGGCATCGATCCGGAGGATCTGCCGAGGGTGTTTGACCCTTTTTTCACCGGCAACAACGGAAGAGACGATCGAAGCGCCACAGGCATCGGCATGTACATGGTCAAGGAAATCTGCGGCAAGCTGGGCCATCAGGTCAGCGTGATTTCCGAAAAAGGCCGGGGCACCGAGGTCCGGCTTGGGTTTCTTGCAAAAATGTAAGGGAACGTAAGGAAAATGCATGGGTCCGGGTGCGTTTTCTTTTTATGATGAGGGGAGAAAACCGGAAGAAATGAGGTTGGGTCATGGAAATCATTCAAGTGCACGACTTGGTGAAAATCTACAACGCTTACAAGGGCGTCAAGGAAGTCCGGGCTTTGGACGGCATCACGATGAGCATCGGGAAAGGCGAATTTATCGGGATCATGGGGCCCAGCGGCAGCGGCAAAACGACCCTGCTCAACATCCTGAGCGGCGTAGACAAATGCACTTCGGGCGAGGTTTACATTCAGGGGCAAAAGATCAGCGGGATGAAAAAAGACGATCTCGCCCTTTTTCGCAGAACGAGCATCGGTTATGTTTTTCAGGACTTCAATCTTCTCGACAGCTTGACGCTGCGGGAAAACGTCGCATTGCCGCTGATTTTGGACAAGAAACCTGCCGGCGAGGTTGAAAGTAAAGTGAAGGAGCTGCTGGAGTTCTTCGACATTAACGACTTAAAGGATAAGTACCCATACCATATCTCCGGCGGGCAAAAGCAGAGAATTGCCGCGGCCAGGGCGCTGGTGAACGATCCTGCGGTGATTTATGCGGACGAACCGACGGGCAATCTGGACTCCAAATCGTCGAGCAACATTATGAATGTCATTCAGAAAATGAACGAAGAGCTTGGCAGCACCATTTTGATGGTGACCCACGATCCTTTCGCCGCTTCGTTTTGCAAACGTATCGTGTTCATCAAGGACGGTAAGATCAAAATGGAAATCGCCTCCTCCGGAGACCGCAAGCAATTCTTCAACCGCATTCTGGAGACGGAAAGTTTCATAGGGGGAGAAGAAGCATGACGTTCTCCGCGATTATTTTCAAGAATCTCAAGTATAATTTCCACAAGTATCTCGCTTATTTTCTGGTGAACAGCTTTATCGTGTCCGTCCTGTTCATGTACGGCAGCTTGCTGTATAACCAAGCCTTGTCCAAGGCCTTGGGAGAAAGCGTCATCTTTGAAAATATACGTTTGGCGTTTGCGGCGATCGTCCTGTTCTCCATTGCTTTCATCTCGTACACCAGCATTTATTTCATGAAGTACAGGGGCAGGGAATTCGGCGTATACCTCACTTTGGGAATGACGGCCAAAAATTTGCGAAGATTAACCCTTCTGGAGAACCTGATTATAGCTGTAAGCTCCCTTGTACTCGGTACGGTCACGGGCCTTTTGTTTTCCAGATTTTTTTACATGATCATCGGCGAAATCCTGAATCTGCAGGAGCCTATTTTCGATATCGGCTACCGGACGTTTTTGCTCAGTTCTGGCGTATTTTTGGGTATATTCCTGTTCAATCAGCTCATGATCAACATCAAAATTCGCCGCTTGTCCATCGTGGAGATCATCAAATCCGACGCTCAAAAAGAAGTTTCCAAATCCCGTCCATGGCTGGCCGTCGTTTCGCTGGTCATTTTTGCGGCCGCGTTGTATGCATTGCCTCAGGTCTTGTTTAACCGTTTTCCCCAGTGGAACGGCAAGTCGATTGTTCTGCTTGTGGCCGTTATATTAATATGCCCTTATTTTATAATCGGGGGATGCCTTGAATTTGCGAGAAGGACCGCCATGAGGTTTCCCGGTTTCTATCACAGGCACCTGCTGGTGCTGACGAATCTTGCGCATCGTTTTTTTGCCTACAAAATCGTATTGTATGTCGTTTCCCTTTTGGCGGCGGGAGCCATCTTTTTTGTAGGGATGACCTACAGCATGTACAGCGGTGTCGATAAGGACATCGAAAAGCATTTTCCCTATGAATTTATGTTTGTTCAGGAAGGCAAATACAATAACGTGTCCCGGGAAGAGGTTAACGGGGTCATCCGGGCGAGCGGGGGCGAGATTGAACAGTATGACGTGCTGGAATATCTGAGTCTTCCGGAGTACCGGGAGGAAAACGGGACGGTGTCCTTTTGGTCCGAGCACGCCGTCGTCCTGAGCGCAAGTCATTACAACAATCATATGAAGACGAATCTGCGGGTTGAGCCGGGGCATGCCGTTATGGTCAGAGTGAACAAGCAGAACATGCAAATTGCGTTTGACTATAAGGAGATCTATACGCTCGACGGGAAGGCGAAGGTGGAGGAACGGAGGAACCTATTGGACGACCATTTTAATGTTTCAAAAGAGGCGTTCGATAATTCCGTTGCTCCAGGGCGTTCATTCACCATACCTGAAGGCAGTATGGAAGTGATTTATGCGCCATTCACGAACGTTGCGAACAGTGCCGCGTTTGACTCCGGAAGCGCCAACGTTTTGAGCGATCCGGATTACGAGAGAATCAAAAGCTTAATCGGTACGGACGCCGTTTCGAAATATCATTTGATCAAGCTGAAAAGCGGGGACCGTTCAAAGGTTTTTGAGGCGCTGCTCAGCTACGTGAAAGCGAAAAATACGAATGACCCCGATCCCGCCATATGGGCGAAAAGCAGCAACGGGATGTGGCAGGGGGCGTCGACGGACCGGATATTGCTCGAAGGACATCGTCCGATTGCCAAATTCGAGGAGCGGAAGATCAGTCTGGAGAATTACGGCTTTTACTTCTTTTCGATGATATTCCTTGGTTTGCTGTTCCTGATAGCGGCTGCCGTAGTTTTGTATTATAAGGTCGTCAATGACATTGAAGAGGAAAAACGGAGGTTCCAATATATCGACCGGATCGGCATTACGGTGAAAGAGGCCGCGAAAGTGCTTCGGCAGCAGCTGCGGATCATATTTTTCGTTCCTATTATAGTGGGCGGATTTCTAGGACTATATTTCTTATCTGTGATGTACAGCAATTCCGAATTAATGCTCTTTCTGGTGCTAAGATCAGCCTTGGTCGCCGGGGTTTATGCCGTTTTTCAGCTATTGTTCTATTATGCCGTAAGAAGAAGGTACCTGAAGGAGATTTTGTCGTACTAAAATAGGTTCAAAACCGAAATCGGCGTTTGTTCAGAGAAATGCGGCGAACGTCCACATTCTGACGGATTGAAATGACGTTATTCCGGCGAAATCAGGTGCCTGAGGAATGTAACGGACTCCAAAGTCCTTATTTGGTTTATTAACACAAATTTTACACTGAATGGGGCCGAATAAGGACGCTCCGGTCCGTTAGAAAATAAAAATCGGTTTTTGGGGGCAAATAAGTGCGCTACAGTCCGTTAGCGGAAAAATCAAAGAAATTAGCTCAGCTCATGGAGTAACTTATTCAATAGAAAACGACGGCTATCCGGGTTTCGGGTAACCGTCGTTTTTTGCATAATGCCTATTTAATAGATGGCGCGGTACAATTCCTCGATTTCGGCGATGGAGGTGTCTCTCGGATTCCCGCCGGTACATACGTCCTCATATGCCGAGCGGGCGAGGTCTTGAAGATCCTCAAGCCGGACGCCAACCTCGCGCAGCTTCACCGGAATGCCAACATCCGCCGACAATTGGCGCACGGCGCCTACCGCCGCTTCACGCGCTTCATGAATGCTCAATTGCTCGGTTCCTCTTACGCCCATAGCTTTGGCGATCTCCCGGTATTTTTCCCCGGTATAATCGGCGTTGTAGGCCATAATTGAGGGCAGCAAAATGGCATTGGCCACGCCGTGCGGCGTATCGTAAAACGCGCCCAGCGGATGAGCCATGCCGTGGACGAGTCCCAGCCCGACATTGGAAAAACCCATGCCCGCCACGTATTGCCCCAAGGCCATGCCCTCCCGGCCTTCCGGATCGTTGTTCACGGCACCGCGAAGGGAGCGGGCGATGATTTCGATGGCCTTCAGATGCAGCGCGTCCGTAAGCTCCCAAGCTCCTTTTGTAATATACCCCTCGATTGCGTGGGTCAAGGCGTCCATGCCGGTTGCCGCCGTCAATCCTTTGGGCATGGAACTCATCATCTCGGAATCGATAATCGCCACAACGGGAATGTCATGCGGGTCGACGCAGACGAATTTGCGTTTTTTCTCCGTGTCCGTAATCACATAATTGATCGTAACTTCCGCTGCGGTTCCGGCCGTCGTGGGAATGGCGATGATCGGAACGGAACTGTTCGGCGTAGCGACCGCGCCTTCCAGGCTGCGTACATCGTCATATTCGGGATTATTGATAATGATCCCGATCGCTTTGGCCGTGTCGATCGGCGAACCGCCTCCAATGGCGATCAGGTAATCGGCGGAAGAAACCTTGAAGGCGGCCAGTCCTTTTTTGACGACTTCGATCGTCGGGTTGGCAACGGTTTCATCAAACAACGAATAGGCCAATTGATGGCTCTCAAGCAGGGCGGTTACTTTTGCGACGACATTGAATTTGACCAGATCCTTGTCGGTAACGATTAATGCTTTCGAAAATTTTCGGGTTTTGATTTCATTGACGAGATTTGATATTGCTCCGGCACCGAAATAAGAAGTTTGATTTAAAATCATGCGGTGTTCCATTTTACCGTCTCCCTTTTAAATTGGTTTCGTTTTGGCGCATGGTCAAACGTTCGACTCCATCTTAGTGGGGATTAATCTTCGAAGTCAACATAAAACAACACACTATTTTATTGTTGGTTTTGTTTTATGTGGTTTTGTTTTATTTTTGTCAATATCTCCAGGGGAGCTTAAGAATATAAATAATATCTGTATCATCTGAATCAATTTTTATATGATTTCATTCAATGTTGTTGACATTAAGTGGTGCCGAGGATAGAATTACGATTAGTAAATGACACAATCTGTATCAAATTATAAGATTTTATGTGATACAGGGAACCGTCATTATTTTTTAATTGAAGATTGTAAGCGCTATCTTTCGAAATCGCGCGACGAACGGGGCGCTGCAATAAAAAAGCCTAGCAAGGGGGAAGTCACGATGCAAAAAGGCAAAGGAATTCGAAGACGGTCATGGTTGCTGCTGGTGATACTGATGGTGGCCGTGACGGCGGCGGGATGCGGAGGAGGAAACAACTCGTCCTCTTCATCCGGCCATTCATCGAATGCGCCCTCAGGAAATTCGGGCGATTCGGGCAAGAAACAAAAGCTGGTGTATTACGGATTTTCGGAGTGGACGTCGGACCCGAGCTTCGCGCCGGTATTCGAAGAGCTGAAGCAGAAGTTCGAAAGCGAAAACCCGGGCTACGAAGTGGAGTTCCAAAGCGACCCGTGGGGAACCTGGGAAACGAAGTACAAGGTCATGTTCGCCAGCGGGAACGCGCCGGACGTGTTTATCGTGAACAACCCGGATTTTCCGACGTTCGCGAACTCGGGGTATTTGCTTGACTTAGGGGGAGCCTTGGGTGGCGAGGATGCCTTTAAGGATTTCTTCCCGGGCATTCTCTCGATGTACACCTGGAATGGAAAACATATGGCCTTGCCGTATACGACGGATGCGAGAGTGCTGTGGTACAACAAGGAGATTTTCAAGCAGGCCGGACTGGATCCGGAGAATCCGCCGAAGACCTGGGATGAACTGAAGGCGGATGCGGAACAGATCACGAAAGCGACGGATGGCAAGGTGGCGGGTTTCGGGCTGGACTTGGGACTGAAGGAATTCCCGGCGCAAAGCTTGTTTACCGCCTCGGAGGGTTCGATCATTCAAGTGGACGGCAGCGGGAAAATTACGCCGAACGTCAACACGCCGGAATTCAAGGGCTATCTGCAATTATTGGCGGATATGAAGCCGAATTACGAAGCGGATTATGCCACGATGGATCACCTGAAAGTGGGCACGTTGTTTGCGCAGCAAAAGGTGGGGATGGTTATCGCCGGAACATGGGTGACGGACCAAAACTCGGATTTGAAAAACGCGACGTTTTACGGTCAGGCGCTGGTGCCGAAGTATAACGAAAGCGCGCCGGACGGATCGTTCGGGGGCGGATTCGGGATCGCGGTATCGGCAAACAGCAAGCATCCGGAGGCGGCGGTGAAGCTGGCGCAGATGCTGACGTCGGTGGACTTCAACGCCAAGACAATGACGGATGTACCGGCGAATAACGCATCGCTGGCGGTATCGAAGTTTGCGACCGATCCGGCGTACAAGATTTTCATGGAGCAGATCAAGTCGGCGCGGCAATCGCAGCCGAAGACACTGTATTACAAAGAGATCGACTCGGCGGTGTATGACACGGTATCCGGCGTCGTGATCGGCGGCAAGTCCGTGGACGATGGCATCGCCGAGCTGGAAGGCAAGATCCAGGATATCGCCCAGCAGAAATAACCGCATACACTGGAAACTTAAGGAACAGAAGGAGGTTCGCTCCTTCTGTTCTGTATTATCAGAGAAAAAAGTGAAACTCGTGTGATGACAGCCTTTTTGCTCAATCATTGTATAACAGTTGACACAGATGATATAATTTTACTATATAAATTGAACTAATGAAAAAGTAATTTGGCAAGAGTGTGAAATGTTCTGGCAGAAGCTAAAAGCTTTCTGAAAGAAAGCTGCATCGGAAGCATAGGCTTCGTTCGCCTTTGTGACCGGATTTCTGCGCGATCGAAAGAAGAATCCACACGGCTGCCGTTATACATATTCAAACCTTGGTTCAATTTATATAGCTAAATAATTTAATCCGAAGGAAAGGATTTCTATGTCAACTTATCCTTATATCAAAGTCAAGGAAGATATTAAGAAAAGAGTGCTTGAAGGCGAGTGGCTGGGAAATACGCGGCTGCCCTCCAGCCGGAACTTTGCCGAAGCTTACGAGGTCAGCGTAAATACGGTGGAAAAAGCGATTAAAGAACTATGCGAGGAAGGACTGCTCAAACGCGACAGCCGGCGGGGAACCTTTATCGAAAACGGGATTTCGTCTCCCAAAGGCTCAAATCGTTCGGGGCTGGTTGCCGCGTCCGTCATCGGCATCGACAACCCCCTTTGGGCGACAGCGCTTCGCGGCATTCAGGATGTTCTGGATTTGCATGGTTATCATCTCTTGAGCTATAGCGACGATCGCAGCTTGGACAAGCTGGAATCCCTGGTCAAAAGCGTTGTGGCCAAGCGGATGGATGGCGTGATCTTAAGTCCGATCTACGACAAATCCCATGATTCGCGCAACCAGCACTTATACGAGCTGCTAAAGAACAATGGAATCAAAGTGGTCTTCCTCGACCGTCACTTTTATAACAGCGACATTCCTTTTGTGACCAGCGATAATACGGCGGGAGCCTATAAACTGACCAAAATGCTGATCGAAAACGGGCACCGGCGGATTATGTTCATTCGCAACTCCGATCTCAGCACTTTGAACGAGCGCCTTCTCGGCGTGAAGCAGGCCTTTTTGGACGCCGGCATCGATTTTGATCCGAATCTGGACGTGCTGCTTCCGTCGGAATACGAAAACTTCTCCGACGAGTTTGAGATTTATGTATCCCGGCTCGCCGATGTGATCCAAAAAGTCCCGTGTACGGCGATCTTCTCTGCGAACGACCAAATTGCCGAAGCGGTTATTTCCGCGCTGGACCGCCTGAATTTGTCCATACCGGCAGACATTTCGTTAGTTACCTATGACGCGCTGAATCTGAACCACAAACATAAGCTTGATATTACCGGCGTTAACCAGCCTTTTTATGATATGGGGCGAACGGCCGCTCTGCAGCTCATGAATTTATTGGAGGATAAGGACCACTTATTCGTTATGGGCCAAATTTGCAAGGCGGAAATTAATGTGGGTACCTCTATTGGCAAGGTGAAAGCATAAAATAAATTCCTGAAACCTAAAGGTAAAGAGCAGCTGAAAAGCTGCTCTTTTTTGTATTATCTGTATTAAATTTTAATGTATATTAACATTATATATTGACACAGATAATAGGTAAGATTATGATCTAAATATGAAACGAGTATGAATTGATTGAAATCTGTATTACATAGTTAATACAGATTTCCCTCGTAATGCCACAGCTTCGGCAGTTGGCGTCACAGCAAGATTGTAAGCGCTATCTTTCGAAATCGTGCGACGAACGGGGCGCTGCAATAAAAAAGCCTAGCAAGGGGGAAGTCACGATGCAAAAAGGCAAAGGAATTCGAAGACGGTCATGGTTGCTGCTGGTGATTCTGATGGTGGCCGTGACGGCGGCGGGATGCGGAGGAGGAAACAACTCGTCCTCTTCATCCGGCCATTCATCGAATGCGCCATCGGGAAATTCGGGCGATTCGGGCAAGAAACAAAAGCTGGTGTATTACGGATTTTCGGAGTGGACGTCGGACCCGAGCTTCGCGCCGGTATTCGAAGAGCTGAAGCAGAAGTTCGAAAGCGAAAACCCGGGGTACGAGGTGGAGTTTCAAAGCGACCCGTGGGGAACCTGGGAAACGAAATACAAGGTCATGTTCGCCAGCGGGAACGCGCCGGATGTGTTTATCGTGAACAACCCGGATTTTCCGACGTTCGCGAACTCGGGGTATTTGCTTGACTTAGGGGGAGCCTTGGGCGGCGAAGATGCCTTCAAGGATTTCTTCCCGGGCATTCTCTCGATGTACACCTGGAACGGAAAACATATGGCCTTGCCGTACACGACGGATGCGAGAGTGCTGTGGTACAACAAGGAGATTTTCAAGCAGGCCGGGCTGGATCCGGAGAACCCGCCGAAGACCTGGGATGAGCTGAAAGCGGATGCGGCGCAGATCACGAAAGCGACCGACGGGAAGGTGGCGGGCTTCGGGCTGGACCTGGGGTTGAAGGAATTCCCGGCGCAAAGCTTGTTTACCGCTTCGGAGGGTTCGATTATTCAAGTGGATGACAGCGGGAAGATTACGCCGAACGTCAACACGCCGGAATTCAAGGGTTATCTGCAATTGTTGGCGGATATGAAGCCGGATTACGAGGCGGATTACGCCACGATGGATCACCTGAAAGTGGGCACGCTGTTTGCGCAGCAAAAGGTGGGGATGGTTATCGCCGGAACATGGGTGACGGACCAAAACCCGGATTTGAAAAACGCGGCGTTTTACGGTCAGGCGCTGGTGCCGAAGTTTAACGAAAGTGCGCCGGACGGATCGTTCGGGGGCGGATTCGGGATCGCGGTATCGGCAAGCAGCAAGCATCCGGAGGCGGCGGTGAAGCTGGCGCAAATGCTGACGTCGGTGGACTTCAACGCGAAGACGATGACGGATGTGCCGGCGAACAACGCATCGCTGGCGGTATCGAAGTTTGCGACCGATCCGGCGTACAAGATCTTCATGGAGCAGATCAAGTCGGCGCGGCAATCGCAGCCGAAGACGCTGTATTACAAAGAGATCGACTCGGCGGTGTATGACACAGTATCCGGCGTCGTGATCGGCGGCAAGTCCGTGGACAACGGCATAGCCGAGCTGGAAGGTAAGATCAAGGATATTGCCCAGCAGTAGCCGTTTGCATAAGAATCTAACCCGGGAGTAATGAAGATGAATAAAAATCGATTGTACCGCGGACTTGTTCCCTACATGTATCTGTTGCCCTCCATGGTCGTCATCTTAAGCTTGCTGGCCTATCCGCTCGTGTACAACTTGTATGTGAGCGTGCATCGCTGGGATTTAAGCCGGGCGGATAAGCCGTTCGTGGGCTTCGGCAATTTCAAGGAAGTATTGACGAGCGATATCTTCAAGACGGTTTTGACGACGACGGTAGTCTGGACAGTTGTGGGCGTCGTACTGCAAATGCTGATCGGCCTCATCGCCGCTCTATATGTGGACGAGAGACGTAGAAGCAAAGGAATTTTGCGTTCGCTGCTGCTGCTCCCCTGGATTTTGCCGGGGGTCGTAACCGCTTTGATGTGGAGCTGGATGCTGCAATCCGATATGGGGATCGTGAACCATGTGCTGCAGCTGCTCCATATTACGGATCATAATCTGTCCTGGCTTGGCTCCAAAAACATGGCGCTGGGAACCCTGATTTTCGTCAATACCTGGAAGGCCTTTCCCTTCTGGTTCCTGATGCTGCTGGCCGGACTTCAAGACATCCCGAACGATCAGGTCGAAGCGGCCAGAATCGACGGCGCCCGCTGGTTCGGCATCGTTCGGTACGTGAAAATCCCCCATTTGAAGGGGATCATCGGCGCGACGGGTGTCATTACGACCATATGGACGCTGAACTACTTCGATTTGATCTGGGTGATTACCAAAGGCGGCCCGCTGGACGCCACATCCACCCTGCCGATTTATACGTACCGGCTTGCGTTCGAGTTTTACGATTTCGGCAAATCGTCGGCCATGGCCATCGTCAGCTTGATCATCATCGCGATTATCTGCTTGCCTTACATGCGGGCGATGCTGAAGTCAATCAGGGAGTGAGTAGAGATGAAGGGAATACGGACGGCTTTTCATATTGTTGTCTTTTTGTTCATTTCGGTCGTCATTTTGTTTCCGATCTATTGGCTGTTCGTCACGTCGATCAAGCCATCGAAGGAAATTTTCTCGACGCCGCCAACGCTGTTTCCCAAGCAGTTTACCTGGGAGCATTATTCGAATGTTTTTCGCACCTCCAATATACCGACTTATTTTTTCAATTCGATCGTGATTACGGCCGTATCTGTGGTCATTGTGCTGCTCATCGCCAGCCTGGCTTCCTACGCCATGACGAGATACGAATTCAAAGGGAAATTCTCCTACCTGACTTTTATTTTGTTTGCTCAGGTCATGCCGCTGACAACGCTCATCGTTCCGCTGTATATCGTTTGGGGTAAGCTGAATTTGCTGAACTCCTATACGAGCATCATTCTGACCTATTGCGCGATTTTGCTTCCGATGGCGATATGGCTGCTGACGGGATATTTCAAAGGCATTCCGAAGGACATCGACGAAGCCGCCAAAATCGACGGCTGCAGTTCGCTGGGAATTTTGCTCCGCATGGTCATGCCGCTCGCGCGTTCGGGACTGGTTGCCGTAGGGCTGACCGTGTGCATCACGGTATGGCAGGAAATTATGATCTCGATGACCTTCGTTACCTCGGATGAAATGAGAACGCTTCCGGCCGGGATCAACACCTTTATCACGCGTTCCGGCATTCAGTGGGGCCCCTTGAACGCGTCGGGGATCATTACGACCCTGCCGGTTCTCCTGATTTTCATTATCTTCCAGAATGCGTTGGTCAAAGGCTTAACCGCAGGATCAACTAAAGGGTAAAACACACGGAGAAGAATAACGAAAAAGGGGTAAGAAAGTCATGCTGAAAACCTATGCGCCGGACCTGGGCGTGCTTAGCTCGGAGGACGGTTTTCTTTTTCTGCAGGCGTCCGGCGACGGCCATCATATCAAAGGGCAAAACGGCGTGCTGGACATCATCGCCACGGGAGACCGCAAAGTCGAGTTTATCGTATTCGAAACGAAAACCTTGGCTTACGTCACATCCGAGATGGGATATCCCGCCTATTATCCGGTTCACCCGGTTCATTTTGAAAAGCCGGCGAAGGCGGTCCTCATGGATCTGGACGGCACAACCGTAAGAAGCGAAGAGTTCTGGATCTGGATTATTGAACAAACCTGCGGAAGTCTATTGGGCAATCCGAAATTTTCGCTGGAGAATGCGGATCTGCCTTTCGTTTCGGGGCACAGTGTCTCGGAGCACCTCAAATACTGCATCCATAAATATTGTCCCGAGAAAAGCGTGGAGGAAGCAAGGCTACACTATTTCGAGCATACCCGCCGGGAGATGGATGAAATCATGAAAGGGCGGGGGAAAAAGGGAGCTTTCACTCCCGCGCCGGGAATCAAGGAGTTCCTGCTGGAGCTTAAAGCGATGAAGGTCAAAATCGGTCTGGTGACCTCGGGGTTGTACGAAAAAGCGTACCCCGAAATTCTATCCGCTTTTGACGCTTTGAATTTGGGCGACCCGAAGGATTTTTACGATTGCATCATTACGGCGGGTTATCCGCTTGGACAAGGCGCGGCGGGAACACTCGGCGAATTGTCGCCTAAGCCGCACCCTTGGCTGTATGCGGAAACCTGCAGAGTGGGACTTGGCATTCCTTTTGAAGAGCGGAGCGCCGTGATCGGCATTGAGGACAGCGGGGCGGGAATTTGCTCCATCCGCCTGGCCGGCTTCGCTTCGATCGGGATCGGCGGAGGAAACATCCTCGAAAGCGGAACGAAAGGACTTTGCAACTATTACGGCGACACGTTTACGGAGATTCTGAACGTCATCAAGTAGGGGAGACCCGGGAGGACCGAAACATGAATAACCACGAAAAAAAAGTAGGATATATCGTACCCCATACCCATTGGGATAGAGAATGGCGTTACCCCATCTGGAAAAACCGGATGCTGCTGATCGAGTTTATGGAAGAATTGCTGCATATTTTGGACACCGATCCGGAGTACCATTTTTTCCTCATGGACGGCCAGGCCGCGCCTATTGAGGACTATTTAGAGGTCGTGCCCGAAAACCGGGAAATCGTGACGAAGTATATCAAAGACGGGAGGATCGGGATAGGACCTTGGTACACGCTGCCCGATCTTTACCCGCTGGACGGGGAAAGCCTGGTTAGAAATTTGCTGAAAGGCATCCGCGTCTCGCAAAAATACGGCAACCCGCTCAAGGTGGGCTACAACTCCTTCGGGTGGGGACAAACGGCTCAGTTCCCGCAGATCTACGCCGGGTTTGGCCTGGATTTTATTATCTGCGCCAAAAAAGTGTCCGACGAACGCGCTCCGGAAAGCGAATTTATGTGGAAAGCGCCGGACGGGACCGCGGTCCTCACCAGCCGCTTAGGAAAGCATGCGAGGGCGAACTTTTATTTTCACGCCCATCTCTATGCGAAGTATGGAATAAACTGCTTGAGCAGCGAGTACAAGTATAGTCCCGGCTTGTCGGGGGTCGCGCTGCATAACGCCGCTTCGCAAAACGGCGACGAAGATTTTTTCATGATCGAAGCGAAAAAAGGCTATCGCCCGGAATTGCTGGAAAAAGGCCTGAAGGACGCTTGGGAAGCCACGGATGCCACGGTGCTGAAGAACCACCGGTTATTTTTAAACGGGACCGACTTTTCAACGCCTCATCCCGATTTGTCGCGAATGATCAAGGATTTGAACCAGTTGGACGAAAACACGGAATTCATCAACTGCAGCCTGGAGGAATACGCCGGCAAGCTGCATGAACTGGTGGACAAGGATCGGCTTCGGGTTATTGAAGGGGAGCTGCGGGACGGTCCGGCCAGCGATTGCTCGGGGAACGCGCTGGCCTCAAGAATTTACCTGAAACAGCTCAATAAGCAGGTCCAAAACGTGTTGATCCATAAAGCGGAGCCGTTATCTTCCGTTTTGGGAATGCTTGGCGCCAAATATCCGAAGGGCTTTCTCGATACGGCGTGGAAATATACGCTGGAAGCCCATCCGCATGATTCGATCAACGGAGTTACGCAGGACAAAACGGCCGACGACGTTGAGAACCGGCTAAACCAGGCGCTGGAGATCGGGAATGTAGCCTACGACAAGGCCGTCTCCGAAACGATCAAAATGATCGATCTTTCCAAATATGAAGAAGACGATGTGCTGCTGGTTGTCTTCAATTCCCAGCCGAGACCGATGAGTCAAATCGTAAAGGCTTGCGTCTGTACGCCGCAGGAGGAAAGCGTCTGGAGCTTCAAAGCCATCGACTCCGACGGAAACCCGCTCGAGATCCAGGAAATTTCCCGGGACGAAAAACCGTTTCCGGTGCACGATTTGGAGGCGCGCCCATGGCCTTATTTTGCCGACCGGCATTTCATCTATCTCGAAACCGGCGAAATTCCGGCCTTTGGCTACAAGGTGATCCGGTTTATTCCGGAGAAGCATTTCAACCGCAATCATTTTTATTGGATGGACATGCGAAAGAGCACGGGCGAATGGATCTCCAAAACGGACAATGTGCTCGAAAACGAAAACCTGCGGGTCGAGGTTCAGTCTAACGGAACGCTGAAGGTGCATGACAAGCAAAGCGGCAGAGTGTACGACCGCCTTCACTATTTCGAGGATGCGGGAGACGTCGGAAACTATTGGGCGTATTACCCTCCGTACCATAACAAGACTTTCACGACGCTTACGGGTCAGGTTAAAACCTGGTGCGAGGATAACGGCCCCCTTTCCGCGACCATCGCGATCGAATACAATATGGAACTGCCGAAATATGCGCATGAAGCGACGTACGGCATACAGGGAGAAAGCAAACGGAGCGACGAGACCGAAATATTGAAGATCGTTTCGCGGGTGACGCTCCAAAAAGGCGCCAAAAGAGTAGATATCAAAACCACAATGAGCAACAATGTGCAGAATCATCGTTTGCGCGTTGCTTTTCCGACTGGGATTCAAGCGGAATATGCTTCTTCCTCGGGGCATTTTACGGTGGACGACAGACTGCGGGTTCCGCAAAAGGGAACGGACGGCAAATATTGGCCGGAGATGCAGACGCTTCCGATGCAGCATTTTGTGGATGTCAGCGACGGAGAAAAAGGACTCGCTCTGTTGAACAACGGGCTCACTGAATATGAACTTAAGGATGACGAAAACTCGACATTGTACCTCACTTTGTTCCGGGCGATGGGCAACATGATCGTGACCTGGTGGGAAGCGGTTGGCGTATTTCCCGGGAAAAAAGGCAGCCAGCTGTTGAGAGACATGGAATTCGAATATTCCGTTTATCCGCATGAAGGCGACTGGGCGGAAGGAAAGGTATATGCGGAAGCGGAGAGCCTGAATGTACCTGCTGCACCTTATCAAGTCAGCGGCCTAACCAAAGGCAGCCTGCCGGAGAAACACAGTTTCTTTTCGGTCCAGCCGGACAATTTGATCTTATCGGCATTCAAAAAAGCGGAGGATCGCGACACCTACATCATGAGGCTCTTCAATCCGACGGATCAGGAAATCAGCGGCAGCATTGAATTTGCGGGCGATATCAAGTGCGCCTATCTCACCAATCTGAACGAAGAAAGACAGCACGCTTTGCCGCTGGACGGCAGCAGACGAGTCCGTATTGGGGCTGCGGCTAAAAAAATCATAACGATCGAATTCGAGTTTTAGTTCGGCCCGCCGCCTTGACGTTGTCGACTATTCTATTTAGATGGAGTTAGATGGAAATCATCCCGCTAATAGTTGAATATTCCCCTTGTCAGCGCCAATTAACTGGAAAAGCTCCATTTATTTCTTGCTAAAAAAGCTTCCCGGGGAATGATTTCGATGATTACCCGGAGCTTTTCCCGTTAAATAGGCATAGAAGTAGATTTTGTGCAAAATAACGGGAGGATTTCCATCTCGCACTTTGTTTCGGATGAAGTATAAAGATACAACCGGTTTGATCGAAATCGGTTGTATCTTTTTCTGCCTTTTTTGGTTCGTCCATAGATGTGGAAGAGATTCAATCCTCCGAAGGTTATTCACCCGCTTGGGCACTCATAACTTCCGTTTTTAATGAATAGGTATCTATTTAGATTAGAACTGGAGCTGTGAATTCCTCGAAGAAGGGGTGAATGAAGATGGATGAAGGGATGCGGAATCAGCCGATGCATGGGCAAATGGCCATGGCCATTCCCCAGCCGATACGCGCGGATGGCAGCGGAGCCACGGATTTGGGGCCTCGGGATATTATGCGGGATATGGAAAACCCGAACATGCTCGTTCCGCCGGTTACCGACAACGGGTTGGTTCCCAACCTGAGATTTTCGTTTTCCGATACTCATATGCAGTTGAACCATGGCGGCTGGTCGCGGGAAGTCACCATCCGGGAGCTGCCGATCGCAACAACGATGGCGGGCGTAAATATGCGGCTGACGCCGGGAGGCGTAAGGGAGCTGCATTGGCACCAGCAGGCCGAATGGTCCTTCATGATCCTGGGGAAAGCGCGGATTACGGCGGTGGATCAGAACGGGAGAAACTTCATCGCGGATGTCGAGCAGGGCGATCTTTGGTATTTCCCGCCCGGCATTCCCCACTCGATTCAGGGTCTTGAGGGAGGCTGCGAATTTCTGCTGGTTTTTGACGACGGGCATTTCTCGGATCTGAACACGCTGTCGATATCGGACTGGTTCGCGCACACTCCAAAAGACGTGCTGTCCGCCAATTTCGGAGTCCCCGAGAGCGCGTTTGCCAACATTCCGAATCAGCAGGTCTATATATACCAAGACAAGGTTCCGGGGCCGATTGAAACCCAAAGGGTTGAATCTCCATACGGAGAGGTGCCGTTAAGCTTCAAACACCGCTTGTTCGCGCAAAAGCCGCTAAAAACACCGGGCGGAAGCGTGCGAATCGTCGACTCCACCAACTTTCCCATTTCCAAAACAATTGCCGCCGCTCTAGTGGAAATTCAGCCCGGCGCCATGCGAGAACTGCATTGGCATCCGAACAATGACGAATGGCAGTATTATCTCACGGGCAAAGGCCGCATGACGGTGTTTGCGGGGAACGGCGCGGCACGTACCTTTGATGTCCGGGCGGGCGACGTCGGTTATGTACCGTTTGCCTTCGGCCACTACATCCAAAATACCGGCGATCAAACGTTATGGTTTCTCGAAATGTTCAAAAGCGACCGGTTTGCGGACGTCTCCTTAAACCAATGGATGGCGCTAACGCCTCATGAACTGGTCGAAAGCAACTTGAATGTCGGTCCGGAGCTGATGAACGCCTTACGCAAGCAAAAGTGGCCCGTGGTCAGATATTAGCGTTAACGTATGTAACGGAGCGCTTCCTCAACATCATCCATTTGCAGGATCAATTGTCGGATATCTTCGGAGACCGGATGCCGAGCCGCGATTTGCGGCAGCAGTAGGCCTATCGTTGGTTTACCGTCCGTATCCGTCTCTCTCACCGCCATGTCCTCCAGCACCACGGAGACTCCGGGAAGGTCGCCGAACTCTTCGGCTTCAAACGGCTCAAAGGGGCCTTCAATGGGAATGTACAACGTACCGGTCCAATCCAGTTCGCCGGGAGATAACCGAATAATCAGCTGCAGGGGCCGCAAAGCATCTCCGTAAAAATCGCAATACGCGGCGATTTTCATTCTATTCGTCTCCCTTCTTGTTGAGCTGGCGTTCGAGCTGCGTCAGCATGCGCCGCGTTTCGCTGGACCAGGCGGGCTCAGGCTGCCGTTGCCGCTGCCGGTCGGCTTCCCGAGCCGCGGCGATCAAGCTGCCGTATAGAACCCTGCGCTGGATTTGATCCAGCCGCTGCTCGGCCAAATCCGGCGGAACGCGAAATTGTTCGGCGATATAAGGAATCGCTTCGCCGCGATGATCCGGGACGGGCAATTTGGCGAATATGTAAAAAGGAACGGCGGTATACAGCACGAACTGTTCCGCTTCGGTTTCCTGGGCATTTTTGAACAGCTCGGTCATGTGGCGCTGATCTCCGGAGTGTCTAAGCACATGGCATAGCTCATGAAAAAAAATCAACCGGGCGGTGATGTCGTCCGTGTGTTTATTAAGGAAAATCACCTTATCCTCATTGTCGGAAAAAGAAGGATGATCCCCGTAAACCAGATCTACGCCAAAAGCCTCGGCGATTTTGTCGATCTCGTGGTCGGAGATGCTCGCGATGCCATGGGTTAGGCATTTTGCGGTTATCCACTGTTCCAAAGGGGTTTCCTGATAGTAGGAAAATAACAAGGTTATCACCTCATACAAGAATATATGTTCGGTTATATGGCGGAAATAAGGGCCCCGAGTAGGGGCCTTTTTATTTGGATTGAATGATTTGGCTGAATATTAAGCTAAACGATTAGACCGAATGATTGGGGCCGATCCACGCCGCAAGAGCGATGTCCTGGTGGGCACGATCATTTTATTTTTGGTAAGCCCGGGTTAGGGGGCTGATTGTTCTCCGTCAAGCAGCTTCTTTTTCTGCTCCCGGTAGGCTGTAAGGGCCGCCTCCATCATGGCGATTTCGTCCGCGGTATATGCTTCCGGACCGCCGTAGAAAGACATGTTGACGGCTTTTTCCTCGGAAGGAGACGGATCAAGCGTCCGGCCAATCAAATAGTCGGCATTCGTGTCCAGAGCGTCGACGATTTTTCTGAGCGCATCAGGATCCGGCTTGCGATCGTTCGTCTCATATCTCGACAGCTGAACGACCGACAAATCGGCTTTGGACGCGAGATCTTTTTGCGTCAAATTTTTCTGTTCGCGAAGATTTTTAATCCGATCGCCAAGCGTTTGCATAGGCACTCCTCTTTTATCCGTTTAGAAAATCATAGCACTTATTGCCAAATCGGTAAAGAGGTGAATGTTGCCAAAACGGTAATTTTATCGATTGACATTACCGAATTGGTAACATATAATCGGAATGTACTTACCAATTTGGTAAGAAGAGGAACTTTTATCGCCATAAAACGAACATACGTTCCAATTGCGACTTGATGTAATGTTTATAAGGACATAAGCAAGTTAATGCAGCTAGAATTAGGGATTACCATTTTGGCAACCCGGTCTAGTGATCTGCTCTGGTAAACCGCACCACTATAGTAACAAACATTCGAACGGAGGGGTTTATATGGGAAAAAAACGGATTCATGTCTACTCCGCATTGTTTAGCGCTTTGCCGGTGAATGAGGCGGCGACCCGGGCCGCGGTGGAAAAACGGCTCGAAGAGGTCCGGCTGTACCGGCAGATCGGGTTCGTCCGTCAGGAAGCCTTCATCACGTCTGCCTATGAACCCCGGTTTCATGGTTCTACGAATACCGTCGGCAAACCGACCGAGCGCTTGGCCATCCGGAACGCGGACAGCGAAGCCGAGCTGATTCGGAAATCCCATTTGCTGGACAAAGCCATGGGCGGCTTGTCGCCGGACCAGCATGAGGTTATCCGTCGCAGTTATCTCGATCCGGCAGGCGAATACGACTTCATCAGCTGCGGGGAGATGGGCATCAGCGACCGGACCTACCGCCGGATCAAGGCCAGCGCGATCCGTTTACTCGCGGCAGCCATGAAGCTTGAGGTGTACGAGGACAGAGAAGAACGTAGGAGCGCCAAACACGAAGTCGGCTGATGCCGGCTTTTTTTGCGGGATGAAGAGATACGGAGGAAGATAGGTCAAATATGGAACGTTTGGGGTACGCTGATGAAACCCGGGCGGGCTCAAGCGAAATCCGATGGGATGGGAGACGGAAGAGGAGACGAGATAGGGCACGAAATAGGAAACGGAAAGAGAGAATGGGAGAGACGAATGAAAAATAGCGCCCCCAAATGGCTCTATTTGAAGGATGCGTGCGACAATCCATGCAATAGAGGCAAATAATGGCCCTATTTCGGCACAGAAATGCCAAAAGGGTCCTTTTTCTTTGGATGAAGGGAAAATAGGACCATTTATTACCCTTATTATGAAGAAAGGGTCTGAAAACAAACTAATAAGGGTAATGAAGGCGCTTATTTTTGCCGGGAGTGTTGTTGAACCACTTAAAGCGCGCGTACTCCGGAAAATTGAATCGCCAGGTCCCTTATAAGCTGTTGTTGAACTAGTTGAGACCGGAGGCCGACAGCTTGGTTTCGGCATAGGCCGGTAAAAGCGCGAAGGGCAGTACTTTGTAGAAGTATCCACTTAAGTATTTATCTGTTGCCCGATGCCGTCCGCTGTTTATATGTTAGTATGCTGTCCCCGCACTCAGCCGCCTGCTTGTTGCTGATCAGTCCCTCTGTTGCCCTCGCACTCCACCGCCCGCTTGTTGCTGATCAGTCTTTCTGTTGCTCCCGTACTCCGTCGTCTGCCTGTTGCTGATCATTCTCACTGTTGCCCTCGCACTCCACCGCCTGCTTGTTGCTGATCAGTCTCTCTGTTGCTCCCGTACTCCGTCGCCTGCCTGTTGCTGATCATTCTCACTCTTGCTCTCGTACTCCGTCGCCTGCCTGTCGCTGATCAGTCTCCCCATTGTCTGTCCCATACTTGTCCGGTCACTGTCCGCTGCTTGTCCGTTCGCTCGACTTTTGCCGTGATAAATTTGTATTGTGGGAATCGGGTGAGAGAAATCGTCGCCGGATGACAAACACGAATAACGATCAGCCGCTGAAGCTTTCAGCGGTTTTTCTTTTGGGAGGAGACCGGGATGACGAAAAAGAACAAAACTCCGCCGTTGCCGCCCCTGGAAGACTGGAGCCAGCCGGAACGCTGCCGAGGCTGCATTTGGGGACGTATGGAAGGAAGCAAGCAATTTTGCAGCCTTCCGCGCTGCGTGATTGAAGAAGTTGCATGGCGCACGTAGAAGAGCCGGCTATGCTCAATAGCTTAGCTTCATGACAGCGGCTACTGTGTTCAAATTGAATAACGTCGAACTGAGGACATTGTATACCGGGTGTGCCTTATTCAGGAAATGCAATGCGTCATCGCGCATTCCGGTGGATCACGCAGTTCCCGATCCAAAATCCGGCGATTTGCCTGAGAGGAGGTGAAAATCATTGTTGGAGTTATGATGAACATCATTCGCAGCAAACTGCTGGACGCCGTTCCGAATCTGAAGGAGGTTTACGAAGGTTCTCCCCCTTCCGATGCGGGAAGCAACAGCCCATATGCGGTGCTGCTTGGCGGCGAAGAGGGAGGCGGCAGTCCGTGGAAGGGACTCAGGCAGCTTTTTGAACTTGATCTGTATGTCCCTTCGTCCATGCCGGATGAATTGAACACTTCGGCGCAACTGGTGATCGGCGCGTTCGATAAGCAGCTGTTGCAACCGGGTACCAGTGAAAGTGGAGGTTATGCCGTTTTTTATTTGGGACAGACGGATGAAGGCGAAGCCACGGTCACAGCCCCTGAGGGAGACATGCTGAAACGCGGCCTGCGATTTGCCGCCCTGCTGCCGCAGCCGATCTCCGAACCGGTTCCGATTACGAGCGATCCTTGGCTTGAGGCCGTCTGCTCGTGGTCGGCCGGGAAGCTTGGCCCGGAATGGTCGGCGTACAGCGGCGCTTGGCCGCAATCGGCAACCGTACCCTCCGTCATGTGGCGGATTGTCGGCATGGACACGCGGCCTGTGGGGGCATCGGCTTTTGAAATCGAGAAACGGTTGACCGCTTATTTTCGGACGGCAAACGCCGATCAGGAGCATGCGGCGATCCTGAAGCTTCTTGAAGCCCTCGGGGCGGCGCCGAAAATCCCGCTGGATGGCGTGGAACGGCGTTATATTCGGGTCAGCGATCCCAAGATGAGCTTGCCCGCGGCCGTTCCCGCTCCCGGTGCGATTGCCGAAGGACCGCTAAGCGTGACGATAAGCCGTGTAACGAACCATTCCCCTGAGACGGGGCCGCTTATGCAGTTCGTTCAATATCAATCCAAGATGAGGTGAATCACGTGGCAGACAAAAAAGGAAAAGCAGATACGAACCCGGTGACAGCACATTCCAAGACGGGTTCCGGAACGCTGGCGAAGCCCGCAAGCAAGCAGGGTTCCAAATCGGCGGCAAAATCCGCGAACCATCCGACATTGAAATCGGCGTCTCGATCCGCGGCATTGGCCGCTTCCGTTTCCTCGTTTTCGGGGTATCCGGTTCAGGAACTGATGTCGGGGTCTGAAACGATTTTGGGCGTCAAGCCCGAGGTGCTGGCCGGAGCGTTGACGGGGATCGACCAAACGGAGATCGGGGCAGATGAAGCCAAACAGCTCGTAAAACAATTTTTGGGGAAGAAGGTGCAGTAAGATGGCAGGAGGAAATTGGAGTTTGACGGATCAGCCGGTATTACCCGGGCTGTATATGAATTTTGTAAGCGCGGCGGGAACCGCGATTCAAGCGGGAGCGCGCGGCGTGGTTGTTGCTCCGGTTAAGGCACATTGGGGTCCGGTAGGGCAATTCGTGGAGGTGGCCAGCGAGGCTGCGATTAAGGAACTGTTCTCGGATGACGAGTCCGAAGGCGCAACGGCATTCACTACCTTGTATCTGGCCTTGCTGGGCGGGCCGCAGAAACTGCTCGCCTACCGCATTGCCGACGGTACGGAAGCTCAAGCGTTGACCCCTCTTAAAAACGCGGTGTCCCAAAACGCAGCTAATGTGAAGGCTAAGCATCCCGGCAGCCGGGGTAACTCTTTGAGAGTGACCATTCAGCCAAGCCTTGCGGTTCCAGGGACGAAAGAACTGAAGCTGTACGAAGGGGCCACCCTGCTGCGGTCAATTCCAATCGGTGACGGCACGGTGGATCAGGCGGTGGCCGCCATCAACGGGGATACCGGGAACAAGTGGGTTGTTGCCGAAAAAATCGGCGATGGAACGCTGGAGGACATCTCAGGCGTAAGTTTGTCGGGCGGCTTAAGCGGTATTTCCGCCATTACGAATGCAGAATACGTAGCGGCTTTGGATGCCATTGAAACGCAGGACTTCCATGTGCTGACCCTTGACGGCGTATCCGATCCGGCGCTCCATACAAGCGTTGTGGCTTGGGTGAAGCGAATTCGCGAAGAGGGTAAAGGGGCTATTGCCGTACTGGGCGGTTCCGAAATTGAAGATAGCGGTCCGGCAGCCGTGAACGCAACCATTGCCCGCAGTGCGGTCATGGACCATGAAGGCATCGTCAACGTCGGTACCGGCGCGAAGCTGAACGGCAAGACTTACTCTTCGGCTCAGGTGGCCGCCTGGGTGGCCGGTCTGGTTGCCGGTCAATCGCTCAAGGAATCATCGACCTATGCGCCGGCTCCTTTCGATGACGTGACGCGCCGCTGGACGCGTTCCGAACAGGAGGAAGCGGTGAAGGGCGGCGTATTCCTGCTTGTGCATGACGGCCGCAGAGTCAAGGTGCTGCGCGGCGTGAACAGCCTGATTTCGCCTCGCGAAGGCCAGAACAAAGGCTGGAAAAAAATCCGCAAAATCCGCGTGATCGACCAGATCAACTCTGATCTGCAGCGCACCGCCGAGGACTATTACATCGGCAAGGTGAACAACACCGAAGAAGGACGCCTCGCGTTGATCGGCGCCGGGAAGCAGTACTTGCAAACCCTGGCGAGCGAAAGCGTCATTGAAGCGAGCGGCTTCGACGTGACGCTCGATCCGCGCTTTTACGGCACCGCTCCGCAATTCGTGCCTGAAGATGACCAGGTGTTCCTGGCCTGGACGGCGGACGATACGGACGTTATGGAGCAAATTTTCGGCACGTTTTACGTGCAATAATCGATAAGGGGGAAATGAAACGATGGCACAATATCTTGATCCCAGCCGCGTCATTATGGGCACGTTCGGGCAAATTTTTATCGACGGGGCTTGGCAGTCCAACCTGAACCATCTGGAAGCAAATGTCGAGGTGGACAAGCGGGAGCTGAAGCTCGTCGGCGCGGATTATACCGTACACAAACTGGGCAGCAAAAAAGGCACCGGAACGATGAGCGGCTACAAAGTCACCTCCGATATGATCGCGCGGGGTTTTCAGCGCTTTTCGATCATTCACAAGCTGGAAGACCCCGAAGCCTACGGCTTTGAGCGAATCCGACTGGACGGCTGCATCGTGGACAAAATCCAGCTGGCAAACTGGACCGCGGGCGAAGAGGTTACCGAGGAAACGCCGTTTACTTTTGAGTCCTACGCGCTGCAGGATCCGATCTCCGCATCCTAATTTTTAAGGAGGAGTAAGCTTTGAGTCAAAACGAGCTTTTCAACGAACAGGAAATTTTGGACGGTCTCTTCGAAACGGCAGCCAATCTGCCGGAAGAGGCCGTTTTTATTGGGCGCCTGGGTCTGCGCGTAACGCTGCGGGGGTTAACTTCCAGCAAAGTGGACGCCATCCGGGAGCGCTGCACGATCCGCAAGACGACGAAAGGCCAGGTGACGGAAAAGATCGACAGCGAGCTCTTCAATGCCGCGTTGATCAAAGAAGCCACCTCTCAGCTTGAGGTCGTCAAAAAGAGCGGGGACGGCAAGGAGGAGCAAAGTGTGAAGCTGAGCGGCTGGGGCGATGACCGCCTGACCAGCCGGCTGAAGCTTTCCGGAGGAGAAGAAGCGGTCCGCCGCTTGCTTCTCGCCGGCGAATTGGACGCCGTGGGCGACAAGGTGTTGGAGATCTCCGGCTTCGGGGTGGATATCGAAGACATAAAAAACTAATTGGCTCCGGCGGCATGATGACGCTGCTGTTCCATATGTGGACGCGGCATCATCTTCGCCCCGGGGAATTTTGGTCGCTCCCTAAGGGAGAGCGCCTGCTGCTCCGGGCTTTTTCGGAGAGGGAACTGGAGATGTAGGCTTGATTGCCCGCTCCGGACATCCCTCTTTCCGGCTCAGGCCGGGCTGGGCGCACCATGCAAGAAAGGAGGTAACCTATGCCTGACAAAGAGATTTACGAGCTTGACGTGAACATCGACAGCCGGGATATCGACAATACGGAGAAAAAGCTCCGCGGCCTGGACAAGCTGCTTCAGCAAACCCAGCGTCGTGCCGGGCTTTTGGGCAAAACCAGGATCAAACCGTCGATTACGCTGAACGACCGCTTTACCCCGGTTGCCCGCAAAATCGACGATACCTTAAGACGGATTAACCGCACGACGGCAAAGCCGGTCGTGACGCTTTTGGATAACGCATCCGCAGTCGCCCGGCGAATCCGCTCTTCCTTGGCCGGACTCACCGGCACGCCCTGGCGCGTTTCGGTCGCAGGGGTGGATTGGGATGCGGTAGTCGGAGACTCGTTTGACGGATGGATGGGATCCGGCGGGAAGAAGACGATGCAGGCGATCTCATCTTCCATCGGCACCGCGCTCGGAAGCGGGATGAAGGGTTTTATTATGGATGCGATTGGGTTGGGGGATGCCCCGAAGATGGAGGATACCAACTTACCCCCGAGTCAATTGTCACCTTTATTAAAGTTCCCTGGTTTAGGGCAAAAGGGCGGTTATTATCGGAAACCGAATTTCTTTGAGGAATTCTCCAAATCCATCATAACGGGTCAGAAAAACAACATCTTAGAGAAAAACACTCTGCCGGTTCAAAACGGATCGGTATATGCAGAGGCGGGGACAAGAGCTGGACAAGCTTTTTTCCAGGCTTTTTTAGGAGAACTTAATCCTAATCAAATTGCCGGAAAACTTGGAGGAGCGACGGCAGAATCTGCTGGTGGGAATAAGGGAGATTCCGGTGGATGGTTCAAGTCTTTCATTGAAAGTTTGTTAACTAAAGTCGCTGTGGATTTAATTGTTAAAAAAGGTCCCGACTTAGGCAAAGGGTTATTAAAGAAATTGAAACTCGGAGGAACAACTGCTTCTGCTGCAGGAGGCGCATCATCAACTGTATCCGCGGAGGCTGCAGGCGGAACAATAGCTCGCATATCATCCTACGGAAGCAAAGCTCTTACGACAGTGACAAAAGCGCTCCCATTCTTAAGTAGACTGGCCGGAGTCGCCGGACTAGGTTTTACCATATATGACACGCAAAAATATATGGACAAAACAGGAATATCGCAAGCCATGCGAAGCGCTCCAAGCAAAATTTGGGATTCAATGAATGCGCCGATGACCGAGATTAATGGTAAGCCTGCTAAGGACATGGGATATTTTGAAATCTGGTCGGAGCTTGGAAAGGAACAATATAACAAGATAACTGACCGGAATTATTGGGAAAAGACTTGGGATGGTATGAAGTACACCTGGAATACCTTATTAGGCAAAAATGTTGATGCTGGTAGTTCAAGCATGTCCACCGGAACTAACTCATTTAACAACAACGCTTTGCGAAGTCCGTTAAATAAATACCCTGAAGTCTTCAAGCCTATCCAGTTTTCGGATTCTTCGAAGAACTTTCAAACCTTCAAAGAAGCGATTCCGAACAATTCCAAGCAGACAAACATCAACGTCTCCCTGCCCAAAGGCTCCATCAACCTCACCGTCAATAAAGACGAGATCAATTACGAAGAAATCGGCAAGGTGACGGGCCGGAAAATCGCCAATGAGATGCGGCTCGCCATGCTGAATATGAATTAGACGGAGGTGAAGCCATGGGCGAAATGAATATTACGTTGGACGACGGGAAGACCAAATTCACTCTGCCGGTGAATCCGGAGGAAATCACGATCACCCGAAGCAAAGCGTTTGAAACGGTCAATATCATGTCGCTGGGGGAATACGATTTCCCGGCAGGAGAGAAGGTGAAGGAAATCGCCTTCTCTTCTTTTTTTCCGGCCGCCTACAATGAAGGGTTTTGCAATTACTCGGAACTTCCCGATCCGCAGGAGGCGATGAATCTGCTCACCACGATGATGAACAGCAAATCGCCGGTTCGGTTGATTATTGCGGGCACGGCTGTGAACGTCCTTGTCCTGATCTCGGCGCATAACAGCAGCTTCAAAGGTGGAGAGCCGGGGGACGTTTATTTCGATCTGACGGCCCGCACCTGGCGGGAGGCGAAGGTCTACACGGCGGTCGGCACGAGCGCTTCTTCCGCTTCCGGTCAAACGAGCCGTCCCGACACGAAGAAACCCGCCAAAACGTACGTCGTAAAGTCGGGCGACTCCCTTTCCAAAATCGCCAAGCTGGAGCTTGGCGACAGCTCGAAGTGGCAGCTCATTTACAATGCGAACAAGAAAACGATCGGCAATGACCCGAACAGGCTTCAGCCCGGACAAAAGCTGGTGATGCCGCAGTGAGTTATGAAGTGGTGCTGCAGAACAAGTACTATTTGCGCGGGCTGGTTGAGGGGCTTTCGCTTAAGGATTCGCTGGATCAAATTTCGTACCAGGGTACGATTCAGCTCAGCGTTCCGCCTTCTTTTCCCGGCATTGAACCGGGGCAGGAAATTCGGATCAGCGGGGTGCCCTACGACAGCAAAAGCGGCGAAATGGTTTATCTGCTCCATCCCGGCGTGGTGTGGGAGTGCGCCAGTACGATGAAAGAGTCGAAGCATCTGTCCGTGACCGTGTACGACCGGACGATCTATCTCGCGAAATCGGAGGACGAGTATCTTTTTCCGGCGGGAGGGACAGCCAGCCAACGCCTCAAAAAATACGCGGCGGATTGGAGCATCAAGCTGGATGCGGTGCCGGACACGAAAATACAGCTAAAAAAAGCGGTGTATCGTCCGCAGACGCTTTACGGCATGATCATGGCCGACCTGAAGGAGACCGTGAAGGCGGGAGGGGCGATGTATGTTCCGAGAATGACGCCTGCCGGGCTTATGTTTTTTGAAATCGGCAGCAACGCCAAGGTCTGGATGCTCGAACAGCTGGAGGAAGCGACGCAAAACCGCACGCTGGAAGGGACCGTGACGAGAGTCAAGGTGATCGGCACCGAGGACCAAGCGGAAAACGCCCCCTCCAAGGTGCTCGCCATGGCGACGGGAGAAACGGCCAAATACGGCGTGCTCCAGCGGATCGTCCAGGACGAAAACGTCAAAACCACCAGCTCGGCCAAAAAATTCGCCGAGTCCATGCTGACGGGCCAAGGCCAGACGTACACGGTCACCTGCCTTGACCTCAATACGATTCGGGCCGGGGACAAGGTGAGCTTCAACGGGCTGAGCCTGATCGCTACCTCGGTCGTTCACGAGCTGGGCGATCCGGGGCATATGACTTTGGAGCTAGCTGCAATGGACGACGTGAAAAGGAGGTATTTTCTTGAACAATGATCCTTATACGGCGCTGGCCGTTTCGCTGCGTGAAAATGCCGCCCGGAAAGCGGCGGAGGCCTTGACCGGCGTAACGGCGGAATTGGGGAGCATTACGGAAACGGGGCTGAAGCTCGACAGCTTCAAGCATGAAATCAAAGATTATTTGGTCGCGGAGTTTCCGGGGACGCTGAGGCTGCCTGCTTTGAAGCTCATTGGAAGCGTGACAGGGCTTAAAGATGGCGAGGGCGGTACTGTTTCGGGAAAGGGCAGCTTCACCTACGATCCTTCCGAAACCGAAAAGGTCTCGCTGACCCTGAAATATCAGCCGGGGGACCGGGTGCTGGCGCTGCCGGTGAACGGTGGGAACGACGCGATCGTCATTTGTAAGGTGGTGAAAGGCAATGGCTAATCTTTTTCCGGAAGCGGCGGGGGATGCCTGGACAGATCAAGCGGCGGCGGTTGAGCCTGGGGGCGAGATATCTTTTGGGCGCAGCTGGAGGTTTGATTTTGAGGCCGGGGAGTTCGTGATGACGCCTGCGCTTAAAATAGCCCGGGCCGACGAAACCGACGCCTGGGTGATGTGGTGCGAAAAAGCGATCCGTACGCCGCGGTATCGGCACTTGATTTACTCCCGGGGATACGGGCAGGAATTTGACGAGCTTATTGGAAAAGGCTACAGCCGCGGCGTCCAGGAGAGCGAAATCCAGCGGATTGCCACGGAAACGTTGATGATGGATCCCCGCACGGCGAGTGTGAACAGCTTCTCTTTTGCCTGGCAGGAGGACGGTTGTTCTTTTAGATGCCGGGTGAAAAATGTACGGGAGGAAGAAGCGATGGTAGAGGGGAGCGTGACATAATGGCGGAGATGCCGCTTTATTTGCAGGATCAGACGGAAGCGCAAATCATGCAGCGGATGCTGGAGCGGGTGCCTTCGGATATTGACAAATCCGAGGGTTCTTTTATATGGGACGCCGAGGCACCGGCGGCTTTCATGCTGTCGGAAGCGGCGGCGTGGGCGCAGCAGGTGTTGAGCCGCGGCTTTGCGAGCACGACGTACGGGGAATATCTCGATTTGCGGGCGGAGGAGCACGGGGTCACCCGGCGTCCGGCCGTGGCGGCGACGGGAAGCGTCAAGTTCACCGGAACGCCGGGAAAAACGGTTCCTGCCGGGACCTTAGTGGCGACGCCGGCGGACGAGTTCACGGCGGAAGCGTCGGTGGAGTATGAGACGACGGTGGCGGTCACGCTGGACGAAAACGGGGAGGGAACGGCTCCTATCCGGGCGCTTGTTCCGGGCAAGGCGGGCGTTGTACCGGCAGGCGTCATCGTGGTTATGGCGACCCCGGTCAGCGGCGTCTCGGCGGTGACGAACCCGGAAGAAACCCGGGGCGGTGCCGATATCGAATCGGACGAGCAGCTGCTGGAGCGGTTTTATTCCCAAGTGCGGAATCAGGGAACGAGCGGCAATAAGGCCCAGTACATGAAATGGGGCGGCGAAGTCCCGGGCGTGGGCGGGGTTCAGGTGGAGCCGCTGTGGAACGGGCCGGGAACGGTAGGCATTTATTTGCTGGACTCGGATAAACGCGCAGCCAACGAGGAGATCGTAGCGGCGGCGCAGGCGTATATCGATCCGACTCGTGATGGACAGGGCGAAGGCACAGCGCCTGCCGGTCCTATCGTGACAGTGATGCCTGCCGAAGAGGTACCGGTTGACATCCGCGTGAAGCTGACACTCGCCAGCGGAGTGACGATGGACGAGGTCAAGGCGAATATCGAAAACGGTGTGCGAGCGTATTTGAAGCAGTTGGCTTTTGCCGACCCGTTGGTCAGGTTTACCCGGATTGCGGCGATTCTGCTCGACATTCCGCCGATCATCGATTATGCCGACCTGACGGTAAACGGAAATGCGGATACGAATCTGGAGATTTATCCGGGACAGGTTGCGGTGTTGGGGACGGTGGATTCATATGAGTGAGGTTTTGCTGACAAGCCCGCGCGGGAAGGAGATGTTCTCCTACCTGCCGGGCTATTACGAAAGCTCCCGGGTCGTTCAGTCGGACATGAACGCCAAAGGCGCGGAGATGGATCAGCTGTTCGAGGCGCTGGACGAAACGCTGCAGCAGTATTTTGTCCGCACTGCCACATGGGGGCTGGACCGCTGGGAAACCGAGCTCGGCATCACGACGGACCTGAGCAAACCGCTCGACCAACGCCGCGCCGTCGTCGAATCCAAGCTGCGCGGCAGCGGCAAGTTCTCGGGACGATTGGTGAAGAACGTGGCGGAGGCTTATCACGGCGGAAAAGTAGACGTTAGTTTTCAACCCGCTGAATGGAGCTTCACGGTACATTTCGTCGACACGATCGGCATTCCGCCCAACCTTGATGACCTGAAGGCCATTATTGAAGAACTGAAGCCGGCTCATTTAGTTTTGGAGTTTGAATTCAATTATTTGCTGATCCGGGATATCGACGGTGTGTTGACCCTGAACCAACTCGAAGAAATCCCGTTATCCAAATTTGCAGGAGGTGATCTCGTTGGCCACTAACACACCCAATCTCAACTTGCTCAAAAAAGACCCGGCAATCGATGGGAACGATACGTTTAATATCCAGGCGATGCTGAATGATAACTGGGATAAGATTGATGAGGCGGTGGGGAGTATGGATATTCCCGATGCGTCGCTAACCCAATCTGGCATTGTTCAGCTATCCAATTCTATTGATGGTACCAGGGAGAACGTAGCAGTGACAGAGAGTGCGCTAAAGACAGTGAACGATTCTGTTGTTGCGCAATTAGTGGATAGAGTGAATCACGTACCTTACGCCGCAGACACAGGTACAGCAAATGCGAAAGTAGTTACGCTTAATCCTGTACCAACATCATATGTTGAGGGTATGGCTGTTGCATTTAAAAATGCTATTCAAAACACCGGAGCAGTTACTATTAACGTCAATGGACTCGATGCGAAGTCAATCCTTAAATCCAACGGATCGGCACTTGCAAGCGGAAATTTAAAAGCAAATAGCATTTACACAGTGCGATATAACGGTTCGGCTTTTATCTTACAGGGTGAAGGAGGTGAGTACGGAACAGCGACCGCAGATGATGTGCTAAGTCCTAAAACCATCGGGACAGACAATGGAATAGTAGTGGGAGCAATTACGAATCGCGGGTCTAGCAACATACAGTCTAAGATAGGGACTAACGTAACTATTCCTAATGGTTTTTATGCTGGCGGCTTTGTACTACCGCCGCAAGTTGAGCCGGGTTCTATGGCATTATGGAGTCAGCCTAGTCCGGGAGTGGCCTTGTCTTCGAATGTTCCCTATACTTTAAACATTGGAACGCAATCTCCATATAGAATCAAAATTTTAAAAGCGGGAATCTATCGGGTAAGTTTTACATTGCAGAATGCTTCGTCAGCAACTATGAGTGGCACAGTAAACAGAAATGGAAGTTATTACGGAACACAGCGAATGGTGAGTAGTAACACGCTTCAAGCATTTATAGAGGACTTGTACTTTGAAGTAAATGATGCTATTAGTTTTACAGGTTGGATGGGGACGAACAATTCTAATTATGGATATATAATCAATATGTCAATATCTATGTACCAACCATCTTATATACAAGTATAGTAATTTAGGGAGGGACAATCAGTGGTAACTAAAATTCAATACGCTTCCGAGGTGGAACGACAGCAAATAATTGATGAAAATTCGGACTTGTATTTGATTGAAGAACAGAATTTGATTGATGGAAATTTTGTTTTGTTTTCTGATGAGCCGCCAAAAGAGCCTATTGTTTACGTGTCTGTTCCTAAAGAAGAATTTGAGAGTGTGAAGACCTCACAAGTCTTGATGCAACAAGCCCTTGATGATCTTATTCTGGGAGGTGCAATGTAATGGCTGCTTATATGGGAATGCGTGTAATTGTGGGGGCTCAAGATTATTCGTATGTAATCGGCAAGCGGCCTGATCTCAAAGTAGGTATTGACGCATATTTGACGGAGCAAGGGCGAGAAGAATTGATTGTCGAGTAACGAACTACAGGACGATACTGTGCAACAAACTTAACTTATATACAAATCTAATATACAAATCTAAACTTTATTCCCATCCCCCGCTCCCCGGGGGATCTTTTTTTTCCAAATTCCTAGTAATCCGAAAGAGGGTGAGGGTAATGGATATTACGGCGATTACGGCAGTGACGTCGGTGATTGCGGCGCTGAGCGGGATGGCGCTCGGGTGGGCGGGGCGAGCCCGGGCGATGCGGCAGGAGCTTGAGGTTTCGGCCGAGGCCGAAGCCGTGCAGCGCGCGGACGTTGAATATATCAAGCGCGGCGTGGATGATATGAAGGTTGAGCAGAAGATTCAGGGTCAGCGGTTTGAGGCGTTTTCCGAGCGGTTGACGCGCGTAGAGGAGTCTACCAAACAGGCGCACAAGCGAATTGACCGGCTCGAGGAATAGAATATAGCAAGGGGGTGATAGATTTGGATACGAGCAAATACATCATTGAACGCCGGTATATTGCCAAACGTCCGAATGTACGGCCGGGCACGCGGTTATTGACCGGAACACCAGCCTTTTTCGTGGCTCATGATACGGGCAATCCGGGGGCGGACGCGGATAATCACTATAATTACTTCAATACGCTTACCGGTCGTTCCGCTTCGGCGCATGTGTTTATCGACGATACGAAAATACTGGAGATCATCCCGACCGGTACCGGCTCCGACCCCGCCGAGAAGGCGTGGCATGTCTTGTACGATGTAATGACCGATAACGACCGGTTCGGATATGACGCGAACGACGCGGCGATCGGGATCGAGCTTTGCTACGGCGGAAGCATCAGCTTTGCCGAGGCGTATAAAAGGTATGTCTGGTATTTGGCGCTCTGCTGCGACAAGTGGCACAAAAACCCGCTTGCGTTCATTCCGTCCCACAAGCAGTTGGATCCGGCCCGAAGACAAGATTGCGAACAGGCGCTGGCTGCCGGTGGCAAAACGCTGGGTAATCTGCTCTCCGACATCGCCGCCGAAATGCAAAACACAGCCCCTCACGGTCCTAACCCGGATTTTACGCCACTCCCATCTTCCAATGCTCAATCCCTTATCGACAACTACGTATCCCCGGTCTGGTTCGCGGAGCAAAAGCAAGGCGACCGGGTCGGCATGACGCATTTTCATAACCTGGCCAACAACCTGAGACTTGCTGCCGGCATCCCGCTGACAGCGGGTTCGGCCGCACAGCCTCTCGCTAAACTGCCCAAAAGCAATGCCCAGGAAATCATCTTCCGCTGGCTCTCTCCTGCATGGTTCAAAGCGAAGACGGACGGCGACGCGGACCGTGCCAAGCACTTCAACAATTTGGCCAATGATCTGCGGCGTTCGGCGGGAATCCCGGCGGAATAAGAAAGAAGGCGAATTCCTATGCAAAATGAAGTTTTAACCGGCGTACTGGCTTTTGCCTCCGTGTTGTCCGTATTTGTGCTGGCCCTGGTTCAACTCGTGAAAACAACCCTAGACGTTCCCAAAAATCTTGTTCCCGTCATCGGCCTGGTCATCGGCGTATTGATCGGGGCCGCAGCCTATCCCTTTACGGATTTGGAGCTTGTTTTGCGCCTATGGGCCGGGGGATTGGCCGGATTGTCGGCCACCGGCTTGTTCGAGCTAGGCAATAACCGCCCGGGCTCGACGAAGGACAAATAGTTAAAAAGCCCTGTTTTCAGGGCTTTTTTTGTTTTTCTCGGCAGTTCTCGGCCACTTTTTCATATACCAAAGCGCCAACATACGGCATAATGAGTTAAGGAAAATAAAACGGTTAGAGGCGGAGAAGAACGATGAAAAAACGAATGGCGGTATTTCTTTTAGCATTAGCTATGCTTGCAGCGTGTTGGCCTGCGGCATCCTCTTATGCGGCGCAAGCCAATAACGCGAAAGCAGATCCATTAAACAGGCCCATTGAAGTCAATGTAAACGGCAAATTCGTATCCATGGACGTACATCCGATCATGGAGAACAACCTGCAGTTTTTCCCCATTCGATCTCTGACGGCCTTGGGTTTTTCGTACGACTGGAATCCGTCAGCCGGAGACATGACCATAACGAGCAAGACCGGCGTTAACCTGAAAATGACCGTGGGCAGCACCGAAGCCTATAAGGACGACCGACGGTATCTAATGGATAAACCCGCTTTCAACAAAGACGGCCGCGCCTTCATTCCAATCCGTTTTGTAGCGGAAATGTTGGATAACTATCGGGTCCAGTATGATACGATTCGCAAAATCGTTTTTCTTGACACGGCGGATTATAGATTTGACATGAGCCTCATTAACCAAAAGGACCTGCTTAGCGCACGCAGAGCGGCCATTTCTCTGCCGATCACGGCGAATTTTACAATCCTCGGCGCTGCAAACGGGCGTCACGAATACGCGTTTCCGTCCGGCAGAGCGGATACCTACTACCTGCTTGCCGATCATATTTACACCTTTGTCCAGATCAAAGACGGCAAAGCTGTTGCAATCGGGCAAATCGACGAGCGGGATGCCGCACATACAGCTGGCACTGTGCCTCCTAACGTGATGGAGCTTTATCAGCAAGGAAAAGTGCTTTTCTATGAAAACGGCGACGGTACCGCTACGGCTTCCTATCAGGATGATGCCAATAAAGAAGCGACCGTTAAAACGAAAGTCAATCTATACTCCGACATTATTCAGGCGTTACCTGATCTTCGCTAAGTCTGAATGTATACAAGGCAGCGCCCGTCCATCGGGTTCTGCCTTTTTTTAGTTACAGAAGATAGCAGTTTTTAAAACAAAAATGAGAGGATTCGAATATACAGCTTTTGGTAAAATGAACATATCCGATAGACGACGAAATATGCCATTTTCCGAGTAGCCTGAGAGCAGATAGGGGGATATTTGGTGAGAAAACGGTATGCTATCCTGATGATTTGTATTTTTGCGGCGGGTTGCTCCAACCAGAATCAAAAGCCCCCGTCTTCCGCAGAACCTCTGCAATCTCATAAACCGACTCAAATCTCCGAGAGCGTGGACAAGACTGTCGTTGTCCTGGCGGATACGGGCGTGTCCGGTGACATGCTGCAGGGTCTTACATTGAGAATCGGGCGGCAGGAGCAAAAATACGAGTGGCAAAATGCGTCCAATCCCAGCTACTATCCGGAAATTGCGACGGGTAATCTCGATAACGACCCCGAGGATGAAGTCGTCGTCGTGCTTACGAAAGGGTACGGAACGGGTATCCGGGAGTCGGAAATTCATGTCCTGAATCGGGATTTCAGTGAAATCTCCGTGGAGGACCCGTTAAGCGCCGTTAAAAATCGGGTGAAAACGGAACATAATCAAGAAGAAGTTGCGCAGATCTATAAATTTACCGTTGGCGGCAAGACGTTCTCTAAGGAATATGCCAACTCCGAATCGGGATTTTGGCTCTCGGATGTGGCGTTTGGGAATATGATCCGATATAGATTGCAGGATCATCGGCTTATCGCGGAAGTGTCAGCCCAAGCCTCGCTGGGGATACTTATGGGAACTGTGGAAGTGAGCTATCAGATGCAAGATCAAGCGCTCCGCGTCGATTCCGTTTAGCTTCAGCGATGCGGAGGAATGAAGACCCGGAGTTGCCGGAGAGGCGGAACCGGAGAAGGTTCAGAGCTCGAATGTAAAAGCACCGATCCCGGAGGATCGGTGCTTTTGGAGTTTTTCGAGCCTTCAATTTATCGCCAAATTAAACCCGTTTTGAATGTAATAGAGACCTTGGTAAGCGACGTTGCGGGTCACCAGGTTGTTGAAGGTGGCGGAGCCGTTGTTCGTGTAGGTGTAGATCGCGGCGCCGAGATGCGGTCCGGAGAAACGGGAGGTCGTCACTCCGTCCAGGCCGGTGCCGTCGATGGTGATGTTGTTGAACACGATGCTTTGGAAGCCGCCGCCGTAGCCGAACTGGACTGCATCGCGCTGGCTGCCCAAGATATCAATGTTGTTGAACGTCACGTTTCGAATGCTGTCGCCCGATGCCTCCAGGTCGATCGCTCCGCGCTCTCCGTTGTACAGATCTTTACTGGTTCCGCTGTTGATGATCGTGGTGTCGGAGAAGACGATGCCGGTGTTGTTTTGGAAATGGTAGCCCGGGAATACGGTGTTCATGCGGATCCCGGAGCCGCCAACGGTGTCGATGATCAGGTTGTGGGTGGCTTTGTGGCCGCTGCCGCCGAAAATGCCGATCCCCCCCGCGCGCCAGTTGTTTTCAATCGTGTTGTACGAAAATTCGTTGTTCACGCCTTCCCGCGCGCCGTTCACGTTGCTGGTCCAGATCGCCAGCGCATCGTCGCCGTTATTGCGCAGACTGCTGTTGCGGACGATGGAATTACTGGTGCCTTGGGCGAAGTTCACGCCGTCGGCCAGGTTGTTGCGGATGCGGCTGTTTTCGATGATCAAGCCGCTCGCGTTTATGGCCGGCGTATGGGCGTAATCCCCGACCCAGAAGCCGCACTCGAAATGCTCCACCCACACGTCGTGGATTTTCGAATTGGTGCCGAAATTGTCCATAAAGGCTTTATAAATCGCTTCCTGGTTGTACCGCGACCGCAAATTCGAGTTCATGTAGATGTTACTGAAATCAAGCTGGCCCGAAATGCGAAGCGAGATCCCGCCGCCGGCCTTATTGGGATTCGTAAACTGCAGGTTCGTATACCAGATTCCGGCGCCCGTAATCTTCAGGTTATTAATCATGCTGGTGGCCGAACCGATCTCCCACATCCCACCCAAATGGAAAGTTCCTGCGGGAATGTATAACGTTTTTCCTTCGGCAACCGCTGCGTTGACCGCCGATCGGAATGCGGCCAAATCGTCTTGCCCATCGTTTGCGACGGCCCCGAAGTCGGTGACGGCAACCGCATTCGCCGGACGCTGCACTTCTGCCGGAACCTGCTCGATCTCAAGGAAGTCGACGCCGTACTCGATGTTGTCGCCGCCCTTTTGAATGCGAATCGTATCGCCCGGTTTTAGCGGAGTATCCAGCTTCCAGTGGACCTCGTCGAACCGAAACAGCGGGCGTCCCGAGCCGGGGGCATCCGCCGGTTGATCGCCGGAGAAATACTGCCAGCTGTAATAGGAGGTCAGCGGGACATTTTTCACCTTGGCACCGTTGACGTAGACGTCCAGCGAGCCGTTTTGCCCCATCCCGCCCGAAGAGTCAGGCATGGTGAACCGCATCGTCACGCCGTCGCCGCCTTGACCCTGTTTCACTGTCCACTGAGCATAGGAGCCGTTCGAAGGCAAGGTGACATATTTTTGACCGGAAGCCTCAGAAGCAATCAAGGCCTGATCAAAGGTTGGCGCGCTCATGAGCGCCGCGCCGCCGCCACGGGTCGCCTCATCGGTGTCGTAGCGGAAGTATGGCATGCTTGCGCCGCGTAGGGCATACACCGTGAGCATGGTCGAAGCGGTATTGTTGTCTCGTTTGACCGCCAATTCGTTGGCATCTGCGGCTACGGTCACTTGTACGCTATAACTGCCGTCCGCCGCTGTCCAAGTTCCCGGAATGGCTACATTCGTACTGGAACCTGCAGCCAATGTCCCGTTATACGAACCGCTCAGCGTCTGCACCGTAGCGCCGGCGGCATTTTTGAGCACTACCGTGGTGCCGTGGGAGCCGCCCGCGGAAGCGATCGTCCCTTGATTTTTCAAGTTTACGTTAAAAGATACCGCATCGCCCGCCACCGGATTACCAGGCGTCCAGGTTACCGTGCCGACCAGGTCGGAGCTGGCCACCGGCGCCACGACGAGCGGAGTCGAATGCGTGTAACTGTTGTTCGCTTCGTTCAGCTCGATGACCGCATTGCTTTCATCTACTTTAACGTTAACCGTGTAGGACGCTGCGGTTTTTGCGCCGATGTTCACCGAAACCGTTGCTTCAGTTCCTGCGGCCAAAGCACCTACCGGAGCCGTCCCGGCTAATGTACCGTTCAGGTAGAAACCCACGTTCGTTGCCGAAGAAGCAGCCGTACCGCCATTTCTAACAGTGGCGCTCAAGGTTACGGCATCGGTTTCCACCGGGGAAACCGGGGACCATGAAGCCGAAGTGACGGTGAGATCCGGATTGGCGGCCGGCATGCCGAATACTTGGAATTCGGCGATTTGTCCGCCAGGCGCGCCGGTATTGGTCGTGAAGCGAAGCTGCACGCTGCTCGCCGTACCGCTTACGGGAATCGTCACGGTGTTTTGCGTAGCCGGGTTAAAGGTGTACTGCGCCGCAGAAACGAGGTTCGTAAACGATCCGGCGCTTTGTCCCCGTCCCAACACCTGAATCGTTTGCGTGCGCGTTCCCCATTGGCTCGATGGGTTCAGCTTGAGCACGACCTGCGACAGGTTGGCGTTGGCGCCCAAATCTACGGTCAGCGTGCTGGGATGACCATTTCCTTCCCAGTAGGTCGATAAATTATCGTCGTTGGCATTGGCGGCTACAAAAGTAAAGGTGGACGAGGAAGCCAATATCGGCTTGCCCGACGCCAGATTCGTGCCGTTGCCTCCTCCGTCGGAGCCGGTCCGCGTTACCGTATTGCTGGGCGCGGATGTATTGCCTGCGGCATCCTTGGCGACGACATAATAGGCGACGGTGGCGGCGGCCGGCTGGCTGTCCGTAAAGCTCAGCGTCGAACCTCCGACGCTCCCGCGGAGCTGCCCGTTGGCATAGACGTCATAATCGGTTACGCCGACATTGTCGGCCGAAGCGGTCCAGGCCAGGCGGATCGTCCCCGCATCGGGCTGGGTCAAGGCGAGTCCGCCCGGAGCCGTTGGAGCCTGAATGTCCGCCGATCCGGCCGGTACAAAGTTGAACCAGTTGAGGTTGAAATCGAACCCGCTGGCGTAAACGCGCAGCGTCTGCGCTCCTGCGTTCAGCGTGACGTTCGCGGTAACGGTTTGCCAATTTTGCCAGCCCCCGGTGTTTGGCACTGCTGTCGTGGCGAGCGTCGTCGTGCCGGAGCGCAATTGAATCTGCCCCGACGAAGAATTGCTGGCAACGCGGTATTCGATCGTGTAATTGCCTGCGGTCTGGACATTCACCGTGTAATCAAGCCAATCGCCGACTTGAATCCAGCCGACATTTTGTCCGCCGCCGGTATCGGAGGTGTTTTCCATCTGGATGCCGTTCATGGAGCTGAAGGCTTCGGCTTCGATTTTACCGGGAATGGCATGAGTTTCCCCGCCGGGTTCCTCGGAACTGCCGTACACTTCGAACTCGGAGAGCTGGGCCGCTGGCCAAGCCGTATTGTTCGTTACGAGAATTCGCACATAACGGGCGGAGGCCGTGGCGAAATCGATCGCGACCGTGTTTCCGGTTCCCGGTTCAAAAGTGTAACCGGCCGATTCGGCGATCGTCGAAAAGTCGGAGCCGTTCAGGCTTCCCTGCACCGATAGTGTCTGGGTGCGCGTCTCCCAGCCTGCCGGCAGCTTCAGGACGACTTGGTCGATGCCGGTCGCGCTGCCCAGATCCGCTTGAATCCACTGCGGGAAGGCGTTGTTCGTGCCTTCCCAGTACGTGCTTTGATTATTGTCGAAGGCGTTTGAAGCTATATAGACGTCGTTATACCCGCTGGCCGCGCCGGCTTTCCCCAATGCCAAGTTCGGCCCGCCGGCGGCTTGAACCGCGGACGAACCGAGCGGCGATCCAAAAGTGACAGCCAACATTGCCACGATACATAACCATGCCCGAAATTTTTTCATCATTACCCTCCAATGCAATTTTTCCGATCGACTTGTCCCCATTCCTCGCAATAAGTAAGCGATTCCAACTTTGGACCGATCTATCCCGGCTTACAAGACCAAAATGCACATTAGCCCCTCCTTTGCTAAATATTTGAAAGTACGCCTACTTATTACCAAGATCGTAAATGCCTTTTCCTTCCAAATAAAGTGGCGCTTCTACGTGAACCGTGTGTTTTATTACGGAAAAAGAATACTATGAAAAGAACATACATTCCTTATGTTGTTTTTTTATTCCATTGATTACACTTTATAGTATATCGATAAATTTGGAGGTGGTATGGATGAGTCTTTCGGAAAGAGAAACAAGAAGGTTTGAGGATTACAGTAAAAGAAACCGTTCTATTTTTTCTGATCGTGTCGTTGAGAGTTTTTTTCAGAACAATGAGAATATCGAATTGCTGCTGTCGGCGGTTGACGGCAGCGAGTACAGCTTACGCCAATTAAACGAAAATTTCCGCAAACATTTCTTTCAAATCCGATTCACGAAATATCTCGCTTCTACCATCCAATTTTGCGCGGTGGATCAATTGCGGCATAATCGTAAAAATAAGACAAGGAATCAGCTTATCTTCGACCGGCCGATTTCCGACGAGGATCGTACTACCTTGGGCGAACGTATGCTCAGCGGACAAGCCCTGCCGTTTTCGGAGCCTATCATTACGAATCCGGGAGCTTTCCAGGCTTCCATTAATAATAGGGAATTGGCCATAGCCTTTTCGTCGCTGACTCCAAAACAGCAATGGATTATTACGTTCTCCTACGTTTTATGTTATAAGGATAACGAAATATCGCGCATGATGGGCGTTTCGCAGCAAGCCGTCAGCAAGTCCCGCAGCCTGGCGCTAAAGAAACTCCGGTTCGCCATAAAAGGGAGGGGGTGACATTATGAACAGCGCAGAACCTCTGACTTATTTGCTCACGGCGATCAGCCAAGTCGGATTTCCGATCGTGCTTACCGGTTACTTGCTGATTCGATTTGAAAAGAAGCTGGAGAATTTGACCGAAACAATTTCCCGGCTTATCGATGTCATTAACAAAGATCCGAGCGAAGAAGGTCATGGAGATGGAAAATGAATTGTATGATCTGGTGACTCGCGCGCAAAGCGGCGACCATAAGGCCGTAAACGAAATTATTCAATCATTTATGCCGGCGATAAATAAAGCTCGCCATAAATCCGATCCTATAGACAGGGACGATGTCGGACAGCAAATTGCCGAAATCCTCATCAAAAAAATCATGGGATACGATTTGACGCAAATTCCGGATTTTCATGACTTTTGCCGAAACCTCATCGAGGAGCATCGGCAGAACAAGGTAGATCTCTTCCCCGGCGAGCTTGAAACCGAGGATGATTTCGCTCTATGAAAACAATGCATCCCCATTATGATTGGACGCTGGTGAAAGCTGGCGTCCTTTTCAGGTTTTTACTTTAAGTTACAGAAGACACATGTCTTAAAAACAAAAATGAGAGGATTTAAAAATACAACTTTTGGTAAAATAGGATTAATCGGTTAACGCCAAAGCCTTATTTAACGAATGGGAGGAAATTCGGTGAAAAGACTTTTAAGCATCCTGATGCTCTGTATTTTTGCGTCAGGATGCGCCAGCCAGAATCAGCCTGCGTCCGCTTCCCAGCCCCAACCTTCGGAGCCTCATAAGCTGATGCTGCTTTCCGAGAGCCCGGACAAGACCGTCGGCATTCTGGCGGACACAAGCGCGGCAGGCGATATGTTAAGTGGATTAACCTTGAGGATCGGGGGGCAGGAAAAAAAATTGGAGTGGCAAAACGTAGTTAACCCCAGCTACTACCCGGAAATTCTGACGGGCAATCTCGATAACGATCCCGAGGACGAAGTCGTCGTTGTGCTTACGAAAGGGTACGGAACGGGGACTCGGGCATCGGAAATTCATGTCCTTAATCGCGATTTCAGCGAATTCTCCGTGGAGGATCCGCTAAGCGCCGTCAAGAATCGGGTGAAAACTTCGCATATTCAAGAAGACGGTAAACAAATTTATGCATTGGCTATCGACGGGAAGACGTTTAAAAAGGAATACGCCGAGTCCGATGCGGGACTGTGGTTTAATGATGTTACGCTTGGAAATGTGATCCAATACAGGTTGCAGGATAATCATGTCATTGCGGAAGTTTCCGCGCAAGCATCTCCGGGAATATTCCTGGGGACTGTGGAGGCGAAGTATAAGGCGCAGGATCAATCATTGCGCGTCGATTCCATTGACTTTAGCGAAACCTCGGAATAACAAAAAAGCAGCCCTGTACCAAGGGCTGCTTTTTTGGTTCGAAATTAATACCCTTCGACCCGGAAGAAGGTGTGATTGCCGATAACGACCTTCTCCACGATCTTCCGGTTGCCTGTACCGAAATTCCAATATTCCGAGCCGCCGCTTTTGATGACATTGTTCCCGTATAAGGTATTCGTCACGAACCACAGGCACTTTCCGATCGGATTCGGGCTGCGGGTTGCGCCCAGCGCCTCGCTGACGCAATCGTCCCAGGCGCTGGAGCTTGTGTCGGGCTGACGGGCCGAAGCCGTCGTCATTCCTTCGAAAGCTCCTGATTTCAGGCAGACTCCTTTGTAGGTATCACCGCCGAATTCGGACAAATTTTTAGACACCCGATTACTTACGGCCCATACAACCCCCGCTTTTCCCGTCTGTGATTCGCCGCGGGCTTCGGAATAGATTAGCCGAGCCAACACATCCACCGGATCAAGCGGATCAAATTCCGTCAAACCTGTTAAATTACTTACCGGATCGCCCCATGCCATTGCCGTTACCTCCCAAGGTTTATTGAAGCTTGGCCTTAGCTTCTTTGGCTAATTAACAGCTGTTGATATATAAAGTGTGAGAAGGGGAGGAAAAGACAACCTTTGCGATTTTGCATTTTTTCATTAACCTGCTGCCTGGTATTGACCGGTTGCTTAGGGGAATCTCCGGCATCGTTTCTCGCTTTTGCTTAATTTAGTGTAATGCGGACTTCTTTCGTTTTGGGCGCTTGCGAGTCAAACCATTTTTGTAAGGTTGCAAAATCGGAATCAGGCGCGTCCGGAACCGTAATATTAAACTGGTTGCTGTCAATCCACCCGTAATTCCGAATCGGCCACGTCGGGACTTCCGAGAACGCTTTGTCCAATGAAGCGGAGGAAAAGGGGATTACCCTCATTTTTTCGAGGTCGACCGCTTTGACGATGTTCCGAATCACCGTTCCCCCCTCGTTATAAGCGTAGCGCACCAGCCATTTTCGGAGGTCCGGCGAAATTTTGTAATCCTCGAATATTCCGGAGGGAAGCTCCAGGCTCGTTGTAGCGGCTTCGCCGATTTTGACCAAAAGGGTGGAACATTGTTTGTTGCCGCAGTTGTATTTCAGCAAAATGTACTTTTCCGGCTTGGGTAGGGGGATTGGTTCGTACTGCGTTCTTTTGATTTCGGTTGCCTTGTCGATTTGAGCATCAAGGTAAGCTTTATATGAAGGGATGTCGTTCAGGTTCACTTGCAAGATTTCTCCGCTTTCGAGTTTTATGCGAAGAAATTCCGCTTGCGGCTCAGGCGCGTTAGCTCGGGCGAGATGTCCCATCGATACCGGGATGCTTTTAGAGAACGGCTGCCGCCAATCTGATAATACAAATAAAATAGCCGCAGCTCCCAATATAGCGGAAAGCAAAATCAGTTTTCTCTTCATCATGCGTCGCCCCTTTAATCTAATTTCTGTTGGAGATTCGCTTTGCAGGTTGATTTTTAGCTGCATTCTCTCACTTTAAGAGTATTCCCAAAAAAAAGGAGAGATGGAGCATGGCACTTACGGATAGCGTGAAGGACAAGCTGTTGCAGAACACGGGTTTTTTTGAAGGAGACAAAGGTTACTCCACCGTAACCGGCAATTTTGATGGTCAGGGCATTTCGTTCGGCATTATTCAGTACAATTTCGGTCAGGGCACCCTGCAGACGCTGCTGCAGGAATACATCAAGAATTACGAATCGGAGTTCAATGCTGTTTTTGGCTCCAAAGCCGCAACGCTCAAGGATGTGGTACAAAAATATTCGAAAGCGAAACAAATCGAATGGGGAGCCAGCATTTCCAGCGGCAGTACTGTGGTAGCCGAATGGAGAACCCCATTCGAAAATATGGGGGCCAAAAGCGCTAATCAGACGCTTCAAAAGAAACATGCCCAGGAATATTTTGACCGGGCAACCACGTACGCTTCAAAATTCGGCATTATCAGCACCCAAGGTCTTGCATTTTTGTTTGATCAAGCGGTACAATCCTGGAGCTTCAACGGAGAAGATTCCATAATTGCCGAGATCATGGATATGGAACTGGCGTGGAGACATGACGGCCAGCCCGGAAGATTACCCGATTACGAGCGTTTGTATTCCGTATTGAAGGGGGTTAGCGGTGCCGACCCCATCGCCCGGCGGACCGCGATCCGAACCGGAACCGGAACCGTACACGGCAAAGCCTACAACGCGGCATCCTTCGGAATATCTTACAGCACCAATTTTTAATCGCCTTCGGCCACTCCTCCTTTCGTGAGGGTGGCCTTTTTCATGAATGGAACAGCTTATATTATAATGAAAAAATAGAAAGATTTGTTACGAAATCATGACATTCCCTCCTTGCCCGAACAGGGATTTTTTTCTTGTTGAATAAAGAACGTATGTTTGCATATAATACAAACAAACGTTCTTGTTTGGAGATGGTGCTGGTGAAAAAATACATCGGGCAAATCGTGGAAATTATCTACATGGACCGTGCCGGCAAAATCACGCAGCGGCGCATCGAGGTTCATGCCGTTCGCGGCAATCTGGTGCGGGCGACCTGCTTGACTTCTAACGAACCCCGGGCTTTTCGGATCGAGAATATTTTGGCCTGCCTTCCCTCAAACCATGGGCGGCACGGCGTCTCCTGAAGTTGGAACTCGGCAAACTTAAGACGCAACGGATGCGCACACCCCTTCGGAAAAATTAGCTGGAGGAGGGACGCATTCCCCTATTTAGGGCCGTTTTCGCTTTTGCGAACGGCCTTTTTTGCTTTTTTCGGATATTATCGTAATTCTATGGGATATTTCCCGGACTCTCGGAAGGCTAAAATTACATTAAGGGTTGGCGCGTATAACGGACCTTGCGCTTGTCTTTCTACCAAACATTATAACGTTATATTTATCAAATGGCATTCTTGTGTTATGCTAAACCCAATTTCAAACATGATCACGATATATTAAAAGAGGCGAGTATAGTGAACGAAAGATACGTGCTGCGCAATGTGAAAAGGGTGAACGGGGAAGAAATCGACATCGTCATCGAGGAAGGGAAAATCGCCGAAATTACCGAAGCCGGTCAGGCTCGCGGCAATCGGGAACGGGACGGATCCTCCCTTTACGTATCCAGCGGCTGGATCGATATGCACGTCCACGCTTTTCCGGAATTCGATCCGTACGGAGATGAAATCGACGAGATCGGGGTGAAGCAAGGCGTCACGACGATCGTGGACGCAGGCAGTTGCGGCGCGGACCGGATCGGGGATCTCGTGGCAAGCGGCGGGCAGGCCGATACCAACCTTCTGGCGTTTTTGAACATCTCGCGGATCGGGCTGAAACGCATCGACGAATTGTCGCAATTGGCCTGGATCGACCGCGACCGGGTGATACAAGCGCTTGCCTCTTACGGCGATTCCATCGTCGGCTTGAAAGCACGAATCAGCCAAAGCGTGGTCCGGGAGAACGGCGTGAAGCCGCTTCGCGCCGCGCGGGAGCTTTCGCTCGAAACGGGGCTGCCCCTGATGGTGCACATCGGGTCGGCGCCGCCCGATATCCGGGAGGTGATTCCGCTCCTGCAGCGAAAAGATATCATTACCCATTACCTCAACGGCAAAGCGAACAATCTTTTCGACGCTTCGGGAGAACCGCTCCCCGTATTGGCCGAAGCCATCGGCCGGGGCGTTCATCTCGATGTGGGGCACGGCACGGCGAGCTTTTCCTTCCGGACGGCCGAGGCGGCCAAGCGTCACGGGATCGATCCGGATACGATCAGCACGGACATTTACCGGGGCAACCGTTTGAACGGCCCGGTATACAGCATGGCGAACGTGCTAAGCAAATTCCTTTACCTCGGTTATCCGCTCGAGGAGATCATCGCGGCGGTTACCACGCGCGCTGCGCAGTGGCTGGGAAGAGCCGAATTGGGGCGCATCCGGGTTGGGGATCCAGCCCATTTAACGTTGTTTGCCGTCAAGGAAGAAAAGACTGTGCTGATCGATTCGGAGGGAGAGCGGTGTGTCTCGGACCGCCGGATCGAAGCAAAAGGAGTGATTGTCCATGGAAAATTCATTGAATGCGAAATACGGGCTTAAGCGCGTCATCAACGCCAGCGGACGGATGAGCATCCTCGGCGTGTCCGCGCCGACCGACACTGTGATGGAGGCGATGAAGCAAGGCGGCCAAAGCTACGTCGAAATCGCCGACCTGGTCGATAAGGCGGGGGACTATGCGGCGAAGCACATCGGTTCCGAGGCGGCGGTCATCGTGGGTTCGGCGTCGAGCGGCATTGCCTTGTCGGTAGGGGCCGTCGTAACCCGAGGCAACCGGCGTCAAAGTTTGCGTTTGCATCAGGAGGAAATTCCTCGAAACGAAATCATCATCCTGAAGGGGCACAACGTGCAATACGGCGCTCCGGTGGAAACGATGGTTTACCTCGGCGGCGGCAAACTGGTTGAAGTTGGCTACGCCAACGAAGGCCGGGTGGAGCATATCGAGGACGCGATCGGGGACAAAACGGCGGCGATCCTATATGTGAAATCGCACCACGCGGTACAGAAGAACATGATCTCCGTCGAAGAAGCATGGGAAGTAGCGAAACGGAACAATGTACCCATGATTGTGGATGCGGCGGCGGAAGAGGACCTGCAAAAATACGTAAAGGTTTCCGATCTGGCGATTTATAGCGGCTCCAAGGCAATCGAAGGCCCCACTTCCGGGATCGTCGCCGGAAAACGCGAGTGCGTGGAATGGGTGAAGGTGCAGCTGCACGGCATCGGACGGAGCATGAAGGTGGGCAAGGAGACATCCTTCGGATTGCTGCAGGCCCTGGACGAATACGCCGTCAAACCAGACAATAGCGAACGGGAAAAAGCGGCTTTGCAGACGTTGATGCCGCTCAGCGATCTCCCGGGGATCCGGGTTTCGATCGTGCAGGACGAAGCCGGTCGGGCAATCTATCGGGCGCGGGTGCAGGTCGATCCGCAGCAGGCCGGAATCACCGCAAAGGAAATGGCGTATGCCCTGCAAACCGGCGAGATTGCGATTTATACCCGGGATTACGGGGTAAGGCAAGGGTATTTCGATATCGATCCTCGTCCGCTGCTGGGCGACGATATCCAGGTGATTGCCGCAAAAATAAGCGAATTGGCAGGGGGACGTTAGGATGTCGCAGATCGCAAAAAGATTTTATAAAAAACGGGTGGCCCTCAATGTGCTGGCCAAAGATATTCCCAACGCCAAAGAAGTGTTCGAAGCGGCGGAGGGCTGCGTGCTTGTTGGGGTCCTTTCCAAGGACTACGCCACGGTAGAGGAAGCTGTGACGGCGATGAGAGCTTATGGCCGGGAAATCGACAACGCGGTGTCGATCGGCCTCGGCGCCGGCGATAACCGCCAAGCGGCGGCCGTCGCGGAAATTGCCGGGCATTATCCCGGCAGCCACATTAATCAGGTGTTTCCGGCCGTCGGAGCGACACGGGCCAATCTCGGCGCGCAGGACAGCTGGATCAACAGCCTGGTTTCACCGACGGGCCGAGCCGGTTACGTGAACATATCCACCGGACCGCTCAGCGCCGCGCAGGAGAAACAGGCGGTCGTTCCGGTGGAAGCGGCGATCGCGCTGGTGCGCGATATGGGCGGCAACGCGTTGAAGTTCTTTCCGATGCAGGGGCTCAGCCGCGAAGACGAGCTTCGCGCCGTAGCGGCAGCTTGCGCCGAGGCGGATTTTGCCCTGGAGCCGACCGGCGGCATCGACTTGGACAATTTCGAGGCGATCTTGCGGATCGCTCTGGAAGCCGGCGTTCCGCAGGTGATTCCGCACGTATATACTTCGATCATCGACCAGGCGACAGGCAAAACGCGGACCGAGGACGTGCTGCTGTTGACCGGAATCATGAAGAAGCTGGCAGACCATTATGCCTAAGCGCGTAGCGGCCTTCGGCGAAGTCATGATGCGCCTGCAGGTGCCGGGCTATGAAACATTGGCGCAGGGAGATACGCTGAAATATACGTTTTCGGGCACCGGCGTCAATGTCGTGTCCGCGTTAAGCCGCTACGGTAATGCCGGCACGCTGGTCACGCGTTTGCCGGACAATCCGCTGGGCGACGCCGCGATCGCTTACCTGCGCAAGCTGGGCATCGATACCGCCCGAGTCGCAAGGGGCGGCAAATACGTCGGCATGTATTTTTTGGAGAATGGCTTCGGAGCACGACCTAGCCGCGTTACTTACTCGAATCGGCTGGAAAGCAGTTTTAACGTCGCGCCCGAAGGGGCTTACGATTTCGCGGAAATCGCCGCATCGATCGATGCGGTCCATTTCTGCGGGATTACGCTGGCGATGAACGATGGCGTACGCGCGCAGATGAAATCGTTCGCCGAAGCGGTCAAGCGGCGGGGCGGCCAGGTGATTTTCGACTGCAATTACCGACCGTCGCTGTGGGGAGAAGACGGCTATGCCGCAGCCCAGCCGCATTACGAAGCGATGTTGCGGCTGGCGGACATCGTGATGATGAACGAAAAGGACGCCATGCTCACGCTGGGGATGGCCACGGTCCGGCGGGAACGGGAGGAACAGCTTGCGGAGCTGATTCCGGCCGTGGCCAAAGCGTACGGCATCTCCGTGATTGCCGGGACGCACCGCCGGGTCCGTGGCGACAATACCCATTCGCTGTGCGGGTTTTTGCACAAGAACGGTAAGCTCGTCTTCTCCGATCGCTTGACGTTTTCCGTCTATGATAGAATAGGGGCAGGAGACGCTTTCGCCAGCGGGATTATCCATGGCGAGCTGGAGGGGTTCACCCCGGATCGAACCGTCCGGTTTGCGGCGGCTGCGGGAATGCTGGCGCATACCGTACCGGGTGACACCCCGATGGCGACGGAGGCGGAAATCCTCCGGGCGATGGAGCAGCCCGCCGTAGGCGATGTGGAAAGGTAGGGAAAAGGGCCGTGAGTTTGTCCCGCAAAGATAGACCGTTGTATTTGCAAATTAAAATCATCCTGAAGGAACGCATTCTGTACGGCGTTTACCCGCTGGGAACGAACATTCCTTCCGAACCCCAGCTCGAACAGGAATTCGCCGTCAGTAAGGTAACCGTCCGCGGCGCGATTCAGGAGCTAGTGCAGGAAGGTTTCTTGGAGAAGGGCAGCGGCAAGGGCACCAAGGTCATCCGGAACAAGGCCGCCTCCAAGTGGTCCAAGTGGAAGCACTTTACGGAGATTCTGGTGGAGGAAAGCCATCAAATCCGCAAAGAGTGGCTCAGCGTCGAAACGGTGCGGAACGAGACGGGATCCGGGCTTCACGAATTGTTCGGGGAGCGGTGCCTGAAGCTGGAGCGCGCGTATTTCCTTGATGGCAAGCCTTATATTTTTTATGAGCATTACGTGGCGCCAACCATGAAGGAACCGGAGCTGGATGATTTTCGCGATTGTTCGCTTTACGAGTTGCTGGAGGAGCAGGGAGTGTCCCTGGACAAACTTCGGGACGAATTCGCGGTATCCCTTCCGCCGGATAAGGCGAATCGGTTTTTGCGCTTATCCGGCGGGGTGCCCGTGCTGAAGCGGTCGCGGTATTCGCGGGATGCGCAGGGGAAGCTGGCCGAATACAGCATCGGCTACTACAATACGGAGCTGCAAAATTACGTCGTTGATTATGACGCGTGAGCGCGGCGGTTTGGACAAGACCATGAAAGGCTGTCCTGGAAGCGGATCCGCCCCTTTCGAGACGGCTTTTTTTAAAATCAAAAAATTTGTAATTCCAGTGAAGTCGAACGATTCAATCATCTGAACAAACTGCGGTAGACTGTCCTTCCTTGCTCGAATTGATCGAAAGGGAGACGAAAGCTGACAGACAGCTTGAGGAAGACCGGATGGTGTTGTATTTTGTACAACAATTTAGTCTATCCCAGGATTTTCGGGCCGAATTGTTGTATAAAGTACAATAAAATGGCTTCAACTGGTTTAAATCACCCCCAATTAACCCCAGATTGTTGTACGAAGTGCAACAATCTGGGGTTTTTAAGCATTTATGTGCCTAAATAGTGTATGAGATACAACAATCGGAGGGTGGCAAGGTCGGGTGGTAAGATCGGGTGTAAAACTGCTCCCATTTAACGGACCAGTGAGACTAGAGACTTATTGACTCGAAACAGGTCTCTCCGGAGTTCTCGGAAGATTTCGGGAATTCTCCGAAAGATCGCTGCAGTCCGCCGTCCCCGCGAAAAACCATCGGGATTAATCAGATGTTTTCGAAAGTTTATGGGATATTTCCTCCGGAAGGCCAGGACTATAATAGCAATAAAGATCAAAGAATGTTTATCATAGGGTTTCACATGAGGAGGAGCATAGATGAAGATTACGAGGCATCCGGAAAATCCGATCGTGGTACCGGGAGGTTTCGAATGGAGAAAAGTAACCGTATTCAATCCGGCGGTGGTCATCGATAACGGCAAGTTTTACATGATTGAACGGACGGCGGGCTCGCTGACGCCGTGTAAAAACTACCTGGGGCTGCTGGAAAGCGAAGACGGCGTGCATTTCACCCACGTGAAGGACGAGCCGGTCGTCACGCCGGACATGCTCGGGTTCCCATACGGCAGCGTGCAGGACCCGCGGATTGTGAAGATCGACGAAACGTTCTACCTGAACTATGCGCTGCGGCCGTGCGCGATGAATTATTACCCGACGGGCCGGGGCGTGCCGGAGCGCTCGATCCCCGACTACCCGGACGGATGGGGCGAACAGGAAGGCCACTGGTTGACGCGTTCATCGATCCTCTCTTCCAAGAATCTAATCGACTGGGAGTTCGTGGCCGACACGACGCCGCTTGAGATCAACGATCGCGACAACATCCTGTTCCCGGAGAAAATAGGCGGAAAATACGTGATGCTGCGTCGGCCGGAGGAATATGTGGGGGAAGCGTACGGGACGGAAAAAGCGGCGATATGGATCACCCGCTCGGATGATTTGATCCATTGGGAGAATCCGAAGCTGCTGGCCAAAGCGGAAAACATGGCGTGGGAGTCGCGCAAAATCGGAGGATCGACGCCGCCGGTACGGACGGATCGCGGATGGCTCGTGTTGTACCATGGGGTGGACAATGAGGTGGTGTACCGCGTCGGCGCCATGCTGCTGGATCTGGAAAATCCGGAGAAAATCATCGCCCGCACGAGAAATTTTATCATGGAGCCGGAAACGTATTACGAGAAATTCGGCTACCAGATTCCGAACGTGATTTTCCCGACGGGGAACGTTGTGAAAGACGGACTGCTGTATATTTACTACGGGGTGACCGACACGGCGATCGCGCTGGCGACGGTGCCGGTTGAGGAGCTCGTTGATCACATCCTGAACGAACAGCAAGCCTGAGTGCTTGCCTTAAAATGACCGCGTAAGGCGGTTATTCTAAGAGTCAATCTTGCAAGCGCTTACTGAAAGAAAATGAAAAATTGTTTTCGCAAGGACAAGCCTAAATACAAATTTTATGTAATGTTATATGACATGGTTTCTGAAATTTTCGCATATTTCATAAAAATCATCTAAATATTTCGGATATAATCGAAGATTTGTGGGATATAGTCGAACGAATACTGCTTTTATAATAAGTAATATAACAGGTTCGGAAATGAAATCGTTCATATCCTGTTATGTTTGTGGACTTGTTCCAAATAACAAGAGAAGAGGGTTGATTATGAGCAAAACTCAGAGAAGCAAAAAAGCGGTACTGCTCGGTTTGGTTGCGGTGCTGACCCTGTTCACGGCGGCCTGCGGTAAGGAAAACGCGGCGGGCGGTAACAACGCTAATGCCGGCGGCGCAGGCGAAGCGGAAACAATTACCTTGAACATGATGCATCCTTGGACTTCGCCAAACGTGGATAACGAAGTTTACAAAGCGCGGATCGCCGAATTCGAAAAGCAGCATCCGAACATCGTGATCAAGCAGGACGGCGTGCCGTCCGCCCAATACAAAACCAAGCTGCGCACCCTGGCCGCCGCCAACAATTTGTCGGACATCAACGTCGTTTGGCCAGGCGCTGATTTGGCCCCGCTCGTGGCCGGTAATCTGCTTCAACCGATCAACGATATGATGGACAACTGGGGTTCGATTTTGCCGGAAAGCGCTCTCTCGGGTTTCAACGTGGACGGCCAGCAGTATGCGATCCCAACCAAACAAAATTTCGTGGATATTATTTACTACAACAAAGAAATGTTCGCCCAAGCGGGTTACGACCAGTTCCCCGATACCTATGATAAATTCATCGATGCGGTGAAAAAACTGAAAGCGGCGGGGATCACCCCGATTTCGCTTGGCAACAAGGAACAATGGCCGCTGCAGTCGTCCTACATTTCGATCATCGGCGACCGATTCACGGGCAGCGACTTCCTGCCGGCCGTGCTGGAAGGCAAAGCGAAATTTACCGATCCGGAGTTCGTCAAGGCGCTTTCGGTGATCGACGAGCTGACGAAATTGGGAGCCTTCAACACGGACGCCAATAACATGGACTCCGTCCAGGGGCAGGATTATTTCATTCAAGGCAAAGCGGCCATGCATATTTCCTCCGCGACCGTTGACGGTAGAGTGCGGATCAACAACGAAGAAGGGGACAAGTTCGGCATTGCCCTGTTCCCAAGCGTGGAAGGCGGCAAAGGCGACCCGAAAAAGAGCGCGGGAATCGTGCAGTACGGCATCGCCATCAAGAGCGGGCTCGACGAGAAGAAGAAGCAGGCCGCCGAAGAGTTCATGAAGTTTTTCGTGAATGAGGACCTTTATAAGGAATTGATCAGCAACGGCGTTGTCGTTCCGGCGAAAGTGGACATTCCCGAAGACGCAAGCCCTTATCTGAAAGAAATGCTGGCGTTGACCGGCAACGGAACGGCCCCTGTGTTCGACAGCCTTATTCCTACGCAAGTGGTCGACGTTCTGCAAAACGGCCTTCAAGCGCTGATGGTGGGCCGGACCACGCCGGAAAAATTGGCCAAAGAAGTTCAGGATGCCATGGATAACATGAACTAAACCGCATCCATGGGTCACCGTAAATCCATATCTTGCGCCATTCAAAATCGATGCGTGATAGAAAACCCGATTCCCGGGTTTTCTTCATTCATCGGGCTTGAAACCTAAATTCGACATAAAGGAGGGAACCTCAGATGCAAACGTTACGAGGAACGAAGCTGGCGATTTTTCTCGGGTTATTTCCGGCGCTGGTCATTTATGTGGGCATTGCCATCGTTCCGATCGGTTTGTCGCTGTATTATTCGCTGATGGATTGGAACGGCATCGGTTCGATGAAGTTCGTGGGCCTCGATAATTTCGTGAAAATCTTGGGCGACGACACTTTTTGGCTGTCCGTCAAAAATAACGTCATCATCATGGTGACCGGCCTGATCGGCCAAATTCCGCTTGGTTTGTTGCTTGCGCTTCTGCTGAACCGCGGGTTGAAAGGTTCCGGATTTTTTCGGACGGTCGGCTTCATGCCGGTCGTCATTTCATCCGTCATGGTGTCCCTGATCTGGGGCATGGTTTACAACACGGAGTATGGTATGCTGAACAATTTGCTGGGCATCATCGGCCTCGACGGCTGGAAGCAGAATTGGCTCGGCGACGACCGGTGGTCGATGCTGTCGATCAGCATCGCGTACATTTGGCAAAACTGCGGGTTGTATATGGTCATTTTCCTGGCCGCGCTGCAAAATATCCCCGATGAGGTAAATGAAGCCGCCGAACTCGACGGGGCGACCGGGCTCAAACGCACCTTTCGCATTACGATACCGATGATTCGCAGCACGCTTATGGTTGGGATTGTTTACAGCATCAGCAATTCCTTCCGCGTATTCGACCTGATCCAGATATTGACGGGCGGCGGGCCGGCGCATCAAACCGAAGTCATGACGATCCATATGTACAACAGTGCCTTCATGAATATGCGTTACGGTTACGGCAGTGCGGTATCGATCCTGATTTTACTGTTCAGCTTGATCGTCATTTCGTTGATTAACCGGTTAGGCCGAGAAAAAGATGCTTGAGGAAGGAGGGAGCAACCATGAATAAGAAGTCCGTAGGCTTCCGAATATTTGCGTACACTTTTCTAAGCCTATTCGCTATTATGAATATAGTTCCGCTGTTTTGGATGGTGGTAAACTCTTTTAAAAAAGAACAGGAATATGCGGCCAGTCCGTTTTCGCTTCCGGAAACTTTACAGTTCTCCAACTACGCGGAGGCGTGGAAGGTTGCGAACATGAACGTTTATTTTCTGAACAGCCTTTTCGTTACGTTTGCGTCATTGATCGTGACTGTATTTTTCGGGGCCTTGGCGTCCTATTTTTTATCGCGTTTTCAATTCAAACTTCGCGGGTTAACCTATGGAGTGTTCCTCCTCGGCATGCTTGTGCCGATTCACGCGACGTTGATTCCGATTTTTCTGATCATGCAAAAACTGCATCTGCTTGATACGCATTTATCGCTGATCTTGCCGTACACGGCGTTCCACCTGTCTCTGACGATCATTATTCTGGAGGGTTTCATGCGGGGGTTCCCCAAAGATTTGGAGGAATCGGGCGTAATGGACGGGGCGGGAATTTTTCGGATATTCTGGTCGATCATTCTCCCGATTACCAGGCCTGCGATGGCGACCGTCATCATCCTCAACTTCATATACAACTGGAATGAATATTTGTTCGCTTTGGTCTTGATCAGTTCGTCCGCCCTCAAGACGCTGCCGCTTGGCCTGGCTAACTTCGTCGGCATCGAAACGGCGAGTCTCACCCTGCAAATGGCGGCGCTGACGATAGCTCTCATTCCGATCATCATTTTTTATCTGCTCTTGCAGAAACAGCTGGTTACAGGCATGACGGCGGGAGCGGTCAAAGGCTAAGAAGGAGGCAGCGTTCTCGGTACCGACAACCAGACCTTTTGAATTTCAATTGTAATTTACGACCTAACATCACGACCAACGGAGGCGAGCGCGATGACGAGCTGCGCAAGGATACTCGGCAGATTTGGCTTAAAACGGAAGGCGTTTGTCATCTTCCTGCTCTTCGTCATCCTGCCGACGTTTGGCGTTGGCGTGGTCGTGCAATATCAATTTAATCAGGTGCTGCGGGATCAGTTCATCAATTCGACCAAGCGAAATCTCGACAACGTCGTAGGCCAGCTCGGCGAGCAGACCAAAATGGTCGAGGATATTGCCAATTATTTGATTTTGAGTCCGGATATGAGAAGCTTCCTGCGTACGTCGCCTCCGCTTGGCAGCGAGCAGCAAGCGGTCCTCAAGCGCAACATCGAAGATTTTCTGACGTTCCAACTGATGTCGAAAGGCTACATCCGGGCGATCGAAATTTCCGGCTTCAACGGCAGCTTCATCGAAATGGGCGAGCCGTTCAGCGGCGATGAGCAAAAATGGGAGCAGGCTGCCAAAGCGCGCAAGGGCGGGATTACCTGGACCGAAGGTTATGCGCTGCATAGCGACTGGAACGGCGAGGTCCGCGTCCTGTCGATGTTCCGCGTTCTTAACTCCTACAGCCAGATCACCAAACCGGTCGGGAGGCTGATCATTCGCTTGGACGAAGCGAGTATCGTGAGCCTGCTGGGAAAAGGGATATTCAAGGATGGAGCGGGGAGCGTGTTTATCGTTGGTGCGGAAGGCCAGGTGATTTTGGGATCGCGGGATCAATTGCCGGACGCGTTCCGGCCGGACGCGCGGCTTCTGGACAAGTTGTCCCACGGACGGGGAGACCTTACGTACGAGGTGGAAGGCCAACGTTATTTGACCCTTTACAAACGGATGGAGAACACGGACTGGAAAGTGATTGCCATGATTCCCGAGGCGAAGGTTTCCGAGGAATTCCGCGGGATCAAGATGACCATGCTGGTCATCTTGACGGCGATTCTGCTGCTCGGGTTGACCGCGTTGATCGGATTTCACTATACGATCATCCGTCCGATTTTGCGCCTCAAAAAGGAAACCAGCAAAGTCACCTACGGCGATTTCAACGCACGGGTGCCGGTCAATTCCAACGACGAGATTTCCGAGTTGAACCGGAAGTTCAATGAAATGGTATCGACGATCCAGCAATTGATCGAACACAAATACAAGCTGGAGCTAAGGGAGCGGGAATCCGAACTCAAACTGATGCAAAACCAGATGGATCCGCATTTTCTGTACAACACGCTCGATATGATCCGATGGACGGCGCGTTTGGAAAAGGCGTCAAAGTCGAGCCAACTGATCGAAATGTTGTCGAAATTTTTCCGTTCCAGCGTAAACCAAGGAAGCTACCAGACCACGCTGCGCAAAGAACTGGAATTTGCCCAGTCCTATTTGTACCTGCAGCAGCGGCGGCTCGGGGAGAAGAAGCTGAAATATACCCTCTATTCCGAGGCGGGCATCGAGGAAGCGGTTACGCTGAAGGCAACAATCCAACCGCTGGTGGAGAATTTCATCAAGCACGGTTTGGATCGAGGCAAACCGTTCGGCGAAGTGAACGTCCGCTGTTATGCCCGTGAGGGCAAGGTCCTGGTGGACGTCGTCGACAACGGCAAAGGAATGGATCCCGGAAGGGCGGAGGCCATCCGGAGCGACCTGGAACGTTCGGGAACGAGCGGAATCAGGGAGGGAGCCATGCACAACATTCACGAAAGACTATCGATTTTTTTCGGGCAGGATTACGGTTTGGAGATCGTCGACACTTCGGCCGAAGGCACGTGGGTACAGCTTCGTTTCCCCTATGCCGAGGCCGGCCATCCGGGAGGTGAGCCCCATGAATCCTGATCTTCGAACGAAAGCTGAGCCCGCCGGCGAAGGCAAACGCGTGAAAATGCTGATCGTGGATGACGAAGCGGTCATCTGCGAGGGGCTGCGTTATACGATCGATTGGGCAACGTTGGGCGTGGAAGTCGTAGGGGAAGCGTATGACGGGAAAGAAGCTTTGCGGGTTATCGAGGAACATGGCGTAGAGTTGGTGCTTTCGGATATCCGTATGGACGGCATGGACGGGCTGGAGCTGGCCAAGCAGTTGCGGCAGCGGCATCCCGCGGTTCAGGTCGTCATGATCAGCGGATACGAGGATTTCGAATATGCGCGAAGGGCGATCCGGCTTGGCGTGGGAGACTATTTGCTCAAGCCGGTCGACATCGAGGAATTGACCTCTGTCGTGAAAAAAATTGTTGCCGGCATACGAACCGGCGACAAGGAAGAGACAACTCGGGAAACCGGGCTGTGGCTTTCGGGAATGGCCCGGCACGGCTCGGCGTACGGCAAAGAACCGCCGCCCTCGCTGGACGGCGTCCAGTTCCGCATCATAGCAACCCAGCTAGCCGACTTTCACGAACGATTTGCCGATATGGAAGCGGCTCGGTACGAAGCGATCCAAGAAGCCTGGCTGCTCGGGCTGCACCGCCATCTGGAGGGAGCTGCGCTTCGGGCGGTATCCGTATTTGATCATGAAAACCTGCTTATGACCTTACTGACATCGAAGGATCGAGTTGAGCCGAACGCTTGGAACGAATCGCTGGCGATGGCGGTGGCGTCGCTCAATCCTGGAGCGGGAGGCCGGATTTACTGCGGCGCTTCTTCCGTTTACGAGGAACTGGGAGAAACCGCCGACCGCTGCGCCGAAGCGGTGCGCCTGCTGGCGCTTCATGTGCTGGACGGCCGCCGGGTCCTGACGGCCGATTACGGAGATGCGGCGATGTCCGGCCGGACGCTGCCGGGCTTCGATATTACGGAAACGGTGCAGGGACTCGTATCTGCGTTGTTTAAGCAGGATCGGGAGGAAGTACGCCGGTTGGCGGAGGACATGTTCCGTTTTTGCCGGGAATCGCGTTATCTGCTGCCGGAAGCTTGGAACCTGTACGAGGAATTGTTCGCGCTGCTGCGACAGCGCTTGCGCAAGAGCGGCATGACCGGACTGGATTACGGCCACCGGGGGCAGCCGGACCCGAATTTCTACAACTCCTACGCCGGACTCGAAACGGTGGTCCTGGAGGACATGAAGGAACTTCAGCGGCTGGTTGACCAAAGCGGAATCGATAAGTCTTATTGGATCGTCGAAAAAGCGAAAAGATTCATCATCGATCGCAACCGCACGGACCTCAAAGCCTCCGAGGTCGCCTCTTGGCTGAAAATCACGCCGAGTTATTTCAGCTATATTTTCAAGCAGAGCACGGGGAAAGGTTTTACGGAATACATGAACGAGATGCGGATGGAACAGGCCAAAAACCTGCTTGCTACGACACATGACAAGGTGTTCGAGATTGCGGACAAGGTCGGTTACAAGGAATACAAATATTTCGTGTCCGTGTTCAAATCGTATACGGGCATGACGCCGAAGGAATACCGAGGCCTGCGCGTCTGCAAGGATGCGTCCGCGGGCGAGGAAACGCCGGCAGGCAAGGAGACGGGAAAGGAATAGGAGGAGGCCGGATGGCCTTGAGCCATCAGCCGACAAACAGGGGGAACACGGATGGAAACTTACAGGTTGCCGTCTGCTCCATTGGAGGAGCGGGTGGCAGATTTGTTGGCCCGGATGACGCTCCGGGAAAAAGTGGGCCAACTCAATCAGCGGATGTACGGTTGGGACGCCTACGTCCGGGAAGACGACGGGTTCGAGCTGACCGACGCTTTTAAGGATGAGGTTGCCAAAGGCGGCGGGATGGGGGCGCTGTACGGCTTGTTCCGCAGCGATCCTTGGTCGGGCGTGAATTACGGGAACGGAATCACCGCGGCGAATAGCGCGAAGGTGGCGAATCTGCTCCAGCGGTACGTGCTGGAGCATACCCGGCTGGGAATTCCCGTCCTGCTGACGGAAGAATGTCCGCACGGCCATCAGGCGCTGGACGGGACTCTGCTGCCGGTCAATCTCGGCGCCGGAGCGACCTGGAATCCGCAACTGATGACGCGGGCGTACGCCCATGTGGCGGCGGAAATTCGCAGCCGCGGCGCGCACGTCGGGCTGGTCTCGGCGCTGGATATTTTGCAGGAACCGCGTTGGGGGCGTTCCGAGGAATGCTTTAGCGAGGATCCTTATTTGGCCGCCCGCTTCGCGGAAGCGGCGGTTCGCGGAATGCAGGGCGACGACCCGAGGAAGTTGGACGCGCCGGACCGCGTCGGGGTCGTCCTGAAGCATTTATGCGCGCAGGGAGCGGCGCAGGGCGGACGCAACGCCGGTCCGGCCGCCATCGGGCCGAGGGAGCTGCGGGAGATCCATCTCCCGGCCGCCCGGGCGGGAGCGCTCGCCGGAGCCGCGGGTTTTATGGCGGCATACAACGAAATTGACGGTGTGCCATGTCATGCCAATCGCGATTTGCTGACCGGCATCCTGCGCGAGGAATGGGGATTCTCCGGCATCGTCATGGCGGACGGCTGCGCCGTGGATCGGCTGTTGGCGCTTGCCGGCAGTCACGAGTCCGCGGCGGCGCTTGCTTTGGCGTCGGGCGTCGATCTCAGTCTATGGGATACCGCCTTTTCGACGCTGGAGGAAGCGGTCCGCCAAGGGCTGGTACAAGAGGCGGACATCGACCGGGCAACCGAGCGCGTGCTGCGGCTTAAATTCCGGCTTGGTCTGTTCGACCGGCCTTACGTGCCGGAGCTTCGGGCGATCTCTGTCGTCGGCAGCCCGGAATTCCGGGCCTTGAACCTGCAGGTGGCCCGCGAATCGGTTGTGCTGCTCAAAAACGAGGGCCGATTGCTGCCGATCGTCGGCCGGCCGCGGCGGATTGCGGTCATTGGCCCGAACGCCGACCGCTTGTACAACCAACTGGGCGACTATACGAGCGTCCAGCGCGAGGGGACCGGAACGACGGTGCTGCAGGGCATCCGTTCATGCGCACCGGAAGGCGCCGAAGTCGTTCATGTCTTGGGCTGCGGCATCCGCGACCGGTCCAAAGCGGGGATCGCCGAGGCGGTGGAAGCCGCGAAGGACGCGGACGTAGCGGTGCTCGTGCTCGGCGGGAGCAGCGCCCGCGAATTCGGGGGCGACTTCGAAGACAACGGCGCGGCGATCGTAAAGGAGGGCAGCCCGTCCGAGATGGACTGCGGCGAAGGCGTCGACCTGGCCGACCTGTCGCTCGGCGGGGTGCAGCGGGAGCTTGTCGAGGCCGTCGCCGCTACCGGCACGCCCGTCGTCGCCGTCCTCATCCAAGGCCGGCCGCACGAGCTCACCGGCATCATCGATGGGTGCGGTGCCGTCCTTTGTGCGTGGTATCCCGGTACGGAAGGCGGCCATGCTATCGCGGAGATCCTGTTCGGAAAGGCGACTCCGAGCGGCAAGCTGCCGGTATCGCTACCGCGTTCCGCAGCCCAACTCCCCGTGTATTACAATCAAAAGGATCCCGGGCGAACAAGAAATTACGTCGACATGCCTTCCGCGCCGCTGTACCCGTTCGGCTATGGGCTTAGCTACACGGAGTTTGCCTATGCCCGGCTTTCTTTGTCCCGGGGGAGCATATCGGTAGCGGAGCTGGAAAGCGGGGAGCAGGTGACCGTCCGCGTCGAGGTCGAAAATACGGGAAGCTGCAGCGGGGCGGAAACGGTCCAGCTGTACATACGGGCTCGGGAAGCGGGTATCACCCGCCGGATCGCCGAACTGAAAGGGTTCAGCAAAATCGAGCTGAACCCGGGCGAACGCCGCACCGTCGAATTTCTCCTGAGCCGGGAGGAACTTGGGATCTGGAATCGGGAACTGCGATTTGCGGCGGTGCCTTGCAAGATCGCCATTCAGGTCGGGGGCAACAGCCGCGACACGATTTCCGCCGAGTTGGCCGTTACGTTTTAGTGGATGTGAGGATCGTTTATTCACAGCGCAAGTATCTGGGGCTGTAAGCCCCGTTACTTGCGCTGTTTTGTCTGGATTGGGGCACTCCGAATCGACAAATGGATGAGAAGCGTCATTTCCGATATAAAAGGCACGGAATTATCATAAAATTTTAAACTTTTTCCAGTAGATTATTCCACTCTAATCGGGCGGCCCGGCCTATACACTGATCATGAAACCAAAAGATCGAGGTGAGGCGGATGGACAACATTCTGGTCTCGATGGAGGGCATCGATAAGCAGTTTCCCGGCGTTCGGGCGCTGAATGAGTGCCGATTTGAACTGAGGAGCGGGGAAGTTCACGCGCTGGTCGGCGAAAACGGGGCGGGCAAATCGACGTTGATGAAAATTTTGACCGGGGTGTACCAGAAGGACGCAGGCACGATTGTGTACAAAGGCAAAAATGTATCCATACCGGATACAAGAACGGCGCGGCAGCTCGGAATCAGCATCATTCATCAGGAGCTTCAACTGATGCCGGATTTAACGGTGGCGCAAAACATCTACATCGGACGTGAGCCGCGAAAATGGCCCAGCCTGCTGCTGGACGAGAAGAAGCTGAACGAGCAGGCTGGCGCGCTTTTTGCGGAATTGAACGTCAAGCTGGATCCCAAGGCCAAAGTCGCCGGATTAACCGTCGCCATGCAGCAAATGGTGGAAATTTCGAAAGCGCTTTCCTATCGATCCGAGGTGCTGATTATGGATGAGCCCACGGCTGCGCTGACCGATGCGGAAATCGACGAATTGTTCCGAACGATACGGCAACTGCGCGACAGAGGCGCCGGCATCGTGTACATTTCGCACCGGATGGACGAATTAAAACGGATCAGCGACCGGATCACCGTCATGCGGGACGGCTGTTATGTGGACACGGTCGAAACCGAAAAGGCGGAGATCGACGAGATTATCTCCATGATGGTCGGGCGGCAGATTTACGCAACCTCGAGACCCGACGTTGGGGACGTCGGCGAAGAAAAGGTGCTTGAGGTCAGGAAGCTTCGCCGCGGTTCGGCGCTGAAGGATGTGAGCTTTTATCTGAAGCGAGGGGAAATCCTCGGGTTTGCGGGACTGATGGGAGCGGGACGGACGGAGGTGGCCCGGGCGATTTTCGGCGCCGATCCGTTCGATGCAGGCGAAATTTTGGTCCGCGGACGGCAGATTCGCTTGAAGAATCCGGCGGACGCCGTAAAACACGGCATCGGCTATTTGTCCGAGGACCGCAAGCGTTACGGCTTGTTGGTGGACTTGGACGTCAAAAGCAATCTTGCGATGGCTTCCATGGGAAATTACCGGAAACGCTTCGGCTGGGTGAAGGCGGAGGAAATCCGTAAAAACGCGGAAGTCCACGTCTCGTCGCTCAACATCAAGACGCCGGGCGTCAACCAGGTGGTGAAATTTTTGTCCGGCGGGAACCAGCAAAAAGTCGTCATCGGCAAATGGCTCACCCGCGATTGCGACATTTTGATCATCGACGAACCGACGCGGGGCATCGACGTTGGCGCCAAAAGCGAAATCTACAAGCTGCTTGACGAACTTGTCCGGCAGGGCAAATCGATCATCATGATCTCCTCCGAACTTCCGGAGGTGCTGCGAATGAGCCATCGCGTACTGGTGATGTGCGAGGGCCGGGTTACAGGTGAACTCCGCGGGGAGGAGGCCACCCAGGAAGCGATCATGAAGCTGGCTACGATGCGGGGATGATGGGAAGAAGAAGCCGGCTTCCGGTGAGGGAGCTGCGCGTAAGAAAATGCTGCGAGCCCATGTTCCGCAAAACTGAACGTATCGCAAAACTGAGCGTATGCTTCCGATGCTGGTTTTGCTGCGATGTAAATTCAAAGAGGCTTAGCTTTACAAAACTTAAGCTGATCCTTCCGAAGCCAGTTTTGTAGCGGTGTAAATCAAAGAAGCCTAGCCTCACAAAACTTTTAGGAGGTCGAAGTTGTGACTGTACTTGAAAAATCGGCCGCAAAGGGCAGACCGGCGCTGCTGCAGGCGGGCGCTACCCAGAAGGTGCTCGCTTTTGCGAGCTTGATCCTGCTGGTCATCGTTTTTTCGCTGGCATCCGAAAACTTTTTCCGCTTTGACAACATCATCGGCATCATGCTGTCCACGGCCGTGATCGGCGTACTCGCGCTAGGCTCCACCTTTGTCATTATCACCGGCGGGATCGACTTGTCGGTAGGGACGGTGATGACCTTTTCTTCCGTCATGGTGGGGGTGGTCATTAGCTTCTGGCACCTGCCGATCCCGTTTGGGATTGTCGGCGGGATTTTGGCGGGAGCGCTGTGCGGGTTCATTAGCGGCTGGCTGGTGGCGAAAATGAGCATACCGCCGTTTATCGCCACGCTTGGCATGATGATGGTGACGAAGGGATTGTCGCTGGTCGTTTCCGGCACCAAGCCGATTTATTTCAACGACACGCCGGGCTTTTCCAAAATCTCGATGGCGACGATACTCGGCGTTCCGCTGGCGGTGTTTATCTTTTTCGGGCTTGCGGTACTGGCGGGAATTGTACTCTCCAAAACGATCATAGGCCGGTATAATTTCGCGCTTGGCAGCAATGAGGAAGCAACCCGGCTGTCGGGAGTGAAAGTGACGTTTTGGAAGATTGTCATCTACGTGATTACTGGTGTTTTTGCCGGGATCGCCGGGGTGCTCATGGCCTCACGGCTCAACTCCGCGCAGCCCTCTCTGGGCGCGGGTTACGAATTGGAAGCGATTGCGGCCGTCGTAATCGGCGGTACCTCGCTTAGCGGCGGACAGGGTTCGATCCTTGGCACGGTGATCGGGGCGCTCATCATGAGCGTGTTGACCAACGGCTTGCGGATTTTGTCCGTCCCTCAGGAGTGGCAGACGGTGATCGTCGGCGGAGTAGTTATTCTGGCGGTGTACGCGGACATTTTGCGGCGGCGCAAGAAGCAGTAGGCGCGATGAGCGTGCGCAGAGGGTCCAAAGTCCAGAATTAGCAGATTGCTGCTGCAAAAGTTTGGAAAGCAAAAGTTTGGAAAGCAAAAGTTTGGAAAGCAAAAGTTAGAAAAGTAAAAGTTAGAAAGCAACAGGATGTAAAAAATGGGTCTGTGAATCGCCAGGTCGGGATTCGCAAGACGGCAAGTTCGCAAGATGGCAAGTCTACAAAACCGCAAAACCGCAAAACCGCAAAACCGCAAAACCGCAAAACCGCAAAACCGCAAAACCGCAAAACCGCAAAACCGCAAAACCGCAAAACCGCAAAACCGCAAAACCGCAAAACCGCAAAACCGCAAAACCGCAAAACCGCAAAACCGCAAAACCGCAAAACCGCAAAACCGCAAAACCGCAAAACCGCAAAACCGCAAAACCGCAAAACCGCAAAACCGCAAAACCGCAAAACCGCAAAACCGCAAAACCGCAAAACCGCAAAACCGCAAAACCGCAAAACCGCAAAACCGCAAAACCGCAAAACCGCAAAACCGCAAAACCGCAAAACCGCAAAACCGCAAAACCGCAAAACCGCAAAACCGCAAAACCGCAAAACCGCAAAACCGCAAAACCGCAAAACCGCAAAACCGCAAAACCGCAAAACCGCAAAACCGCAAAACCGCAAAACCGCAAAACCGCAAAACCGCAAAACCGCAAAACCGCAAAACCGCAAAACCGCAAAACCGCAAAACCGCAAAACCGCAAAACCGCAAAACCGCAAAACCGCAAAACCGCAAAACCGCAAAACCGCAAAACCGCAAAACCGCAAAACCGCAAAACCGCAAAACCGCAAAACCGCAAAACCGCAAAACCGCAAAACCGCAAAACCGCAAAACCGCAAAACCGCAAAACCGCAAAACCGCAAAACCGCAAAACCGCAAAACCGCAAAACCGCAAAACCGCAAAACCGCAAAACCGCAAAACCGCAAAACCGCAAAACCGCAAAACCGCAAAACCGCAAAACCGCAAAACCGCAAAACCGCAAAACCGCAAAACCGCAAAACCGCAAAACCGCAAAACCGCAAAACCGCAAAACCGCAAAACCGCAAAACCGCAAAACCGCAAAACCAAAGGGCGACATTATAACTAAATTAGCTATGACTGCTAAGACACCGAGCTCTTCATGATCGCCAATTGGGGAATTTTGCACATTATGCAACATTTCAGGGCTATGGGCGGGTGGTGAAGATGAAAAGTTGCACTTTTTACAACAAATCTCGCTCCAAAGCCTATTTTTGAGCCGGTCGGCGCCAGAATGTTGCACTTAATGCAACAATTCGGGCAACAGGCAGGCGGAACGGATGAAAAGTTGCACTTTCTGCAACAAAACAGGCTGCTGTCGGCCGCTCGGTCAAATATTGCACTTTAGGCAACATTTCAGGGCTATGGGCGTGTAGTGAGGATGAAAAGTTGCCCTTTTTACAACAAATCTCGCTCCAAAGTCCATTTGTGAGCCGATCGGCGCCAGAATGTTGCACTTAATGCAACAATTCGGGCAACAGGCAGGCGGAACGGATGAAAAGTTGCACTTTCTGCAACAAAACAGGCTGCTGTCGGCCGCTCGGTCAAATATTGCACTTTATGCAACATTTCGGGGCTATGGGCGTGTAGTGAGGATGAAAAGTTGCACTTTTTACAACAAATCTCGCTCCAAAGTCCATTTTTGAGCCGGTCGGCGCCAGAATGTTGCACTTAATGCAACAATTCGGGCAACAGGCAGGCGGAACGGATGAAATGTTGCACTTTCTGCAACAAAACAGGCTGCTGTCGGCCGCTCGGTCAAATATTGCACTTTATGCAACATTTGTTGGGATGGCGGAGAGCCGTAAATGCAAATAGAGTTCTCGATTCTAAATTAGAGTTACCAATACCAATCTGAAGGGGAGATTGAAATGAGAAAAAACAAATGGATGCTCGCTTTGATTTTTATGCTGATGATGGTGATGGCTCTGAGCGCTTGCGGGGAGGGCAATAACAGCAGCGGCGGCAACAACTCCGGCTCCAATAGCGCAAACGGCGGGAGCGATCAAAATCAAAATGCCGGCGGAGACAACGTAGCGAATACGGAAAGCTCGGGCACGGACAACGAGAAAATTTACATCCCGCTCATCTCCAAAGGCTTCCAGCATCAGTTCTGGCAGGCGGTGAAGCAGGGGGCGGAGAAAGGCGCCAAGGAATTCGGCGTGGAAATTACGTTTGAAGGGCCGGAAAACGAATCCCAGGTCGACAAGCAAATCGAGATGCTGCAGGCCGCGCTCGACAAGAAACCAAGCGCCATCGGCCTTGCGGCGCTGGATAGCCAGGCGGCCGTGCCGCTGCTCGAAAAAGCCAAGGCCGCGGGCATCCCGGTCATCGGCTTCGACTCCGGCGTCGACAGCGAAATCCCGGTAACGACGGCCGCCACCGACAATAAAGCCGCCGCCGCACTGGCCGCGGACAAAATGGCCGAACTGATCGGCGGAGAAGGGGAAATCGCCCTGATCGTCCACGACCAAACGAGCCGCACCGGTGTTGACCGCCGCGACGGATTTATGAACCAGATCAAGGAGAAATACCCGAACATCAAAATCGTCGACGTGCAGTACGGCGGCGGAGACCAATTGAAATCCACCGATCTGGCCAAAGCGGTTATGCAAGGGCATCCCGATCTGAAAGGCATTTTCGGTTCCAACGAAGGCTCGGCGATCGGTGTCGTGAACGCGGTGAACGAACTCGGGAAAAACGGCAAGATTACGATTGTTGGCTTCGACTCCGGCAAGCTGCAAACGGATGCGATCCGTAGCGGCACGATGGCCGGCGCGGTAACCCAGGATCCGATCGGCATCGGTTATTGGACCGTCAAAGCCGCCGTCATGGCCATCCGCGGCGAAGCGCTGGAACCGACGATCGATACGGGCTTCCATTGGTACGACAAAACAAACATTGATGCGGATGATATTAAACCGCTGCTCTACGAATAAACTGGGATAGTACAGGAAAATTGTAAGCGCTGTCGAAATGGAGAATGGCGGAGCGGCGCGGCTATAACGGACAATGGATAGCAGGTCTCCTGCAAATAAAACGTCTATTGTCCGTGCGCCGCTTCGCTTCATTTAGACAGAGGAGGGGAGCGGTTTGTACAAATTGATCGTCGTGGATGACGAAGATGAAGTGAGGGAAGGCATCAAGACAAAAACCGATTGGAGCGCCTGCGGCTTTGAGCTGGCGGGCGATTTCGGCAATGGCCGGGATGCGCTCGAAGCGATGGATCAGCTGCGCCCCGACGTGATCCTTACCGATATCTGCATGCCTTTTATGGACGGGCTGGCCCTGGCGGAAAATGTCGTTTCCCGCTACAGGGAGGTCCGTATCGTCATTATCACGGGTTACGAGCATTTTGATTACGCCAAGCAGGCGATCAAGCTGAAGGTGAATGACTATTTGCTGAAGCCGGTGAATCTTCGCGAGCTGACGGAGTTTCTGCAGCAAATGAAGCGGGAGCTGGACGAGGAGCGGTCCAAACGGGAAGATGTAAGCTTGCTGCGCCGGCGCCTGAACGAAAGCCTCCCGCTGCTGCGCGAGAAGTTCCTGGAAAAAATGGCGACGACTCGTATGAGCGAAAAGGAAATCGAAAGCAAGCTGCAATATTTCCAGCTCCGCTTGGCGGGACCTGATTACGTGGCGCTTGTAGCCGATCCGGAAGAATCGGAGCGCGCCGGGGGATCGCCGCTTGCCATGGACGACCGTGAACTGCGCCGTTTTTCGGTTTTTAACATCTTCGAGGAAATTTTCGCCAAAGAGCACGGGGGCTGCGTGTTCCGAACCCGCGACGACAAAATCGGCCTGCTGCTGTCAGGCGAGGGAAATGAGCTGGACTTGTCGGCGCAAACCGCGGCCGAGCAAGCCAAATTCGCCGTGGAGAAATATCTGAAAAGCTCCGTGTCGATCGGCATCGGCCGTCCCTGCCTGCGCCGGAGCGAGCTGCCCCAATCATTCCAGGAGGCCGCCTCGGCGCTGGAATACCGTTTTCTTCACGGCCGCGGAAGAGTGCTGTCGATCAAGGATGTGGAGTACGGCCAGCCCGGTGGAAGGTTCGGCTTCGCCGACTTTGAGAAAAGGCTGATTCCGGCGCTCAAAACCGGACGGTCGGACCTCGTCACCCTGGAGCTGGAGGAAGGTTTTGCACAGCTTCGCCGCACCGCACCCAGCCCTAGAAGATGCTACGCTTTAGCTCATCGTTTACTGGTTGTCCTCATCAACCTGGTCGCGGAGGCCGGGTTTGACGATGTAGAACTGTTCGGCGAGGATCCCTTCTCGCGCATTCCTCCCATGCAAACCCTGGGCGATCTGATCGGCTGGCTGGACCAGCGCTGCCGCGACGTCCTCGCTTTTTTATCCGAGCGGCGGGCCGGCGTCAGCGAAACGCAAATGAAGGATGCCATCGACTATATTCGTCAACATTACAATGACCCCGAGCTGGGACTAACCCAGGTTTGCGGGCACGTGTATCTCAGCCCCAGCTATTTCAGCACTCTTTTCAAACAGCATACCGGTCTTACCTTCGTGGAATACGTTACGCGGCACAGAATTGACAAGGCCAGGGAACTGCTCGCCATAACCCGCCTTAAAACCTACGATATCGCCGGCAAGGTCGGGTATGCGGACCCGCAGTATTTCAGCGTTATTTTCAAAAGAATGACCGGAACGACACCCAAGGAATACCGCGCCGCCGCAAAGGAGCCAATTGGATGAAGCGGATCGGATTTCGCTTTAGGAGCATTCGCACGGAAATCGCCGTCGCTTTTGCCTGCCTGATTCTCTGCACAACCGTTGTCCTGACGCTGAACACTTTTCTACTGTCCTCGGAGGCGGTGAAGCAAAATTCCACGGGTTATACGTCCAAGCTCATTGAGCAGGTCAACACCAATATCGGGACTTACGTAGGCAACATGACCGGGATCTCCGAAATGGCGGTAAAAAACGGAGATTTGCAGGCGCTCATGGGCCGCAGCGATCCGAAAGATCCGGAGGGACGGGAACTTGCGGCTCGGACGGGAGATTTCTTCCGGGCGATCGCCGGGTCGCGGAGCGATATCGCCGCCATTTTGTTCGTCGGGAGCAACGGAGCCGTCGTTTCGGATCGCAGCCCCGGGTATCTCAAAAGCTATCCTGAGCTGATCGGCCAGGATTGGTATAAAGCGGCTAAAGCCGCCGGAGGGCGGGAGACCGCCTCCTCTTCCCGGGTGCAGCATTTGTTTAACGGGGAGTATCGGTGGGTGATATCCATCGGCAGGCAAATTAAGCCGGAAAACGGCGGCGAAACAAGCGGTGTGCTGCTGGTGGACTTGAATTACAGCGTCATCAACGATCTTGGGCGGTCGCTGCAGATGGGGAGCAAGGGGTACGTTTTTATACTCGCGCCGGACGGCAGCCTGGTGTACCATCCGCAGCAGCAATTGGTGTACTCCGGCCTCAAGTCGGAGCCGATCGAAGCGATTTTGAGATCGCAGGATACGGTGTTCGAAGCGGACAGCGGCGGGAAGGAAAAAATGTACACGGTCCAAAGCTCCGTTTTCGGCTGGAAAATCGTCGGCGTTAGCGACCCGGAAGAACTCGTCGGGAACAAAGGGCAAATTCGGAGAACCTCCGTGTTATGGGGCGGCGTTTCCCTGGTCTTGGCTTTGGCGCTGTCCCTGTTTCTGTCGCTGAAGCTGACCAAGCCGATCAAAAATCTCGGCGCGCAGATGAAAAAGATGGAGACCGGCGATTTTGACGTCAGGGTCGACATTACCAGCATCGACGAAATCGGCAGGCTGGCGAGAACTTTCAACCTGATGGCCGCTCGCATCAAGCAGCTGATCAGCCAGTTGGTGCGCGAACAGGAGCAGAAGCGAACGAGCGAGCTTAAGGCGCTTCAGGCGCAAATTCAGCCGCATTTTTTGTACAACACGCTGGATTCGATTATCTGGATGGCGGAAATGGAAAAATCGGGCGACGTCGTGATGATGACCTCCGCTTTATCCAAGCTTTTGAGGTCCAGCATTGGCAGCGGCGAAGAGTTGGTGCCCATCCGCAGCGAGCTGGCGCATGCGCAAAATTACGTCACGATCCAATCGATCCGGTACCGCGGTCAGTTCACATGCTCCGTGGAGGTTGATCCGGACATTCTGGAGTGCTTGACGATTAAAATCGTACTTCAACCGCTTGTGGAAAACGCGGTTTATCACGGTATTCGCAGCAAAGGCGAACCCGGGAACATCGCCATTCGCGGCCGCCGGACGGACGGCGGGATCGAGCTTTCCGTCAGCGACGACGGACTGGGCATGACCCCGGAGAAGCTGCGCGACCTCACGGCAAAATTGGCCCGCCCCACGGAGGCGCTTGACGTTGTTTCTTCCGGTTCCGGTTTATCCGGAGGGCTGGGACTGCATAACGTAAACCACCGCATACGGCTTCATTTTGGCCGGGGTTACAGCCTGAAGATCGAAAGCGAGCTGGGAGAAGGAACGACGGTGCGGCTGATCATCCCGGAGCTGCGGGACGAAGGGGGCGATTCCCGTGGGGAAACGAATGCTGATTCTGTTTAATTCTGCGGTTCTTTTGGCTTTGGCGGCTTGGGGAATTCGTTATATGGGGCAGCTTACGGTACCGAAAACCCCTGTTGTCTGGTACGTGCCGAAATCGCTCGATTCCAGTGTGGAGTTTTGGGTCGCGGCGGGACAAGGCGCGGCCGTTGCCGCCGAGGAGTACGGTGTGAAGCTTGTCGTCAAAGGCACGAAGACGGAAAGCGATATCGCGGGCCAGGCCGCTATTTTACGCGAAGCGTTGTCGGCCAAACCGGATGCCGTCATATTGGCGGCAACGGACCGGAGTGAGCTTGTCCCCGCTGCCCGTGAACTGACCGCCGCCGGAATCAAGCTGGTGACCGTCGATTCGGGCCTTGCGGCGGACGGAATTTCCGCCAGCTTCATCGGAACGGACAATTATGCCGCCGGGCAAAAAGCGGGAGCGATGATCGAAGAGGCGCTTGATGGAGAAGGCGCGGTTGGTATCATCAATACGGTGCAAGGCTCGGAAACCGCCTTGGAGCGGGAGCGGGGAGTCAGGGATACGCTGAAACGCCGGACCGGATTTTCCGTAATGGAGACGCGATACAGCGGGGCGCTCGTGCAAAAAGCCTACGATCTGGCCCGCGAAATGCTGGAGGAAGAGCCGGACTTGCGTGGACTCGTGGCGCTGAACGAACCGACGGCCGTCGGGGCGGCGGAGGCCATCCGCGATATGCAGGCAAGCGGGAGAGTAAGGCTGGTCGGTTTTGACAGCTCCAGGCGCGAAGTTGTGTTTTTGGAGGAGGGGCTGCTGCAGGCGACGGTCGTCCAAAGGCCCTTCAATATGGGCTATTTGGCCGTCAAATCCGCTAAAGCGGTCATCGCCGGAAGGCGCGTGGACGCTGCCGTGGATACGGGGTCTGTGATCGTCACCAAGGCAAACATGTACGGCCGCGAAAATCAAAAGCTGCTCTTTCCGTTTATGGAAGAGCAGCCTTAGGCAAGGGTCAGCGGGGGGATGCTTCTTTTTTTCGCTTCTCCCCGTCCCGGTACGCGGTGGGGGTTTGGCCGGTTACTTTTTTGAAAAGCATCGAGAAATATTTCTCGTTTCCGTATCCGACGGAGGCGGCCACCTCGTGGACCGGCGCCCTGCTGTCGGCAAGCAGCCGCTTCGCTTCCTCAATCCGGCGGGTGATCAGATAGTTGACGGGCGAATCGCCAAGCTCTTTTTTGAACAAATGGGACAAATAATGCTGGCTGACGTAGAGAGTATCGGCGATTTCCTTTAAGCTGATGCTCTGCGTATAGTTTTTATCGATAAACTCCTTGGTGCGGATCGTAATTTCGTTCTTTCCCTTCAATGAAAGAAATTGATGCTTCACGTCGACGATCCGGTAAATGAGCGTAATCAGCGACATCAGCAAATTGCTGGCCAGCGTCTCGTAGCCGAGGACTTGGGAATCGCATTCCTGCAGCATTTCGGACAGGTAGCTCTCGACCTTGAAGGCGTATTTCTCGCAGGAAATGACCGGCTCCACCGTCGGGGGAAGCAGCATGCCCTGCGGAACGCCTTCGATATGCAGGTTGCCGACGCCGCAGTAAATGACCCTAAACGGGTCCGGACTGGAGGAACGCTCCTCGTGTTGAACGCCTGGATTGTAAATCGCCACGTCGCCCTGATGCAGACGGTACGTTTTGCCGCCGATTTGGAACTCCCCGGAACCCTCGACGATATAAATGATTTCGCAGAAATCGTGAATTTGCGGCGGAGCGTAGAAAAAAGACTCGTCGACGACTTGTCCTGCATACAGGAGCTCGGGAATCTTTTGAAAGCGAAAACGGTCTTCTTTGCTATGCGGAATTTCGATCTTCGGCACAAGCGGCCCCTCCCGGCATGATGATGACTTCATTATATCGCAAGTTGGCGGGGGTGAAAAAGCGCAGGTTTGCACAGAGGCTTCTTCAAAAGGCTGCATTCGGATTTGGCTGCTACGATTCGACGGCTCCGGTTTCGGTTACCGCCGCCCGCTCCCTTTGACAGGTTCACTTTTTTGGCGGATCGCTGCAGGCATATGGCAGAATAGTGGGTTATCAAGGCGGGCTCGCCAATTTTACAATAAGGATAATTCAAGATTCAAGGAGGGTATATAAACATGGTTGAAAACGATTACAGATGGCGTGACGGATTCCCGAAAATCGGCATTCGTCCAACGATTGACGGCAGAAGAAGAGGCGTTCGCGAATCCTTGGAGGAGCAAACGATGAATTTGGCCAAGTCGGTGGCCGAGCTGCTGACCGCCGAGCTGCGTTACCCGAACGGGGAGCCGGTGGAATGCATCATCGCGGACACTTGCATCGGCGGTGTGGCAGAAGCGGCAGCGGCGGCCAAAAAGTTCAAGCAAGCCGAGGTTGGCCTGACGATCACGGTAACGCCGTGCTGGTGTTACGGAACGGAAACGATGGATACCGATCCGTCCATTCCGAAGGCGGTTTGGGGCTTTAACGGCACCGGCCGTCCGGGAGCGGTTTATTTGGCAGCGGTACTGTCCGCGCATGCGCAAAAAGGACTGCCGGCCTTCGGCATTTACGGCGAAGACGTGAAAGACGAAGGCGACCAGGAGATTCCTGCCGACGTACAGGAAAAGCTGTTGCGTTTTGCCCGTGCCGGCCTCGCGGCGGCGCAGATGCGGAATCAGGCTTACCTGTCGATGGGTTCCGTATCGATGGGGATCGCCGGCTCGATGGTGGACGCGCGCTTTTTCCAAGAGTATCTTGGCATGCGCAACGAATATATCGATATGACGGAGTTTACGCGCCGGATTGAAGAGGAAATTTTCGATCCGGAGGAATATGAGCTGGCTTTGGCGTGGGTGAAGGAAAACTGCAAGGAAGGGCCCGACAACAATCCGGCTCACCTGCAGACGGACCGGGCGCGCAAAGACCGGGACTGGGAAACCAGCGTGAAAATGACGCTGATCGCACGCGATCTGATGATCGGCAATCCGCGTCTGGCCGAGCTTGGTTTTGAAGAGGAAGCGCAGGGGCACCACGCGATCGCGTCCGGTTTTCAAGGGCAGCGGCAGTGGACGGACCATTTCCCGAACGGCGATTTTATGGAGACGCTGCTCAATTCCTCGTTTGACTGGAACGGCAGACGCGCCCCATATATAGTCGCTACGGAAAACGACAGCTTGAACGGGGTTGGCATGCTGTTCGGACATTTGCTGACCAATACCGCGCAAATTTTTGCCGACGTCAGAACGTATTGGAGCCCGGCATCGGTTGAGCGTGTAGCCGGCTACAAGCTGGAAGGCAGCGCGGCGGGCGGCATTTTGCATCTGATCAACTCGGGATCGGCTGCATTGGACGGCACCGGGGAGCAGTCGAAAGACGGGAAGCCGGCGATCAAGCCGTACTGGGAAATCGGTGGCGAAGAGGTTGGCAAAATGCTGAAAGGCACGCAGTGGCGTCCGGCTTCGCTGGAGTATTTCCGCGGCGGCGGCTTCTCCACAGACTACTTGACCCGGGGCAATATGCCGATGACGATGGTGCGCCTCAACCTGGTGCAGGGCCTTGGACCGGTGCTGCAAATCGCCGAAGGTTACTCGGTCGAGCTGCCGGAGAACGTACACGACATCCTTGACAAACGGACCGACCCAACCTGGCCGACGACCTGGTTTGCGCCAATTTTAACCGGCAGCGGCGCGTTCACGAGCGTCTATGACGTGATGGACAACTGGGGCGCGAATCACGGCGCGATCAGCTACGGCCACATCGGCGCCGATTTGATCACGCTCGCTTCGATCCTGCGCATTCCGGTTGCCATGCACAACGTGCCTAAGGAAAAAGTGTTCCGTCCTCGCGCCTGGGGCCTCTTCGGCACCGAAAGCGCCGAAAGCGCGGATTTCCGGGCGTGCGCGAATTTTGGGGCGATGTATAAGTAAAATGCTTCGGTAATGCGGCCAGGGCTCTGTTGTCCGTCGTCTGCCCGGAATTGCTTCCGCAATTCGGGCGGCGTACTCCCAAAGGGGATCCCCGGCCGTAATACCTTCGCATGGTAGTGGGCAGTGCAAAAGCCGTTGGTGAACGCTTTGCAGCAGGGAAGCTCAGGTAAAGTGCAAAAAACAAGCGGTACTGCTGAAATGTTGTAGTTGGTGCAACAAATTGGAGCAAAGACCGGGTGAAGAGACGGTAATGTTGCATTTAGTGCAGCAATATTGGCTGAAATAGCCATTGTTGGCTCAATTTCTGCTCAAATGTTGCACTTTATGCAACAAAAGGCCCTATCACCGCCTCACACAGTGAAAATCATGCATAATGTGCAACATTTTTGCCTGAACAACTTTTGGATGTTCTACTTTTGTGTCTGCTCCGGAATTAGCAAATGGTTACGGGCCAAGCTGTAAAGTCCGAGTCCAATTCCTGCAAAAATACAGGTTTTTTCGGTGAAAAACGCCGTATTGATCGAGAAACCTGCAAAAGTGCAGGGATTTAGCGGGTAAGGACGCCTATACGAGTTATTGAGGCGTGAAAAGATGTACTTTTACAGGAATTGCAGATCATAACGGCGTTGTGCGAAGAAAAAGATGTATTTTCGCAGTTTTTAGTAACTCTTGGACTTTCCAGCTTTTTCGATCCTTCTGATCCTTCCAATCTTTTTTAATCTTTCTGATCTTCTAGCGGCTAGGCGCTCGAGGCACGATAAACTTGGATCAACACTTGGACATTAATGTGTAAAAACAAGATAGACAGCATGGAGCCATAGAGGCGGAGTTTGCAGGCAAGCGAACAAAACAATGCAGCGTCGGAAAGTTTTTGATAACGGCGTAAGGAACGCAATGCCACGGCAATGTGTAATAAACGTAACGGAAAGGAGATAGAGTCATGCAAAATATGGAAACTCGGCAAGAGTTGTGCAAATATGCGCGGAAAATTGTGGACAGCGGGCTGGTAGTGGGACCTGGAGGAAATATCAGCGCCCGGGCAGGCGACAAGATGTACTTGTCTCCAAGCGGTTTTGCCTTGGAGGATATCGAGCCGGAGCAATGGGTGGAGGTGGATATCCCCACCGGAGAAATTACCGACAACGGACTTCGGCCATCCTCGGAGGTGCTGATGCATCTGTACGGATACCGCGAGAAGCCCGGCATGGGGGCGATGGTTCATACGCATCCGTCGCACTGCATCGCTTTTACGCTGATTGAAAACGAGCTGCCGATCATGTTCCCGGACCAAGCGGCCCTTGTCGGCAGAACGGCTTTCATTCCGTATCTGATTCCAACGACGGATCTGCTGGCCAATGCAGTGGCGGCCAAGGTGAATGAAGCCACCTCGATTCTGCTCGGCAACCACGGCCTGGTTACGACGGGCCGCAATCTGCGGGAGGCTTACTATCGGACCCAGGTGGTCGAGGAGAGCGCCAAAATTTATTTGAGCGCCCGCGCCGCAGGCGAACCGGTTCCGCTCAGCGAGCAGGAAGTGGCGGAAATTGCCGCGCTGGAGAGCGAAGATTACCGCATCAAACTGCTGCAAAAAATGAAATGATCGGGCGGTGAATGCATCATGAACCGAGTTCCTTGCGTTTTGGCTTTTGACCTCGGGGCGAGCAGCGGCCGGGCATTGATTGGCGAGATTGTAGAGGCGCCCGCAACAAAAAGCGGTGGTGTAATCGGCGACAGTTCCAGCGACGGCCATGAAGGGGGCCACAGTATCAGTCATGGTGTCAGTTCCGGCGACGCAGCCGTTCGCATTTTGAACATCACGGAAATCCACCGGTTTCCCAATATACCGGTGCGGATCGGCAAGCATTTGCACTGGGATACGGCTATGCTTCTTCAGGAAATCAAAACCGGTATCCGCAAAGCGTTCCAGGCCGGCTACCGGCCGGAAAGCTGCGGGATCGACACATGGGGTGTCGATTTCGGCCTGCTGGACCGGAACGGCGAACTGCTCGGCATCCCTTACCACTACCGGGACCATCATACGGAAGGAATGGTGGAGGAGGTGTCCGGGCTGATCGGCCCTGAACGGCTTTTCCGCGAAAGCGGCCTGCAGTTTATGCCGTTTAATACGCTGTATCAATTGTACGCGATGAAAAAGGCGGGCTCGCCCAAGCTTGAAATCGCGGAAACACTGCTGCTGACGCCCGATTTGCTGAATTACTTTTTGACGGGCGAAAAAGCCTGCGAGTTCTCGATGGTGACAACCACGCAGCTGTTTGACTCCGGCAAAAATGCCTGGAACCTGCCTTTGATGCGGGAGCTTGGATTGCCGGATTCGCTGCTGCTTACGCCCGTGCATCCCGGCGCCGTCATCGGCGAGCTTACCGACGACGTTTGCGCGGAGCTTGGCGTACCGCCGATGAAGGTGATCGCGGTCGCTTCGCATGACACGGAATCGGCCGCCGCCGCCGTACCGGCTGCCTCCCAGGAATATGCCTACCTCGTCAGCGGCACCTGGTCGCTGCTCGGCACGCAAATGCCGGCTCCCTTACTGCGGCCCGAGGTTATGGAGCGCCAGTTCTCCAACGAAGGCGGGGTGGACGGCTCCTACCACTTGCTCAAAAACATTATGGGCCTGTGGATCCTTCAGGAATGCAAGCGCAAATGGGAGCAGAGCGGAGCGGATTTTTCCTTCGCGAAGCTGGTGCGGTTGGCGGAAGCGGCCGAGCCGCTGCGTTCGCTGATCGACCCCGACGATCTCAGATTCATGAATCCGGCCGACATGCCGGAGGAAATCCGCAGCTATTGCCGGGAGACCGGCCAACCGGAGCCGCGCTCGGAGGGGGAAATGGCCCGCTGCATTTTGGAAAGTCTCGCTCTGCGCTACCGGCAAGTGCTGGAGCAGGCCGAAGAGCTGACCGGGACGTCTTTTACCGGGCTGCATATGGTCGGCGGCGGCATCCAAAACGAGCTGCTGTGCCAGTTTACGGCAAACGCCATCGGACGCTCCGTTTGGGCGGGCCCGGTGGAAGCGAGCGCTATTGGCAACCTGCTCGTTCAGTTCAGAACGGGCGAGCATATCCGGGATATGCAGGAAGGGCTTGAGCTGGTGAAATCGTCTTTTGCCGTAAACGCCTACGAGCCCGAGAACGTGAAAGCCTGGGCGGACGCCTACGGGAACTATCTTCGGCTTACGGCGGCAGTCAAGGCTTGACCGCTGTAAAGAAACATGTCCCGCGGGCCGGCCAACTTGAGGCTTCTCGAAATTGACTGTGAACTGATTTTAAATCTATATAAGTTGAACCAATAATAAAGTAACTTGGCAAAAGGGTGAAATGTTCTGGCAGAAGCTAAAAGCTTTCTGAAAGAAAGCTACGTCGGAAGCATAGGCTTGAGGTCGCCTTTGTGACCGGATTTTTACTCCATTTGAATTTTATTAAATCAAAGAAATCCGGGAACAACAGCGATCGAAAGAATATTTCACACGGTTGCCGTTATACGTATTCAGTCTTTGGTTCAATTTATCAAGCCCGAATCCATTGGTGGAGGAATTTGTATGTTAAAAGGAATTTCAAGCCTGATTTCACCGGATTTGCTGAAAATCCTCATGGAAATGGGGCATTCCGACGAGATCGTATTTGCCGACGGAAACTTCCCGGCAGCCAGCCATGCCCGGCGTTTGGTCCGCTGCGACGGCCACGGAATTCCCGAGCTTTTGCAGGCGGTTCTGCCGCTGCTCCCGCTCGACACCTACGTGGAGCATCCGGTATCCTTAATGGCCGTGATGCCCGGCGATCCGGTAAAAACGCCGATTTGGGACACCTACCGGTCGATCGTCAGCCGCTATCATAGCGCGGGCGAGCCGTTCGAAGAGGTGGAGCGGTTTGCTTTTTACGAGCGGGCCAAACAAGCTTACGCCATAGTTACGACGGGAGAAACGGCGCTTTACGGCAACGTTATTTTGAAAAAAGGCGTCGTGGTCGAGTAATCAGGCTTGGCAGCAAATAAGGCAGTAGAAGCAAAATCGACAAGTGTGCCGCCCATGGGGCGGTGCACTTTTTTATCTTGGGCTTCAGCATGTTTCCGCTTACAATAGTAAGTAAACGGGAAGCGCTTGCTCCTGAGGCGGCCGCTTCTCCCTACGATACAAGGAGAATGACGGGATGGAATTAACGGCGATGGTCACGGGCGCGGATCACGGAATCGGCCTGGAGCTCGTCCGCAGGCTGCTGGAGGAAGGCTGGCGGGTTTTTGCCGGACAATACAGCAAGGCGGAGAATTCGCTTGCAGGCTTAAAATCGCAATACGGCGACAGGCTGACAATAACGGAACTGGACATCGGCCGCGACGAGAGTGTGGAACATACGGAGCAAATGGTGCGCGAACACACGGATTCTCTGGATTTGCTGATCAATAACGCGGCGATTTTGGGCGATATCCGGGCTACAATTTTGGACGAACTGAACTTTGCGCAAATGCTGGAGGTATACAACGTCAACGTGATTGGGAGTCTCAGGGTGACCCACGCGTTAATCGATCTGATTCTGAACAGCCGCCATAAGCTGATCGTCAACATTTCTTCCGAGGCGGGAAGCATCGGCCAATGCTTCAGAGATAGCTGGTATGCCTATGCGATGTCGAAGGCGGCGCTGAACATGCAGTCGAATCTGGTTTACAACGGGATCAAAAGCCGGGGCGGTCAAGTTCTCGTCCTGCATCCGGGCTGGGTGCAGACCTTCATGCGGGGGGAACAGGATGCCGAAGCGCCTTTGACACCGGAACAATCGGCAGTCCGAATTTGGAATATTGTACAGGACCGTTTTGGCCGTGAAACCGAAGCCCCCTTTAACCTGGAATTGCAGAGTGTGGAAGGCGGCGTGCTGCCGTGGTAAAATGAAATCGGTGAGATTACAGTTTTTATTACCCATTTTGAGGAGGTTTTTTGGAATGGAATATACATACTTGGGACGCTCCGGCTTAAAGGTAAGCCGATTATGCCTTGGTACGATGAACTTCGGCGTCAACACGGACGAACGGGAATCCTTCCGCATCATGGACGCGGCGGTGGATGCGGGCGTCAACTTTTTTGATACCGCCAATATCTACGGCTGGGGACAAAATTCCGGGAAAACCGAAGAAATCATCGGCCGTTGGTTCGCGCAAGGCGGAGGACGCCGGGAGAACGTGGTGCTCGCCACCAAAGTATACGGAGACATGAGCGATCCGCTGGACGGCCCAAACGGAGAAGGCGGCTTGTCGGCTTATAAAATCCGCCGTCATCTGGAAGGTTCGCTGCGCCGGCTGCAGACGGATCATATCGAGCTGTACCAAATGCATCATGTTGACCGCAACGTGTCCTGGGACGAATTGTGGGAAGCTTTCCGCATTCATCTGAACCAGGGGAAAATCGGGTATGTCGGCTCCAGCAATTTTGCGGGCCGGGATTTGGTGAAGGCGCAATACGAAGCGAAAAATCAGCGCGTGCTGGGCCTGGTGTCCGAGCAGCATAAATACAGCTTGATGTGCCGCCTTCCTGAGCTGGAAGTGCTGCCTGCGGCGGAAGAGCATGGCATCGGCGTCGTTGCCTGGAGCCCGCTCGAAGGCGGCCTGCTCGGCGGCAATGCCAAGAATCCGCAAGCCGGCTCGCGTTCGGCACATAACAACCGTTATGAGCAGTTCAGTTCGCAGCTGGATGCCTTCTCGGATTTCTGCAAAGAGCTGGGCGAAAGTGAAGCTAATGTAGCACTGGCTTGGACGCTGGTGCATCCGGCAATGACCGCTCCGATCATTGGTCCGCGCACGCTGGAGCAATTCCAAAATACGCTGCGCGTCATCGACATTAAGCTGAACGAAGCCGCCCTGCAAAGATTGGACGAGATTTTCCCGGGTCCCGGCGGGGAAGCGCCGCGCGCTTACGCTTGGTAATGCCGCGCGCCGCAGAAGGTTTAAGCAGCACCAATTACTAAACGGATAACAACTAAAACCAGCCATATTCGCCTCAATCGCGATGGCTGGTTTTTTTTGCATTTTTTTATGAAAACGTATACTCAAACATAAACAAATATATTAAAATTAAAACAAACAAAAATAAAGAAAAAAATGAATAATCAAAAATGGAGGTAAAACATGGTACAGAATTTATGGGACTCATCGATTTCATCCGCATTATCGTCTGAGCTTGAAGGGTTGGTTTACCGCTCCAATTTGCTGGGAGCCGACCGCAGGGTATGCAACTGGGGAGGCGGCAATACGTCAAGCAAAACGACCGAGACCGACTTCCGCGGCCGCGAAATCGAGGTCATGTGGGTGAAGGGGAGCGGCTCCGATCTGGCCAGCATGAAAGCCGGAAATTTTACCGGACTGCGTCTGGAGGATATTGGGCCGCTGTTTGAGCGCGAGGAGATGTCCGATGAAGATATGGTGGCTTATCTTGCCAACTGCATGATCGACGCCAAACATCCCCGTGCGTCGATCGAGACGCTGCTGCATGCCTTTTTACCCTTCAAGCATGTCGACCATACCCATCCCGACGCGATTATCAGCTTATGCTGCGCGGATAACGGCCGGGACATTGCCCGGGAAATCTACGGCAACCGGTTTGTGTGGGTTCCCTATATCCGTCCCGGTTTTACCTTGTCCAAATTGATCGCTGAAGGCGTACTGGCCAATCCCGACGCGGAGCTGGTGCTAATGGAAAAGCACGGACTGGTCACCTGGGGAGATACGCAGGAAGCGTGTTATGCCAAGACGATCTCCATCATCAACGAAGCGGAAAAGTACATCGAAGCCCGGATTCGGGCCAAAGCGGAGCAGGGCGGATTATTTGGCGGGATCAAAACGGAAGCGCTTACCGCTGTGCAGCGCCGGAATACTGCGGCTGCGGTGATGCCGCTTGTCAGAGGTTTGGTCAGCGGCGAAAAGCCGATGATTCTAAATTTTGACGACGATGAAGATGTGCTGGAATTTGTTGGCGGACGGGAATCCGCGCAGCTGTCCCAAATCGGGGCTGCTTGTCCGGATCATCTCGTTCACACCAAAGTCGTCCCGCTGCTTATTGATTGGGCCCCGGACGCTAAGGATCCCGATCTTGGCATCGCAGGCCTCAAAACGAAATTGACGGAGGGCATCACCGCCTATAAGGAAAGCTACAAGGCTTATTTTGAGCGCAATAAAAATGAAGGGGACATCATGTTCGAGGCCGCGCCGCGGGTTATTCTCATTCCGGGAATCGGAATGATCAACACCGGCAAAAGCTGGAGCAACGCTAAGCTCAGCGGGGCGTTGTACCATCGGGCGATCGCGGTGATGAAAGGAGCGACAGCGCTCGGAAGCTTTGTTTCGCTCAGCGAAAACGAATCGTACCAAGTCGAGTATTGGCCGCTGGAGCTGTATAAATTATCGCTGGCCCCCGCCGAAGCGGAATTCTCCCGCAAGGTCGCTTTGATCACCGGAGGGGCGGGCGGCATCGGCAGCGAAACAGCGCGACGGCTGACGGCGGAAGGCGCTCACGTCGTGCTGGCGGACCTTAATCTCGAAGGCGCCCAAAAGGTTGCCGCTGAGATCAACGAAAAATACGGCGAAAACCGCGCGCTGGCCGTAAAGATGGATGTGACCGGCGAAGAGCAGGTCGCGGCGGCGTACACCGAAACGGCGCTGATGTACGGCGGCGTAGACATTATCGTGAACAATGCCGGGCTCGCCACCTCCAGCCCGTTCGGCGAGACTTCGCTGCGGGAATGGAACCTCAATATGTCCGTGCTGGGAACAGGGTATTTTCTCGTAGCCCGCGAGGCGTTCAAGCTGATGAAGGAGCAAAATACCGGCGGAAGCATGGTGTTCATCGGCTCCAAGAACTCGGTTTACGCAGGGAAAAACGCCACCGCTTACAGCTCGGCAAAAGCGCTGGAGGCGCATTTGGCCCGCTGCATTGCCGCCGAAGGCGGAGAGCTGGGGATCCGGGTGAACACGATTTTGCCCGATGCGATTCTCCAGGGCTCGGCCATCTGGAACTCGAACTGGCGTAATGAACGGGCCGCGGCCTACGGCATCGAGCCGGATCAACTGGAGGAGTATTACCGGAAACGGACGACGCTGCTCGTCAACATTTATCCGCGCGACATCGCGGAGGGCGTCGCCTTTTTCGCCTCGTCGCGTTCGGCCAAAACGACCGGCAGCATGCTGACGATCGACGGCGGCGTGCCGGCCGCCTTCGTTCGTTAAGCGCGAGGCGGCATCAAGTTAGGAGGGGAATTCATGCTAGCGGCGGAAAGATACGAAAAAATCATCCGGCTCGTCAACGAGCGCGGCAGTATGCGGGTGTCGGAACTGAGCGAACTGTGCGAGGTGACCGAGGAGACGATCCGGCGCGATCTTGACCGGCTGGAGGGGGCGGGCAGGCTGCTCCGCTCCCACGGCGGGGCGGTCAGTCTGCGCGATCATCAGCCGGAGACGCCTTATTTTGAACGTGAGGTCATGCAGGCCGAGGAGAAGCGGCGGATTGCCCGCGAAGCGGTGAAGCGGATCGAACCCCGCGACCGGATCGTGCTCGACGCCAGCACGACGGCTTGGTATATGGCGGCAAGTCTGCCGGATATGCCGCTCACCGTACTGACCAATTCTCTGAAGGTCGCGCACGAGTTGAGCGCCAAAGAAAGGATCGAGGTGATTTCCACAGGCGGTGCGCTGGCGCGGCGCTCCATGTCCTGGGTAGGACCGCTGGCCGAGCGTTCGCTGGAGAGCTACCATGTCGACAAGCTGTTCCTGTCCTGCAAAGGATTCCATCCGGAGCGGGGCATCAGCGAATCGAACGAACAGCAGGCGATGGTCAAGCGGAAAATGATCGACATCGCCGATGATGTCGTGCTGCTCGCGGACGCCAGCAAATTCGGCCAGCAATCGTTCGCGCATGTCGCTGAAACGGGGAAGCTGGATGCGATCATTACGGATTACCGTCCGACGGATGACGAATTTGCAAGCCGGATGGAGCGGCTTTCGATTCGGCTTATTCAGGTTTAAAAAAACTTGCGCGAGGAGTAAAACAAGGGGGCGGAGGCATGAAGGTTTCGTTGTTTATTACCTGCGTCAGCGACGCGATTTACCCGCAGATCGGCGAAGCGATGGTTCGCCTTCTGGCCGAAGCGGGCGTAAAGCTTGATTTTCCCGCCGCCCAGACATGCTGCGGGCAGCCCGCCTTTAACGCCGGGTACTGGGAAGAAGCGCGGACATCGGCGCTGACGCTGCTTAAGGCTTTTGCGGACAGCGATTTTGTCGTCTCTCCTTCCGGGTCGTGCACGGGAATGATTCACCATTTCCCTAAGCTGTTCGAGAACGATCCCGTCCATTTGGCGATGGCGGAGGAACTGCAGAGCAAGTCCTACGAGTTTACCCAGTTTCTCGTACAGGTGCTTGGGATCACGGATTTTGGCGCCGTTTTTCCGCATAAAGTCACGTATCATCCTTCCTGCCATGGCAGCCGTTTATTGGGCATCAAGGAGGAGCCGATGGCTCTCCTCGGACAGGTGAGAGGCCTTGAACTGGTTCCCCTTCCATTTGCCGAGGATTGCTGCGGGTTCGGGGGAACCTTTGCGATCAAAATGCCCCATATTTCCGGTGCAATGGTAGAAGAGAAAGCGGATCATGTGCTGGAAACGGAGGCGGAGGTGCTGACCGGCCTCGACATGGCCTGCCTGATGAACATTGCCGGTAACCTGCGGCATCGCAAACAGCCGGTTCGCGTGATGCATCTGGCAGAACTGCTGTATGAAGGGGTGAGCGGAAGATGAACGCAAACGAAAAGCAAAGCGGTGCCTTGAGGGAGAGCGGGAGCGTTCATGGCGATGGCGGCGGCCGGGGCCGGTCTCAACTCTCGGCCTCTACGGTCAAGGAACGGGCCGACGAGGCGCTGAACAACGATTTTTTGCGCAAAGCGGTGCGTTTTACGACCGAGCGGCTGCGTAACGGAAAAAATCAGGCGGCGGACGATCACGGTCATTGGGAGGAATGGCGGGAACGCGGACGGCAAATCCGCCTGCATACGATCGCCCATCTGGATTATTACTTGAACCTGTTTGCCGAGCGGGCCAGGGAAAACGGAGCGCATGTCCATTTCGCCGCAACAGGCGCGGAAGCGGTGGACGTCGCCTTGGAGATCGCCAAGCGGAAGGGGGCCTCCACCGTCGTCAAATCGAAATCGATGGTCAGCGAGGAGCTGCACATCAATCACGCACTGGAGGAAATCGGCGTCGATGCGGTGGAGACGGATCTAGGGGAGTATATCATTCAATTGGCGGGGGAGACGCCGTCCCATATCATCATTCCGGCAATTCACAAAAACCGGGTTCAAATCGCCGAACTGCTGTCGAAGGAAGCAGGGACAACGCTACCCCCGGATACCGGCGTGCTCGCAGGCTTTGCCCGCCGGAAGCTGCGCGGCAAATTCCTCGCCGCGGACATCGGCATGACCGGCTGTAACTTCGCCATCGCCGAGACGGGCTCGATGGTGCTGTTCGAGAACGAAGGCAACGCCCGCATGGTGTCGACCGTACCAAAGACACAGATTACATTTATGGGGATGGAAAGAATTATTCCTTCCTGGAGCGATCTTGAGGTAATGGCTACCTTGCTGCCGCGTTCGGCGACGGGACAGAAGCTGACCGTCTACATGTCGGGCATTACCGGCCCGCTTCGCCGGGAAGACGGCGACGGCCCGGAGGAGATGCATATCATCATTCTCGATAACGGCCGCTCCGAGCAGCTCGGCGACCTGGAATTTCAGGAACTGTTGAACTGCATCCGCTGCGGTGCCTGCCTCAATGCCTGCCCCGTCTACCGCCATATCGGCGGCCACGCTTACGGCGGCACTTACAGCGGCCCGATCGGAGCGGTGCTGACCCCGGCCCTGAACCGCAACGTCGCCGAATGGGACGACATCGCGTCGGCTTCGAGTCTTTGCGGCGCCTGCTATGAGGCCTGCCCGGTCAAAATTCCGCTGCACGACATGCTGGTGCATCTGCGCAAACGCAAAGTGGAGCGGGGATACGGCAATCGGTTGGAGACGTTTGGCATGAGGGGATTCGCAAAAGTCATGGCGAACTCGAAGCGGCTTCATCGAACGCTGAAATTCGGCGGAGCCGCGCAGAAGCTTGTAGCGAGAGAAGGGGGAATCTCCGCAAAAATCGGGCCGCTCAAAGGCTGGAACCATAACCGGGTCGCTCCGGTGCTGGCCAAGCGGCCATTTCGCGACCGGTGGAACGGTTTGCGGCGGGAGCTTGATCGGGATCTACCGGAAGGGGACCGCGAACGCAAGGCAATGGAGCGATTGGAGAAGGTGCTGAAGGACCGGAGCGCCAAAACGAATCAAAAGGAGGGAGCACGGTGACGGAAGATCATGCTTACGAGGAGTGGCTCCGGGCCATGGAGGAGAAATCCCGTTCCAATCAGGAACGGTTCATGGACGGCATTGCGGGGCGTTTGAAGCGCCCGAGGCAACGCACGGCCCCGGAGCATCCACACCGGGGCGCACCGGCATATTGGCGCGAATTCGCATGGAGTCCGGAAGAGCGGATCGAACGGTTTGCCGCCAACTTCGAAAGCGCGGGCGGCCGCGTCATCCGGCTCGCCGAGATGAGCGAGGTTCAGGCGTTTATTCTTTCAAAAGCGAAGGAAACGGGAACTCGCCGGATCATCCGGCAAAACGATCCGATACTGGATGCCCTGCGGCTGGAGGAAGCGTTTGAGGCGGGCTGGGGAGCGGGAACGCGAAGCTCCGAAGAAAATCGAGCCGGAGAGGGGAGCGGCGAAGAGACGTCCGAAACGGCGGCCGCTCCGGAAACGGCTTACGCTTCATCATTCGTAGCGAAGAGGTTCGGGGCGGTCTCCGTCTCCGTCTGGAACGACGATCCCGGCGAGGACTGGAAGGCCCGCGCGGCGGAGGCGGACATCGGCATTGTCGCCGCCGATCATGCGGTCGCCTACACCGGTTCCATCGCCGTATTGTCCGGCCCCGGCAGAGGGCGTTCCGTCAGTCTGCTGCCGCCGATGCTGTTTGCCGTGATTCCGGCGGAACGCTTGCGGACACGGCTCGGCGAAGTGCTGGAGACTTTCGACGAAACGCACCAAGGCAATAGGCCTCTGCCCGCGGGGATTCATTTCATCTCCGGCCCAAGCCGCTCGGCCGACATTGAAAACGATCTGACGATCGGCGTTCACGGGCCTGGCGTCGTTTACGCGCTCTTGATCGGATAAACGGCGTTCTTTTACGAGAAAAGAACTTCGATATTATTTTGCCGAAGCAGCTCCATCCATTCGTCCGAAGGCCGGCGATCGGTGATCAAATAATCGATTTGCTCCCAATCGGCCAGTTTCACAAAAGCGTTCTTGTCGAATTTGGTATGATCGGCCAGCAAAATTACTTTATCCGCATGGCGCAGCATGAATTTCTTTAAATCGCATTCCGGTTCGTTGGAATCCGAAACGCCGTTGTCCCGGGTCAGTCCTTTGCAGCCGATAATGGCGGTGTCCACATTGTATTTTTGCACCGTATCCCTGGCGGCGGGGCCGACCAGCGACATGGAGCGGCTGCGCAGCGAACCGCCGGTAGAGACGATGTTCAGCTCCGAACCCGCAAATTCGTGCAAAATGCTCACGGAGTTGGTGATGACGGTGACGTTGTTTTTGTTGCTCAGCGTTTTCATAAATTCAAACGAGGTGGAGCTGGGATCCACCATCAGCGTGTCGCCGTCGCCTACCAGCTCCATCGCTTTAAGCGCGATGTCCCGCTTGATCCCCACGTTAATGGTATTCCGCGTTGCATACGGCAAATCCTCATTCGTATGCCGGTTCAGCATGGCTCCGCCGTAAGTGCGGGTCACGATGCCCTCCTTCTCCAGCTTCTCCAGATCGCGCCGGATCGTCTCTTCCGTCACTTCGAACATTTGGCTTAATTCCGAAACCATCACCCGCTTGTCCTGATGGATCAGTGTGATGATTTTTTGTTTTCTTTCCGCAGCCAGCATGGGCTCACCTCGAATTCCGTACGTTTCATCCCGCCAAAAGTCTATGCCGTTTTGCGGGGGTTCTCTTTATCATAGCGATAAAACGGCCAAGTTGGCAACTCAAAGAGGGGGCAGACAGTCGGTCGGTGTCGTCATCAAATTGACAAAAACAAAATAAAAACAACATAATTAATCTTTGTTTTGTTTACAACAAACATAATCCGATGTACGATGAAATTGAAGATAGTCATCTTTTCATCCCCCTTTTTACAGGATAGCAAAACAAAGGAGAGAAACCTGCTATGAGTACAATTTTGCCGGTGGAAAAAAACGGAACGTCGGTGCTGGAAGTCCCATTTATTCGAGAAATGGCCGAAATCACCTATTACATGTGGCAGCTCGGCTGGGACGAACGGAACGGCGGCAACATCAGCTACCTGCTGGATGAGGCGGAGGTCGCGAAATATATAGGAGTGGGCAAGGCCGACAGAACGATTAAGCTGACGTTTCCGGTGAAGGAACTCGCCGGCAAATATTTCATCGTGACAGGCTCAGGCAAATATTTCAAAAATGTGCTTGCCGACCCGGAAGCCAATATCGGCGTGATTCGAGTGGGCGAAACGGGCGAGCAGATCGACGTGCTGTGGGGGCTGCGGGACGGCGCGGTTCCGACCAGCGAGCTGGCGGCTCATTTCATGAGCCATATCGCACGGCTGAAGGCGGATCCGGAGCATCGGATCGTGATGCACTGTCATGCAACCCATACGCTGGCGATGACGTTCATCCATGATCTTGACGAGAAAAATCTGACCCGGACGCTTTGGAAAATGTGTACGGAATGCCTGGTTGTTTTCCCGGACGGCGTTGCCGTTGTCCCTTGGATGGTTCCGGGCAGCAGCGAAATCGGCAGAGCGACGGCGGACAAAATGCGGGATCGCCGCGTAGTGATTTGGCCGCAGCACGGGATTTTCGGCACCGGCAGAACGATGGACGAGACGTTTGGACTCATTGAAACGGTGGAGAAAGCGGCTCAAACGTACATGCTGGTGGCTCATCATCCGATCAAGCAGGAAATTACCGATGCACAGCTGGCCGATCTGGCCAAGGCATTTGGCGTGACACCTGCCCCAGGCATCCTGAAATAACCGGCTCGTTTAAATCGAATAACGCGTAAAGCGCCGGATTTCATAGGCTAACCGTCTATGGGGTCCGGTTTTATTTGTTTCCGGGCCGCTCCTCTCTAAAATCGCCCTTGCCTTTTTAATTAGCCGGAGCTAGAATAAAATCGAATCAACTTGTACGTACAATATCAGAAAAGTAATGGACGTATCGTGTTAGGTATGTACAAGTTATAAGTTGCATATCTATTTTTGGGAGGCGTTTTAGCATGGAATTGAAACCGCATTCATTTTGGTTTGTCACCGGCAGTCAGCATTTGTACGGTCGGGAAACACTCGAGGAGGTTGCCGAACATTCCCGGATCATCGCCGGACAGCTGGATCAAGACCCGGTATTTTCGTATCCGGTGGTATTCAAGCCGATTGTGACGACACCGGACGAAATCTACCGGCTGATCCTTGCCGCGAACAACGATGAAACCTGTTCGGGCATCATTACCTGGATGCATACTTTCTCGCCGGCGAAAATGTGGATAGCGGGCTTGTCCCAGCTCCAAAAGCCGCTGCTGCATTTCCATACGCAGTTTAATCGCGACATCCCGTGGGATTCGATCGATATGGACTTTATGAATACGAACCAGTCGGCCCACGGCGACCGGGAATATGGCCACATCGGCGCAAGACTTGGTCTCGCGCGCAAAATCGTGGTCGGCCATTGGGAAGACGGGGAGGTTCGCTCCGAAATCGCCGGCTGGATGCGGACGGCGGCCGCTTTTGCCGAAAGCCGCCGCTTGAAGGTAGCCCGCTTTGGCGACAACATGCGGGAAGTGGCCGTTACCGACGGCGACAAAGTCGAAGCGCAGATCAAATTCGGCTGGTCGGTCAACGGATACGGGATCGGCGATCTGGTGCAGGTGCTTCAGCAAGTCGGCGACGCCGAAGTGGAGGCGCTGCTGAAGGAATACGCCGAGCTGTACACAATCACGAAGGCGGGGCTCAGCGATGGACCGGTGCGCGATTCGATCGCTTATCAGGCCCGGACCGAAATTGCTCTTAAACGCTTTCTGGACGAAGGCGGATTCGGCGCGTTTACGACGACGTTTGAGGATCTGCACGGCATGAAACAGCTTCCGGGACTTGCGGTGCAGCGGCTCATGGAAGCCGGGTACGGCTTTGCAGGCGAAGGCGACTGGAAAACGGCGGCGCTGACCCGCGTGCTGAAGGTGCTCGCCGATAACAAAAGCACCTCGTTTATGGAAGATTACACCTACCATTTCGAACCCGGCAATCATATGATTTTGGGCGCGCACATGCTGGAGGTTTGTCCAACGATCGCCGCGTCGCGTCCGGCGATTGAGGTGCATCCGCTTGGCATCGGCGGGAAAGAGGATCCGGCGCGGATGGTATTTGACGGGCGGGACGGAGCTGCGGTCAACGCTTCGCTCATTGATTTGGGCCACCGCTTCCGCTTGCTGGTAAACGTTGTGGACGGCGTCAAGGTGGAACGGCCAATGCCGAAGCTGCCGGTGGCCCGCGTGCTCTGGAAGCCTCAGCCTTCGCTGCGCGAGTCGGCGGAAGCGTGGATTTTGGCGGGAGGCGCCCATCATACGGTGCTGTCGTTTGCGGTTACGCCCGAAAACTTGTCCGACTGGGCGGAAATGGCCGGAATCGAAGCGGTGTTCATCGACAAGGATACGTCTTTACGCCGGTTCAAAGATGAGCTGCGCTGGAGCGATGCCGCGTACCGGTTGCGGTAAATCCGGAAGGCAAGCCGAACGGGTAACTCCGAACGACAAGCTGTACGGCAACCCGAGCGGCAACCGGCTGTAACCGCCTCCACAATCGTTCGGCCTGTGATACAATAGCGGATATACAGCGGAACAGGTGAAGGATGGAGAATGGAATGAATAGCAGAAAGCTACCCAAATATATGCAGCTCAAAAACGAATTGTTGTCCTGGCTGAAATCGGACCGGCTCAAGCCGGGCGGCCAGTTTCCTTCGGAGAACGAAATCGCCGAACAGTTCGGCTTAAGCCGCCAAACCGTCAGACAGACTTTCGGCGAGCTCGAAAAAGAAGGCTGGCTGGAGCGGATTCAGGGCAAAGGAACGTTTGCCAGAAACCCGCTTCGCCGCGAGAGCGAGCAGGCCAAAACGATCGGGATTATTACGACGTATATTTCCGATTATATTTTTCCGCATATCGTGCGGGGCGCGGAAGCGGAGCTGCGAAGCCGGGGATACCGACTGCTTTTGTCCAGCACGGACAACACCAAGGAGAAGGAAATGGAAAGTTTGCAGCTGATGACCAGCCAGCCTTTAAGCGGCCTGATCATCGAGCCGACCAAAAGCGCGGAAGGCAACCCGAATCTGGGTTATTTTTTGGAGCTGCAGGAGCAGGGAATTCCCTATTTGATGATCAACGAGAAATACCGTGAGCTGGAATGCCCTTGCCTGAAGGTCGATGACGAGACGGGCGGATACAAGGCGGCGCATTACCTGCTGGAGAACGGACACCGGTCGATTGCCGGGTTCTTCAAAAGAGACGACCTGCAGGGCGTAAACCGTCTGAAAGGTTTTTTGTCCGCCCATAAAGAGTTCGGCATCACGCTTTCGCCAAAGCACGTCGTCACGTACACGACGGAACAGAAGGGCGAGTATATGCGTCGCCAAGCGGTTCAGCTGCTTTCATCGGGCGGCGCGGATCGGCCGACCGCTTTCGTCTGCTATAACGACGAATTGGCGGTTGTGCTGATGGATGCAGCGGCCGAATGCGGCCTGCGGATTCCCGAGGACGTGTCCCTGGTCGGTTTTGACGACTCCAGCTTGGCCATCGCTTCGGGAACCAAGCTGACGACGCTGACCCATCCGAAGACGGCAATGGGCGAACTGGCCGCAAGGCAGCTGATTGGGATGATCGAAAAAGGCGAGGCATACGAAGATACGGTGTTTGCGCCGGAACTTATAGAACGGGACTCGGTGCTTAAACGGAACTAAATAAGTCGAACAAAAGAAAAGTAACTTGGCAAGAGTGGGAAATGTTCCGGAAGAAACTTATATAGAATCGGAAGTTGAATTATAGATTGCCCGCAGCCCTTCCATCAAGGGGAGGTTGCTTGCTAACTTGTACGTACAAATTTTATGAAAGGAAGTGGCTGCATATGCTGGATTCACTGAAGCAGCAGGTGCTGGAAGCCAATTTGGAACTGCCGAAATACGGGCTGGTTACTTTTACCTGGGGAAATGTCAGCGGCATTGACCGGGAAAGCGGATTGTTCGTCATCAAACCAAGCGGAGTGCCATATGAGGAATTGAGGGCGGAGCAAATGGTGGTTGTCGATCTGGAAGGCCGGGTGGTGGAAGGTACGCTTCGCCCGTCATCGGATACTCCAACGCACATGGTGCTCTACCGGTCGTTTCCGGAAATTGGCGGCGTTGTGCATACGCACTCGCCTTGGGGCACGAGCTGGGCGCAGGCCGGACGTTCGATCCCCGCTTACGGAACGACGCACGCGGATTATTTTTACGGGGAAATCCCGGTGACGCGCCCGATGACGAAGGCTGAAATCGAAGGCGCTTATGAGCTCGAAACGGGCAATGTGATCGTGGAGCGGTTCGCGGGGTTGGACCCGAGTCAAATGCCCGGTGTGCTGGTACATTCCCACGCGCCGTTCGTTTGGGGGAAAGATGCCCATACGGCCGTGCATAACGCGGTTGTGCTGGAGGAAGTAGCCAAAATCGCTGCCACGATGCAGCAGATTAACCCGCTGACGGCGCCGATGGATCAGACGCTGCTTGACCGCCATTTTTTGCGCAAGCATGGAGCAGGGGCTTATTACGGACAAAAGTAGATTTATGGGGAGGAAACAGAGATGGGTAAAAAATACACCATCGGAGTGGATTACGGTACGCAGTCCGGACGCGCGGTTCTCGTGGATTTGTCGGACGGGCGCGAGGTTGCCGATCATGTAACGCCGTATCCGCACCATGTCATCGATGAGAGGCTTCCGGACTCCGGCGTCAAGCTGGAACATGACTGGGCCCTGCAGCATCCGGGCGATTATCTCGAGGTGCTGCGGAACTCCGTTCCGGCGGTTATCGCCGCATCGGGTATCGATCCGGCGGATGTCATCGGCATCGGCATCGATTTTACGGCCTGCACCATGCTTCCGGTGGATAAGCAGGGTCAGCCGCTTTGCTTCGATGACGAGCTTAGCGCCAAGCCGCACAGCTGGGTGAAGCTGTGGAAGCATCACGCCGCCCAGCCGGAAGCAGACAAGATCAACCGGATTGCTGCCGAACGAGGGGAAGCCTTTTTGCCCCGTTACGGCGGAAAAATTTCGTCCGAGTGGATGATCGCTAAGATATGGCAAATCCTCGACGAAGCGCCGGACATTTACGACCGGACCGATCTGTTCCTCGAAGCGACGGATTGGGTCATCTCGCAGTTGACCGGAACGATCGTCCGCAACAGCTGCACGGCCGGCTACAAGGCAATTTGGCATAAACGGGAGGGATACCCGGACAAGGAATACTTCAAAGCGTTGGATCCCCGGCTCGAAAATTTGGCCGAGACCAAGCTGCGCGGGGACGTGATTCCGCTTGGATCGAATGCGGGGGGACTGACGGCGAAAATGGCCGAAAGCATGGGTCTTCAGCCGGGCATCGCCGTCGCGGTCGGCAACGTGGACGCCCACGCGGCCGTGCCTGCGGTTGGCGTCGTCACCCCGGGCAAGCTGGTAATGGCGATGGGGACATCCATTTGCCATATGCTGCTTGGCACCGAGGAAAAACAGGTCGAGGGCATGTGCGGCGTTGTTGAAGACGGCATCATCCCGGGGCTGTACGGTTATGAAGCCGGACAGTCGGCGGTCGGCGACATTTTTGAATGGTATGTGGAAGAAGCGCTCCCCGGTTATGTGAAGGAAGCGGCCGACCGCGAGGGCTTAAACGTCCATCAATGGCTGGAGCGGGAAGCGGACGTATTCAAGCCGGGCGAGACGGGTTTGCTGGCTCTAGATTGGTGGAACGGCAACCGTTCGGTTTTGGTGGACACGGATTTGACCGGGATGATCCTGGGCATGACCCTGCTGACCAAGCCGCAGGAGATTTACCGGGCGCTCCTTGAGGCGACGGCCTTCGGCACGCGCAAAATCGTCGACGCTTTTGACGGCAGCGGCGTGAAGGTGGATGCGCTGTATGCCTGCGGGGGATTGCCGCAAAAAAACCGCCTGTTGATGCAAATTTACGCCGACGTGACGAACCGCGAGATCTTCGTTGCGGATTCCAAGCAGACGCCGGCGCTGGGTGCGGCGATGTTCGCCGCCGTCGCTGCCGGGGCGCCGGTCGGAGGTTACGACACGATCATCGACGCGGCCCGGAACATGGCCCGGGTGAAGGAGGAAACATTTAAGCCGATTCCGGAACATGTCCGGGTATACGACCGGTTGTATGAGGAGTACAGCCAGCTGCATGATTATTTCGGCCGTGGGGGAAATGACGTCATGAAACGGCTGAAAAAAATCAAACAGCAGGCCGCGGCGGAATAAATGGGAAAGATGCCAACCTCGGAGGAGGGAAAGAAAAAATGATGCTCGATGACCTGCGTTTGAAGCAGCTGGAACGGATTGAACTGGATCGGGGGGCGATTTTGCAGGCAGCGCCTTTTTTGCGGGAGCGAGGCTATAGGAAGGTTATTTTGACCGCCGACGAAAATACGTACGCGGCGGCCGGAGTTGGTGAAACCTTGACACGCGAACTTGAAGCCGCAGGTTTGGAGGTTAAGCCTTGTCTCATTCAGCCGAACGAACTGGGCGACGTTGTCGCCGACGAGGTTTCGCTCGTCCGGCTGCTGCTGGATGTCGATCCGGCGGAGACGGACGCGCTGCTCGCCGTCGGATCGGGGACGATCCACGATATCGTCCGCTTCGCCGCTTATAAAACCGGCAAGCCGTTTGTGTCCGTGCCGACGGCTCCATCGGTGGACGGCTTCACTTCATCCGGCGCGCCGCTCATTATCCGCGGCGTCAAAAAGACTGTCCCGGCCAAGCCGCCGATCGCGATTTTCGCCGATCTTGATGTGCTGACGCGTGCGCCGCAGCCCCTGGTCGCCGCCGGTTTCGGCGATATGCTCGGCAAATTTACCTCCCTGTTCGACTGGAAGTTCTCCCGGCTCACGGCCGGGGAACCCTATGACGGACAGGCGGCGCTCATCACCGAGCGGGCGCTCCGCTCGTGCGTGGAGCACGTTCGCGCGATCGGCGGCCGCACGGAAGAGGGCATCCGTGCGCTGATGACCGCGCTGATCGAATCCGGCATCGCCATGCTGCTGTTCGGGCAGTCGCATCCGGCTTCCGGCGCGGAGCACCATCTCTCCCACTATTGGGAGATGGAGTTTTTGCGCCGGGACCGCCGGGCGCTGCTGCACGGCGCCAAGGTTGGCGTCGCCTGCGCCGAAATCGCCCGTCTCTATCACGAGGCGGGCGATCGGGGGGGCTATCCCGGCCGCGAGCCGGAGGCGCTCCGGCAGCATGGCGCGCAGGTCCGCGAATGGCTGCGGGACCTGCCGAGCGAAGCGCAAATCCGCGATTGGCTGCGCCTCGCGGGCGGGCCGGTCAGCCGGAGCGAGCTCGGCATCGACGACGAGCTGCTCGCGCGCAGCCTGCGCGAGGCCCATCGCGTCCGCGATCGGCATACGCTGCTGCGGGCGCTGAACGAGGCCGGCATGGAGTAACGCGATGAGCGCTCAACGCTCAGCCGTCCGCGCTCAGCCGTTCTAAGTTCTGCCCTTCAGGGTCTGCCGCTTTGCGTTTCGTGCTCAGCCGCTCAACGCTCCGTCGTTCCCGCGCTCCGTCGCCTTTCGCCGCTCCGCAATAAGGGCATAAAATGGCCTTATTCCGCTCTCAGATCGTATTTTCTCAAAAATAGCGGCACAAAATGGCCTTATTTTCCCAGAATGGCCGGAAACGGGGCCAATGAGGGGTTCTCGGGAGAAATAAGGCCCCAAAAGGGCGTTAATTTCGTGAAAAGGGTCGATCCGACAGAAATAAGGGTAAATCGTACCGCTATGCTCCATGGACGGAGGCGCAGGCTGGCTGACTTGGTGTCAGATGCATCAACCGCATCAATCCCATTAGTCTCATTAGTCATCAGTCTCACCAGTCTCACCAGTCCCACCAGTCCCACCAGTCTCACCAGTCTCACCAGTCTCACCAATCTCACCAGCCTCACCAGTCTCATCAGTCTCACCAATCCCACCAGCCTCACCAGTCTCATCAGTCTCACCAGTCTCACCAGTCCCACCAGTCTCACCAGTCCCACCAGTCTCACCAGTCTCACCAGTCTCTTTAGTCTCACCAGTCCCACCAGTCTCATCAGTCTCACCAGTCTCCATCAGTCTCACCAGTCTCACCAGTCCCACCAGTCTCATCAGTCTCACCAGTCTCCATCAGTCTCACCAGTCTCCATCAGTCTCACCAGTCTCATCAGTCTCACCAGTCTCATCAATCCGAGCAATCCCTCCAGCCTCGTCCAATCGCGCAAAAGCCGCTGACTTTGTCAGCGGCTTTTGCTGCAGGTTTGCAATAGGTTCAACCCAATGCCTCTTTCCTGCGATCCCAATGCGCCATTGCGAAGGAAGCTTGTCCTCGGCACCCGACGCTGACGGCAGCGTAGGCGGCTGCGGCAATTTCCATTACGAAGGAACTTTGTCCTCGGCGCCCAGCAAATCGATAAAGGCGCGAAGCGCACCGGTCGGATGAGAGTTTTTGCGGTAGATCAGCTCGGTTTTCATATGGCGCATCGATTCGGGCAACTCGTGGACGTGCACAGTGCCGTCGTCTTCCTGCTTCCGTACAGCAACTCGCGGAATCAGCGAAATACCGAGTCCGGCCGCCACTCCGCCGATAATAGCCTCAGTCGTGCCCAACTCCATCGTATTCATGTTCGCCTTGCCCTGGGAACGCTGATATCCCTCCAGCACCTCCCGGTAAGAGCAGCCTCTGCTGTTGACCAAAATCGGCTTGCCAAGCGCTTCGCTCATTTCGGTCACCCACGGCGCGGAAATAACGACCACTTCCTCATCAAACACAGGGATGGCGATCAAGTCATCGTGTTTGTACGAAGAGCTGATAAAAGCAACGTCCAGATCGAATTGCAGAACCCTTTCCACGAGGCGGCTCGAAATATCGGTCGTGACCGATAACTCAACCTTCGGATACATTTCATAATATCGGCTTAGAAGTTTGGGGAGACGCACTGCGGCCGTGGTCTGCAAAGAGCCGATCAAGAGTGGGCCGACGGGTTCGCTGGAAGAGGAAAGGACGATAGACGCTTCATCCAGAAGTCCGACGATCTTATCTGCGTAATCGAGCAGCATTTTGCCGCTTGAGGTTAAAGTGATGCCCCGGTTATGTCGGTAAAAAAGCTCTGTCCCCAGTTCGCTTTCGAGCATCTGGATGCGGGTGCTCACATTGGACTGTACGTAACCCAGCCGAATGGCGGCTTTGGTAATGGAGCCTTCCCGGGCTACTGCTTGAAAAATGCGCAAATCCGCGCTCTCCATGTCGATTTCCCTCCGAATCGCAATCTGTATTTGATTTGATATCATTTATTATGATGACTAATATCTACATCAATCATTATACATAATTTCAAACCTCCTTTACAATACATTCATGACTACTGCAAAGGAGGATTACAACACATGCGTCTATATAAATATATGGCTTTGCTGTTGTTGACCACGTTTTTGATGGGAACCGCGTATCCTGTCGCCAAGCTGGGGATGATGCACACCACGCCCCTGATTCTGATGGGCATCCGGTTCTTTTTGGCCGGAGGGATTCTCGCTTTATTCAGCGCCGGGAAGCCGCAGCCCAAGGGAACAAAACAATGGCTGCAAATCGTGCTGCTCGGGTTGTTCCAATCGGTAGGGGTGATGGGTTTTACCTCTTACAGCATGCGCTGGATCAGTCCGGGAGAGTCGGCTATCATTGGAAGCACCAGCCCGCTCATGCTGATCGTATGGGGGGCGTTAACCGGGACGGCTTATCGAACCAGACAGTGGGTCGGCGTCGCGATCGGCTTTGCCGGCGTCGTCATTGCCTTTGGTCTGAATATGAGCTTGAATCCCGGTACTTTGATTGCTTTGGCGGGGGCGGTCTGCTTTTCGGTCGCTACGGTGATCATCAACCGAATTGGGCCGGCGTTCGACAAAATGGTACTGGCCGCCTATCAAATGCTGACGGGGGGCATGATGCTGCTGGCCATCAGCTTCGCGACCGAGAAGTCTTACTTGGAGATGAATTTGTCATTCGGATTCACGATCATATGGCTGGTTGTTTTATGTTCTATCGTGCAATATTCCGTTTGGTTTTATTTACTTAGCAACAGCGACCCGGCCAAAACGAGCTCTTTCTTGTTCCTTTTTCCGATCTTTGGCGTACTCTGCAGCTGGTTTTTGCTCGGCGAACAAATCGCCTGGTACGTCTATGGGGGCGGCGCGTTAACCTGCATCGGCATCTTTTTGGTCAACTGGCAGGGGAAAGCGCAGCGGCAGTCTCATGGAAACGCCAAGCGAAATGGCGAGCCATCGGTGGAACTGTAGGCATAATGTGAGGTTAAGGAAAGGTGCGCGAGGTCGGCCGGGCAACCGGTATGCAGCCGACTGAGCGAGTGCGATCGTCGCGGTCAAACCGAAAAAAGGCTAGCCCAAAGGTCGACTTGAACTCTTCGCTAGCCTTTTTTTCTGCTTCTTCGAGCCGCTCAAAAATCTTTTTGCCCGTACTCTCCCAGAAAGGGAATAACGAATCAGAGGGAGTTCACGTCCGCATTTGGTAGCCGCTTGCCAACCCTTAATTTTATTCAATAGGGCAAGCGGCGGACAAGAGCGGCCCGAGATCGTTATTTTCTTTCGTTGACTACGCTATAAGGGTTTTGAGCCGCACCCCCTATTCCCCCTGCACGTCGTACAAAACCCTGGCCAGCAGATCCTGGCTATAGTTGCCGAAGTTTTTGCCGTAAATGGTCAACCCCCGCTTGTTGACGGGTTTGTCGGTGACGGCGATGCGAAACGTAAGCTCGCTTTTGTAGTCCAACTGAATTTGGTCCAGCGTAACGTCGGAAATGCGGCATCCGTCAATGTAGCTGCCCTCATTATTGATCCGGATGAGCTTAAGCATGCCGTATTGGTTTAAGTGAGGAGGCCACCAATCCGGGTTGAAGGTTCCGCGCGCATCGCCAAAATCTCCGGGGCTGGTCCAAAAACCGATTTCGATGCCGTTGATGTAAAAATAAATATCCGAGGGATAATTGTCGCAATATCCCGGAGCTTCCGAACCGAGCTCCATCGAAAACTGGATTTCGCGAAAAGTCTGGTTGGGCTTGAGATAGTTGGGAATCCGGTACTCCAGATATCCTTCCGAGAGCCAAATAATCTCCGAGTCGATCCGCTGCGGGTCGGCAAAATAACGGGGATCGTCGAAATCGCCGATAATGCTGTCTTTTGTCGCAAGCCCGCAGGTAGGAGCCACTTGATAGTTGCTGTAATGGCCGACCTGAATTTCAACTTCGTACAAGTTCTCCACGTCTTTGCTGCGCAGATCAACCATCAGTTTATCCTTGTTCAAATAACAGATCTTTTGGATGCCGTGCTTGCCCACCGAGGTGCTGATTTCGATCAGGCCGCTTTCCTCCAGTTTCTTGATGTGCATCGTAATCGCCCCGTTGCTCAGATTTAGCCGGGTAGCGAGATCGTTTAGGTTCAAGGACTGGTTTTTGGCCAGCAATTCGAGGATTTGAATTCTGATCTCAGAACTTAACGCTTTGAAAATGTCGATCCCGCTCATCAAATCCTTAATATAAATCATAGTGCAAACCTTCCTCCAAATAAGGATATCGAAGCCCTTTTATTTTAGATTATTATAAACTAACGTAGTCATTTAATAAAGCATTAAATCTAAATTTGTAAAATAACTCAAGAAAATAGTTAAAATTTGTAGTGAATTAAAGATTATGTTCATATACTTTTGAAACAAACTTCCGTGACGGACTTGATAATTTGCGTAAAATTCAAAAAATGAGCCCCAAAATTTAGAATTTGCCTTTATGTTTATATAAATATAAAAAGATTTAGGTTTATCATTTACAGCAATCTATTCCTATGGTATTTTATACCTGTAAGCGGATTCATTCAAGGTTATTCGAATTAATTGATAATATTCTAAAACGGAGGGTGATCATTTTGTCCTCAAGCACACAGCAGGCCAAAGTGGTAGTAGACAAAGCATTCAAAATTGCCGACGTGGATAAGCGGATTTACGGTTCTTTCGTTGAACACCTGGGAAGGGCGGTATACGGAGGAATTTATGAGTCCTCGCATCCGACGGCCGACCGGCTGGGTTTCCGCGAGGATGTCAAACAACTTGTCAAAGAGCTGAACGTGCCGATTATCCGCTATCCCGGCGGCAATTTCGTATCCGGGTATAACTGGGAGGACGGAGTGGGTCCTGCCGATCAGCGCCCGAAGCGGCTGGAATTGGCCTGGAGAACGGTCGAACCCAATGACGTGGGCACCAACGAATTTGCGGCTTGGGCGAAAGAAGTGGGGTCGGAAGTGATGATGGCGGTGAACCTCGGTACCCGTGGTGTTGACGCCGCCAGAAATTTACTGGAATATTGCAACCATGCTTCAGGAACCTATTGGAGCGATTTGCGCCGGAGTCACGGATATGAACAGCCCCACGGCATAAAGACCTGGTGTCTTGGCAACGAGATGGACGGACCTTGGCAAATCGGCCAGAAAACGCCTCAGGAATACGGCAGGCTCGCTTATGAAACGGCAAAAGCGATGAAGCAGGTAGACCCTGGCATCGAACTTGTTTCCTGCGGCAGCTCGGGTTCGGGAATGCCCACCTTCCCGGAATGGGAAGCCGTTACGCTGGACTATACTTACGAGCATGTCGATTACGTTTCCCTGCACTCTTATTACGGCAACCGGGACAACGATACGGCGAATTTCCTGGCCAGATCGCTGGATATGGAGCATTTCATACGCACGGTGGCAGCCACCTGCGATTACGTCAAAGCGAAGAAACGCAGCAATAAAACGATGTACCTGAGCTTCGACGAATGGAACGTTTGGTACCACTCCAACCAAGCCGACGCTCAGATCGAACCATGGAGAATCGCTCCTCCGCAGTTGGAAGACGTCTATAATTTCGAAGACGCCTTGCTGGTGGGCAGCATGCTGATTACGTTTCTCCGCCACGCCGACCGGGTAAAAATGGCCTGCATGGCCCAACTCGTCAATGTCATTGCGCCGATCATGACGGAAAACGGCGGCCGGGCCTGGAGACAAACGATATTTTATCCGTATATGCATGTTTCCAGATATGGACGCGGTGTTTCGCTGCAGCCCATCGTCGATTCACCTGTTTATGATACCAAGGATTTTACCGACGTTCCTTATTTGGATAGCGCCGTCGTTTACAATGAGGCGGATGGCGAGCTTACGATTTTTGCCGTTAATCGTCATCTGCAGGAAGCGCTCGATCTGAAATGCGATATCCGCGGATTTGAAGGCTATCGCCTGGTCGAGCATATCGTGCTTGAGCATGAGGACTTGAAAGCGGTGAATACCGCGGACCGGGAAAACGTAAAACCTCACGCCGGAGGAAGCGCCGTTTGCCAAGACGGTTACGTAAATGCCCGCCTCTCCAAAGCGTCATGGAACGTCATTCGGCTGAGCAGATAGTCGTTTTCTTACCGATTGATCGGCATAGCGGCTACAGTCCGCAGCTTTTTCTCCCGAATGGACCAAATTGGATTGACTTGCACAGCATGAGGTACTAGAGCGGTCTGTCTCCCATAAAGATATTCGATCGATGTTTTTCTTAAGGAGTGTAGAGAAACCGTCTGTATGAAATGTGCAGAACTTAAATCCAGGGAGGGTCAAGTATGAAGAAAAAATGGTTCATCATGCTGCTCGTGTTGACGATGGCTACGTTTTTATGGGGGTGCGGAAAATCATCGACGACGGCCGGCGGCGAATCCTCGGTTTTGGAAGGCGGAGCCGGCGAAGGGGCCACGGAGCTGTCCTATTGGACTTTTGTGGAGCTGCATGGTCAGCATTTCGAGAAAATGCTCGAAAAATGGAACGCGGCCAATCCCGACCGGCAAATCAAGCTGAATGTCACGGTGATGCCTTATGACGATATGCATAATAAATTGTCCATCGCCGTTCAGACGGGGGTGGGCGCTCCGGATATCGCCGATATCGAGCTTGGGAAATACCCGGACTTCATGAAGGGAACGCCGCAATTGGAATCCCTGAACGATGTCGTGGAGCCCTATAAGGGAACTGTCGTTCAGTCGCAATTGGACCTGTACAGCAAAGACGGTACCGTATATGGACTGTCCACGCACGTAGGGGCCACGGTCGCTTTTTACAATACCGAAATCCTGGAAGAAGCCGGCGTTGATTATAAAGACATCGTAACCTGGGACGATTTCAAAAAAGCGGGCATGCAGGTTTACGAGAAAACGGGCAAATACATGGGAACTGCGGATACGAGCGCAACGTGGCAAGCCTCTTTGCTGCTCGCGCAGCAGGGAGCCGATTTTACGGATGACGCCGGAAATCCCGTGGTCAATTCGGAGGCCATGGTCAAAGGGCTGACGATCCTGAAAGACCTGCAGGACAATAACGTCATCGCCACGATTGCCGGCGGGCAGCCGGATACGGAGGAAGCTTACGGCGAATTCAATTCGGGCAATTATGCAACCTCGTTCATGCCGCTCTGGCAGATGTCCCGCTATACCAATTATATGAAGGATCTTTCCGGGAAAATCGCTATCGCTCCTTTGCCCGTTATTGAAAAAGGCATGCCTCGCTCTTACGGCGGCGGAGGAACGGCAACCGTCGTCACCAAAACGGCGAAGGATATTCAGTTGGCCAAAGAATTCATCGCCTACGCCAAGCTTTCGCTGGACGCCAATATTGAAATTTGGAACACGCTTGGGTTTGACCCTATAAATATGGATGTTTGGGACATGAAGGACGTGACGCATAATCCGGACAATCAATTCGTCAAATATTTCGTCAACAATCCGTTCGACGTGCTAAATGAGATCCGAAACGAAATTCAATTGATTAAATCGACCTCGGCTTCGCCTACCATCAACAACGTGCTTTGTACCATTACCCTCAATGAAATTTTCGAAGACGGCAAGGATATCAAACAAGCATTGGATGAAGCGCAAAAACAAATCGAGCAGGAACTGAAATAACGATGATCAGAAAATTTCTTTACTCGCAAAAGGTGGCGCCCTACGTTTTTGTCCTGCCCTTCATTATCGTGTTTGCCGTTTTCTGGGTGTACCCTCTGGGCAGTTCGTTCAGTATGAGCTTTCAGAAGCTCACGCTGGGTCAGGAGGCAGAGTGGATCGGCGCCGACAACTACATCAAATTGATGGGGGACGGGGTTTTTCTCAAAGCCGTCACGAACAGCGTGATTTACATGGTGCTGACCTTGGTGATCCTGATTCCGTTTCCGATGTTGTTCGCCGTTCTGATCAACAACAAGTTCATGTGGGGACGGGAGTTTTTCAAATCGTCGTTTTTCTTTCCGGCATTGACCTCCGTCGTTGTGGCCGGCACGATCTTCAGATTGATGTTCGGTGAAATGGAGGGCTCCCTGATCAACAGCTTTCTTGGCCTGTTCGGCATCGAGCCCGTTAAATTCCTGAAAGGGCAGGTTACCGGCTATATCGCTTTGGTTGCTTTGGCCACCTGGAGATGGACCGGAGTGAACATGCTGTATTTTTTGTCCGGCTTAAAAAATATTCCCGAGGAATATTACGAGGCGGCTTCGATTGACGGAGCGTCCCCCTTGCAAAAATTCGCCCGCATCACGATGCCTCTGTTAAAGCCAACCACGATTTATGTATTAACGATCAGCATTTACGCCGGACTCGCGATGTTTATCGAGAGCATGATGTTATGGAACGGCAACAACTCCCCGAAAAATATCGGGCTTACCATCGTCGGATACTTGTACCGCCAGGGCATCGAAAAGAACAATCTGGGCTACGCGGCGGCCGTCGGAATCGTGCTTCTGGCCATCACGATGATCATCAATCTGACGCAGCTTGCCTTTACCGGCATGTTTAAGAAGGAGGAGGAATCGTGAAGATGCAACTGCCGATCAAAATCATTCTCGTTGTTTTTTTCGCCGTGTTATGCGTCTTGGTCCTCATTCCGTTTTATGCCGTGACGATCGCCTCCTTTAAACCCGGCGAGGACTTGATCCGCTACGGACTGAATCTGAAGTTTGATCTGTCCGTGATGAGTTTGGACAATTTCGTTTATTTGTTCACGGGCGATCATGCCTATTTCACCTGGTTCTTCAATTCGCTGCTGCTGACGGTCGCGCAGGTCGTACTGACCTTGCTGGTCAGCGCAACGGTGGCTTACGGATTCTCGGCGTACGAATTTAAAGGGAAAAACATTCTGTTCGTCTGCGTCCTGCTGATCATGATGGTTCCGTTTGAAATCCTGCTCCTTCCGCTCTACACGCTCATTTATAATATCGGTTTGATGAACTCGTATTCGGCGATCGTTTTGCCGGGAATCGCAAGCGCGGCGACCATTTTCTTCTTCAGGCAATACTTGAGGGGGATTCCGAAAGAAATGATCGCCGCCGGCAGAGTGGATGGAGCCTCCGAATACGGGATATATGTGCGACTAATCCTGCCGGTAATGAAACCATCCTTTGCCGCAATGGCCATTCTGAACGGGATGAACAGCTGGAACAATTTCCTTTGGCCGTTTATGGTCCTTGGCGATGCCGGCAAATACACGCTTCCCATCGGGCTCAAAACGCTGCTCACGCCGTACGGGAACAATTATGATCTTTTGATCGTGGGCTCGTTTTTTTCGATTCTCCCGATATTTCTGCTGTTTGTCGCCTTTCAAAAATATTTTATCGACGGCATGACCGCCGGTGCGGTAAAGGGGTAACCCCGCAAATTTACGGGCGACCAATCTCTTAGCTTATCGAAAAGCGGATTGGTCGTTTTTGTCTTTGTAAATGAACGTCAAAATAGTGCAATAAGACAACAGAAAAATGTTTGTTGCTCCTTGTGAAAATTTCTATAATTAAATGTAAACGCTTTATTCCGGCCTGGAGGAATGAATAGATGACCAAGGTGCTTATTGTGGATGATGAACCCAAGCTGCGGGAAGGGCTGCGCACGTTTATCGATTGGCAGGCTCTAGGATATCATGTGGCGGATACGGCGGGGAACGGCAAGGAAGCTTTGGAGAAATTCGGGATTCACCGTCCGGGATTGGTCGTGGCCGATATTCGGATGCCGGGCATGAACGGACTGCAGTTGATCGAAAAGCTGCGGGAGCAGGACCCTAGGCTGCACATTTTGATTTTAAGCGGATACGCCGATTTTGATTATGCCAAAAAAGCGATATCCCATCGGGCCGACGGTTATTTGCTTAAGCCTGTGGACGAAGATGAGCTAACCGACTATTTGCTTAAAATCAAACGGGAAATCGAGGAAGAGCAGTTCTCCGAGCATTGGAAGCTGGTTACCGCCGAGTGGAACCGCGAGGCGTTGATCCGCTCTTTGATTGACGGAGCGGACTCCGATGACGCCGATCCCCTTTGCGAAAGAGCCGAACGAGTGGGGATTGTGGGCAAATCGTTTCAAATTCTTCTTTTGTCGCTGAATGTCTCGGAGGATGCGGATGAAGGGATTGCAGCGAGGATGAAAAGCAGACTGGCCGAAATGTTCGAACTTCCCGGACGCGGCTGGGTTTTTAACCATCATGACAAGCTTGGCGCTCTTCTTAAAGAGCCTTTGCTTTCCGTAGAAACCGGAGGGGTATATCGCGAGATTCAGGAAACGTTGGCCGGCACGGGAGCGGAGTTTACGGTTGCGATCGGGTCCAGGGTAGGGCTCGTGAAGGATATTGCCGATTCCTACAATACGGCCTGCGGATTGATCAAGCGTCATTTTTTTCTGGAAGACGGCAAAATGCTGAATCCGGATATGCTCCAAACGCAAGATGCAAGTGATTCGTCCGAGCCGGGGCATGAGGAAAGTCTTGCGGAACAACTTGGAGAGCAGTTGTTTTACGCCGTTGATGCCGGAACCCGGAAAGCGCTGGGAACTTTGCTGCGCAGGATGGGAGAAACCTACATCGCCGCCCATTGCGGGGAGCAAGAAATCAAAAGCCGTTTCGTAAAGGTGCTTACCTCAATCATTGGCAGGGAACTGAAGCATTCAACGGAACTACAGAGCCGCAGCAAGGCTTATTCCGATGAGCTGGCGGAGATCTACAAGATTTCTTCGATGCAAGGTTTGTACGAAAAGGCGGAAGCTTTCCTGCAGCGGATCATTGATCGGCTGGAAGACGGGGGGAAACATCGCGAGGTTAAAATCATGCTCGACCTGATCGACCGAAACTACAGCGATAACCTGAAGCTGGAAACTTTATCGGGCATATTCAATTACAACACCGCTTATCTGGGGAAGCTGTTCAAAAACGCGACCGGTGAATATTTCAACACGTATCTCGACAAGGTGCGCATCGAAAAAGCCAAGGCTTTTTTGGAGGAAGGCTTCAAGGTGTACCAGGTGGCCGAGAAGGTAGGGTACACGAATGTGGATTATTTTCACGGCAAGTTCAAAAAATATGTGGGCACTTCCCCTTCCGCTTACCGCAAGCAAACCGGCCAAGATTGAAGCCTTTTCTCCATGAAAAGAATATTTGCTCGTTTGCCTATCCGATTTTTCGGACAAACGCCCTGTCCTATCTCCGTACTTGGCATAAGATATGTTGCATGCTAATGACAAGGAGGTAAGAATTCATGGGAGACGTTGGATACGGCGGCGGTTTTGGTTTTACTTCGATTGGCGTGATTTTGGTGCTGTTCATTCTGCTGGTTATTATTTCCAGAGCATTCGTTATCTAATTTGACCCTGAATGAATGGGAGCTCTTCCGGTCAGCGCCGGAGGGGCTTTATTTTTTTGTCCATGCTTGGACAGGCTCCGCCATGACCTGAAATTATCGCATGAAAACGTAGCTAATCCTCCGTGTATGAACCTGCCCGGCGGGCCGTTATGATGGGAGAAAGGAAGAAGAAAACGGCGTTTCGCTTTTTTTGTGAAGCGCTTACATTATCAAGAAAGAAAAGAGGTATTCCATCCATGACGGAACAAACCAATTCCTTTCCCCATCAAAACCCGGATTTGCCGCTGGAGGAGCGGGTGAACGATCTGGTTTCGCGGTTTACGATTCGGGAAAAGATCGAGCTGATTTGCCAATTTCAAGCGGAGGTCCCACGGCTTGGCGTGAAGAGTTACAAGCATGGCACGGAAGGGGCCCACGGCGTAGCCTGGCTGGGAGAAGCGACCGTTTTTCCGCAAAATATCGGGCTCGCCTGCACCTGGAATCCCGGGCTGCTGCGGCAAATCGGTTCCGTGATCGGCGACGAGGCTAGAGTTTACTACCAGCGCAATCCGGCGATCCACGGATTGACGATGTGGGCGCCGACGGTCGACATGGAACGCGATCCCCGCTGGGGCCGCACCGAAGAAGCGTACGGAGAGGATCCGCATCTGACCGGCGCTTTGACCACGGGGCTGGTAAAGGGGATGCAGGGAGATCATCCTTTTTACTATAAAGCGGTGGCGACTTTGAAGCATTTTTACGGCAATAACAATGAAATCGGACGGGGGGATTCTTCCGTCAGCATCGATCCGCGCAATAAACGGGAGTATTATTTGAAGGCATTCGAGCCCGCGTTCCGGAACGGACGAGCCGGGTCGATGATGACCGCGTACAACGGAATCAACGGAACGCCCTGCAACTTCAACCATGAAGTGAACGATATCGTCAAGGGCGAATGGAACATGGACGGTTTTGTCGTCGGCGACGCCGGGGACGTGATGGGAACGGTCCTGGAGCACCGTTACGTGGATTCCTTCGCCGAAGCGGTTGCCGGCTCGATCAAAGCGGGCCTCGACAGCTTGACGGACGATCGGCACATCATCCATCGCGCCCTTGGCGATGCGCTTGAACAAGGCCTGCTGACGGAGGCCGATCTGGACCGCGCGCTGCGGAACACGTTCCGCGTCCGGTTCCGGCTGGGCGAATTCGATCCGGCGGAGCGGAATCCGTACAGCCATGTGCCGGAGGCGAAGCTATGCGCGCACGAGCATGCGGCATTGGCTTTGCAGGCGGCCCGGGAATCGGTCGTGCTGCTCAAAAACGAGCGGCTGCTGCCGCTGCGGCGAGAAGCCGGGTCGGTTGCGGTTCTCGGGCCGCTGGCGAATGAGGTATACACCGACTGGTACAGCGGCACGCCCGCATATCGTGTGACTCCGCTTCAGGGAGTCACGGAGAAAATGGCCGGGCATCCGGTGCATTTTCACACCGGACTCGACCGTATTCGGCTCCGCTGCGCATCCAGCGGCAGCTATGTCGGCATAGCTTCTTCCTCCGCCGGATCGTCCGGGGAAGAGGCAGTGCTTGCGGCCGACCGCGCGGATGCGGGGCAAGCCGAGGTATTCGAGCTTAACGATTGGGGCTGGGGAACCGTGACGCTGCGCGCTTCGAGCAGCGGAAAATTCGTGACGGCAAGCGAGGACGGGCAACTGTTGGCGACGGCGAACGAAGCTGGCGGCTGGTTTGTAAGAGAGGCGTTTGAGTTTGAGCCGCAATCCGGCGGCAGCGCCGTAAAGATAAAATCCTGGGAAGGCAAGCCGGTTGTGCTTGACGAGCAAGGGCGTTTATCCGTGAACGGGAACGCGGACTCCGACGCTGTGAACGGCGCCGAAAAATTTATCGTCGAGTTAGTTGAAAGTGGTTTGGCCCAAGCCGTTGCCGCTGCGAAGTCGGCTGACACGGCGATCGTTTTTGTCGGGAACAACCCGTACATCAACGGCAAAGAAACGACCGACCGTCCGGACATCACGCTGCCGCCATCTCAAGAATCGCTTCTCCAATCGGTTTATGAGGCTAATCCGAATACGGTTGTCGTGATCGTGGGCAGCTATCCTTATGCGGTTAATTGGGCTCAGGAGAACGTTCCGGCAATCGTTTTCATGTCGCATGCGGGGCAGGAGCTCGGCCACGCGGCGGCCGACGTGCTGTTCGGCGATTACAATCCGGCGGGGCGTTTGAATATGACGTGGTACCGATCGGTTTCCCAGCTTCCCGACATCAGGGACTACGATATGATTAAAGGCAAACGGACCTACCAGTATTTTGACGGGAAAGTATTATATCCATTTGGGCATGGGCTGAGTTATACCCGCTTTGGGTACGGCGGCCTTTCCTTAAGCCGGCCGGAGATCGATGCAAACGGCGCCGTAAGCGTATCGGTAGAGGTTCGCAATATCGGGGAAACGGCCGGAGACGAAGTCGTACAAATGTACGTCAGAGCGAATTTTTCCCGTGTGGTCCGGCCTTTGAAGACTTTGAAGGGATTTAAGCGTCTGCATCTTGACGCCGGTGAGGCGAAAACGGTGACTTTCGAGTTAAAGGCTTCGGAGCTGGCATTTTGGGACGTGACCCGCGACCGTTACTGCGTTGAGGCCGGAACGTATACAATTATGATCGGCGCTTCTTCGGGAAATATCGCCGCGGAGGCGGTCCTGAAAGTCGATGGTGAAATCGTCCCTCCTCGGTCGCTGAGCCAGCCGGTCGCGGCGGTGAACTATGACGATTACGAAGGAGTATACCTGGACGAATGCCGCGAAGGCGGGGAGAGCATTCGGCTGGTGTCCGAGAGCGGGTGGATCGCTTTTTACGACGTGGAGCTTACGGCGGAAACGGCCCGTTTTGAGGCCAGAGTCTCGGGACACCTTCGCGGCGGCCAAATCCTTGTTGCGCTGGACCGCCCGGACGGGGAGATTGCGGCAAGCTGCGAGGTTCCGCCGACGGGAGGCCGCCAGGCCTGGACGACGGTAACCGCGGAAGCGTCCGTTCCGCCAGGACGGCACAAGGTGTACGTTACCTTAAAAGGCGAGGTGCAAATAAGCCGGCTTTGGCTGGTTTGACGCTGCGTCGAAATAGTGCGGCAGAATCGGTGAACGGGGAGTACGGGTATCTTATCGTGAATCATCAAGTTAAAGTACAATTTTATTTTATGACCGGTGCGGTGGAGCGGAGCGTTGGATAAAAGGCAGGTCGGCAGCCGCGTTGTTAATTGGCAAAGTAGGTCCGGGGATCGGATGATCGAGCGGAATTGGAACGAGGGTGAAGTGGGGAGTTAGGATCACAGTTTAGGGGAAGTCGTGTAGATCGACCGATTTAAGCTTGAGTTTTGAATGAAGTTGAAGTAAGGAGCCGGTTCAGAGATTATGAGCGGATAGATCGGATTGATCGGTGAGCTTGAACTGAAATGAAATTGAAGCATAAAGCTGGATCCGCGGTTAGGAGCGGTACTCGGGACCGACCGGTTGAGCTGAAGCGGCCGAAACGGCTGAAACGGCCGGACTGCCTACCAATATTGCCGGACGAAAAGTTAACTGGAATTTCTCCAGCTAATTTAACTAATTTACGGCATTCAACTAAATTAGCCGGAAAAACTCCGGCTAATTTTGTCATTTTTTCATTTTCGGCGCAAAAAGTGGAATATTAACGGTATTTTTTCCAGCAAATCGTTTCAAAACCTTGATTTGCTTAAAAATAACGGGAGGTTTTACCGTTAATCGGAATCAGCCGGGGAAAGCTGCGACAAGCGGGAGCGCTACGATTCACCGGGGAAAGCCATGATAAGCGAAAAAGCTACGGCACATTTGGGAAAGCCGAGGCAAGCGAGAGAGCTACGGCATACCGGGAAAACCACGACAACCGAAAGAGCAGCAACTTACCGAGCGCCAAGTAAATGCCCTAAAAGTAGCGGACACTGTCTCCAAGCCGGCCTCCTATTAGCCGCCAGCTGCCCTCTGATTAATCCACCTGCACGAGCAGGCGCTTCCGGAATTCCGAAGGGGAGCAGTTCATCGCTTTCCGGAATACCCGGATGAAGTAGCTGATATTGTCAAAGCCTACCTCCAGCGCGATATCGGAGATTTTTCGCTCCGGCAGACGGAGCAGCTCCGCCGCTTGGCGAATCCGGTAAGAGTTGATATAGTCCATTGGCGTTTGGCGGGTCATCGACTTGAAGAAGCGGCAAAATTGGCCTTCACTCATCGGGATCAAAGCCGCAAGCTCGGACAACCGGATCGGGCTGCCATAGTTTTGCTGAATGTACAAAATGACCGTTTTGAGCCGTTTGATTTTGGAGGATTCGCTGCGGCTGTTGGGTGAAGTGCGATTGACGGCCTGACCCGCGGAGGCAATTTCCGACAGCATCAAATAGAGATGGCCTTTTACCGAGCCTTCATAACCAGGAGCTCCGGAACCGCAGCTTTCCATGATCGCCATAATATGATCCAGCAAGCGGGCTTCCGCCTCGTTTTCCCGGCGCAGATGCCGCGGAAACGTAGCTTTTCGTTCCTGCAAGGGGAGAATCAGGTTCTCCTGCACGGCGTCATAATGGGCGCTGGCAAGCAGATTGGTGTCAAACACCAGGGAGAAAAAGCTGCAGCCATCGCTCCCATGGGCATGCGCCGCATGGATATCGCCTCCATCGATGAAGACGGCTTCACCAGCCCGCACCGGAAAATAGTCGGTATCCACCTGAAACAGCGTTTCTCCTTCCAGACAGCAGAAAAATTCGGCCTCGTCATGCCAGTGGCAGTCGACGACATGCTCTCCCGGTCCGTAACGGAACCAGTAAGTGCCGATTGGAAGGCGTTCGGTGCCATGACTGCGGCTTTCTTTCAGTGAACGGCGGAGAGCTTGGTCCATTTTATGATCACCTCGTCAATATAGTGTTACATTATCGTTGAATTATGTTAGTTCGTCCGAAAGTATATCAGTATAATGCAAGTATAGAACGTTTTTATTCGAAAAACAATGCGATGAGGAAAGGCGGTATATTTACTATGAAATTTACGGATGGAAACTGGCTGATTCGTGACGAGTACACGCTGTCCACCGCGGTTCAGGCTCATGACTTCGCCATTGAAAACGGTACATTGACGGCCTACGTTTCGGCGATGCCGATTCGCGGCCGGGCCGACATGATCAACAGCACGCTGCTTACGGTGCAATTTCATTCTCCGCTTCCCGGCGTGATCGGGGTTAAGCTGACCCATTTTGCCGGAACCGTGGACCATGGTCCTTCGTTTGAACTGACGCCCGGCGGCGCGCACGCGGAAATCAGCGAAAACGAGCAATATGCCGAGCTCACAAGCGGCAGCCTCAGCGTTCGCATCAACAAAGGCCCGCAGTGGTCCGTCGATTTCTACCGGGGAAGCGAACGTATAACCGGAAGCGGTTACAGATCGATGGCCCACGTGACCGAAACCGGCGGCAGCACCTATATGCGCGAAGAGCTGGACCTGCGGGTCGGCGAATGGGTATACGGTCTTGGCGAACGGTTCACTTCGTTTGTCAAAAACGGACAAATCGTCGATATCTGGAATAAGGACGGCGGCACAAGTTCGGAGCAATCGTACAAGAACATTCCTTTTTACGTAACCAATAAAGGGTATGGCGTATTCGTCAATGATCCCGGAGCGGTATCCTTTGAAGTGGCTTCGGAAAAGGTGAAAAAGGTGCAGTTCAGTGTTCCCGGCGAATCGATCGAATATTTCGTTATCGATGGTCCGGAGCCGAAGGACGTTCTGGCGAAATATACCGATTTGACCGGCAAGCCTTCGCTTCCGCCGGCTTGGACTTTTGGCCTGTGGCTGACGACTTCGTTTACGACGAATTACGATGAAGCCACGGTGAACTCCTTTGTCGACGGGATGGCGGAGCGGGATTTGCCGCTGCATGTATTTCATTTCGACTGCTTCTGGATGCGGGAATTCCATTGGACCGATTTCAAATGGGATGAGCGCGTGTTCCCGGACCCGGTTGGCATGCTGAAGCGTTTGAAGGAGAAGGGGCTGAAAATTTGCGTCTGGATCAACTCCTACATCGGCCAGCGCTCGCGTCTGTTTGAAGAAGGCAAGCAAAACGGCTATCTGCTCAAAAAACAAAATGGGGACGTTTGGCAGTGGAACCTGTGGCAGCCGGGCATGGCGCTGGTCGACTTCACGAATCCTGCGGCTTGCGAGTGGTTCAAGGGCTATCTGCGCGAGCTGATCGATATGGGCGTCGACTGCTTCAAAACCGACTTCGGCGAACGGATTCCGACCGACGTCGTCTATTATGACGGCTCCGATCCGGAGAAAATGCACAATTATTATACTTACCTGTACAATAAAACCGTCTTTGAAGTGCTTGAAGAAAAGCTGGGCAAAAACGAAGCGGCGCTGTTTGCCCGTTCCGCTACCGTAGGCGGACAGAAGTTCCCGATCCATTGGGGCGGCGACTGCTACGCGGATTACGAGTCGATGGCGGAAAGTCTGCGCGGCGGTTTGTCGCTGGGCCTCTCCGGCTTTGGCTTCTGGAGCCACGACATCGGCGGCTTCGAAAACACTGCGCCGGCGCATGTCTTTAAACGCTGGCTCGCCTTCGGATTGCTCTCCAGCCACAGCCGCCTGCACGGCAGCAGCTCGTACCGTGTGCCGTGGGCTTATGATGACGAAGCGGTCGATGTTACTCGCTTCTTTACCAAGCTGAAAAGCCGCTTGATGCCGTATTTGTACGATACCGCGGTTTATGCCACCGAGCATGGCGTGCCGACGATGCGGGCCATGCTCCTGGAATTCCCGCATGATCCGGCGAGCGAAACCCTGGACCGCCAATACATGCTCGGCGATTCGCTGCTTGTAGCTCCGGTCTTTAGCGAAAACGGCGATGTGTCCTACTATTTGCCGGAGGGCAAATGGACGCATCTATTGTCCGGCGAGACGGCGGAAGGCGGCAAATGGCGCAAGGAACACCACAATTTCTTCAGCCTGCCGCTCTTTGTCCGTCCGAATTCGATTCTGGCTCTGGGCGCAAACGACTCCCGTCCGGACTACGATTACGCGGATGGCGTAACCTTGGGACTGTACCAGCTTGAAGACGGAGCGACAGCGACCCGTATCGTGCGCGATGTCAAAGGCGCCGCCGAACTGTCGATAACGGCGGTCCGCACCGGCGATCTTCTTACGCTCCGCGCCGAAGGCGCAGGCAAGCCGTTCCGCGTTTCGCTGCACGGCATGGGCGAAGCCGGCGCCGTTCAAGGCGGGACGCTTGCGGCAGACGGAATGATCGAGGTATCCTCCTTCTCCGGCAGCACGGAACTGAAAATCACGCTCAAATAATCAACTTCAAAAAATTGAAGCCGGTGATGCTCCCGTTACCGGGACGCCGCCAAATATCCCCTTTTCCGGAGGGGATATTTGGTTTTTATGGTTTAAAACCCTTGATTCGTCTTTTGAAGGAGGTTTTGTCATGTTGTCCAGAGTCGTACAAATGACCAACAATTTAAGGCTGAAGCATAAGCTGCTGATCTCCTACATTATTGTGGTGATGATTCCGGTGTTGATCGTCGGCGCTTCTGTAACCGCTTACTTTCGGGATCAGGCCATGGAACGGGCGATCGCCCAGACGACGAATAACGTCGAGAAGGTGAAGTCCCGAACGGCAACGATGCTTCGGGTGCCTTCGGACATCTCCGATATTTTCATGCTGGACAAAGGACTGGAGACGATTGCGGATACCCGCTATGCGACGGTGCTTGATTTAACCAAAGCTTATCTCAGTTACAACGATTTCCGGAATTATGTCCGGCAGTACCGGGAAATTTCCGGGATCCGCTTCTATTACGACAATCCGACGCTGATCAATAATCTTGAGCTGATCCCGGTGGATTCCGATATCGAAGAGACCTATTGGTACCGGCAAGCCATGTCCAGCAAAAGCATCGGCTGGTTTTATATCACCGACAAACAGGAGATCCCCGTGCACCGGCTGAGTCTGGTTCGCCAAATCTCGTTCGAAGGGACGAAAAAGAGCGGCGTGCTTATGGTCGTTCTGAATCAGGACGAACTGAACCGGATGCTGCAGCAGGAGCCGTTCGAAACGCTGATCGCCGACGACCGGGGGTATGTCGTAGCCGCCAAAAACCCGGAGCTGGTCGGCCGAACGCTCGCGCAGCTTGATTTTGGCGTTGATTTGCGGACGCTGAAGAAAGGAACGCTCAAAGTCAACGTGAAGGGCGAGTCCTCTTATTTGGTTGTGGACACCCTCACCCCCGACTCGAGCATGAACGGGCTCAAGTTTATTTCCGTTTTTGCGACCGAGCCGATTATGAAGGGAGCCAATACGGTAAGCTTGACGGGACTCGCGATTATTTTGGTCGTGCTGCTGATTGCACTCGTATTCGTATACATCGTGTCGCTTTTGACGACGAACCGGATGCTGCGGCTGAGCCGCCATTTGAACCGGCTGGCTATCGGCGACCTGACGGTTGTCTCCCGGATCGACGGCAATGATGAAATCGGGCAGTTGTCGAGGCAGTTCAATTACATGGTGGAAAGCATCAAGCGGCTGATGGATCAGGTCGTGGAGAAAACCGAGCAAAATAACGCCCTCGAGCTCGCCCAGCGGGAAATCAAGCTGAAGATGATGGCCAGCCAGATCAATCCGCATTTTCTGTTTAACGCGCTGGAATCGATCCGCATGAACGCTCATCTTAAAGGGGATAAGGAAATCGCCAATGTCGTGCGGCTGCTTGGCAAGCTGATGCGGAAAAATCTGGAGGTCGGAAGCGAAAAAACGACACTGCAAAGCGAAATGGAGATGGTGTCCTCCTATTTGGAAATCCAACGTTTTCGTTATGAGGAACGTCTGAACTTCGATCTCCGCGTCGATCCCGAAGCCCGGGGGCTGCGCCTGCCGCCGCTGATCATTCAGCCGCTTGTCGAAAACGCCGTCGTGCATGGGATGGAAGACAAAGAAGGAACCGTTACGGTAAGGGTGTCTATCGCAGTTAGGGGCGGAGAACTCCGAGTCGAGGTTGAAGATAACGGAACCGGCATGACTCCGGAGCGGCTGGCGGAGGTGCGGCAGTCGATCGTGGGGCCGGAGGAGGAGAACAAGCGCATCGGTCTCAGAAACGTACATCAGCGGCTTACGCTGTCCTACGGGGAGGACAGCGGGCTCACGATGGAGAGCATCAGCGGCGCAGGCACGCGGATGAGTTTTTCCATACCGCTGACGCTGCTCTAGCGGAAACGATCTCTAATTTTTATATGGTTTTTGCTCCAATAAGTCGGGTATTTCCCGGTAGCGCTTTCATTTAAGATGAAGCTATAGCAGAGAGGGGGAACCAAGAATGGAGACGCTGACCAGTGATACGGCAGCAGGACAAGAAAGCATAGCCTCTGTGCCGAAAGGACGATTGCCGAGAAAAAGGAATCATACATTTGGACGCAGTTTGCTTCGGCAGAAGTATTTGTATTTGATGTCCATGCCGTTTGTTATCTGGCTGTTCGTGTTTAACTATTTGCCGCTGTGGGGCTGGACGATGGCGTTCCAGAATTACAAGCCGGCCAAGTCATTCGGCGAGCAGAAATGGGTGGGCTTTGATAACTTCGTCAGACTGTTTCAAGACGATCAATTTTACCTGGTGCTGAGGAATACTTTGGCAATGAGCGTGATGGGACTGGTTGTCGGTTTTATTTTCCCGATTACGTTTGCGATTTTATTGAACGAGCTGCGCGGCGTTGGCTTCAAACGCATCACCCAGACGGTTTCTTATCTGCCTCACTTCGTGTCCTGGGTCGTCGTAGCCGGCATTATCACGAATATGCTGTCCATGGACGGCATTGTCAATCAATTGCTGGTTTGGCTTCATATTATTGACGAGCCCGTTCAGTTTATGGCCAAAGGCCATTGGTTTTGGGGAATTGTAACCGCTTCCGATGTGTGGAAGGAGACCGGTTGGAACGCGATCATTTATTTGGCGGCCATCACCGGCATCGACAAGGAGCTGTACGAGGCGTCCCGGGTCGACGGAGCCAGCCGCTTCAAGCAGGTTTTGAACATTACGATTCCGGGCATCCGCTCCACGATTATGGTGCTGTTCATCATGTCGATCGGCCATCTGCTCAGCATCGGTTTTGAGAAGCAAATGCTCCTCGGCAACAGTTTGGTCACCGATTATTCGCAGGTGCTTGATTTATACGCCCTCAATTACGGCATCAAAATCGCGCACTTCTCTTACGGCACGGCGATCAGCATGTTCAACTCCGTGATCAGCGTGATTCTTTTGTTCACGGTCAACGGTTTGTTCAAAAAATTCGCGAATGAAAGCATCATGTAGGGAGGAGACCTTATGGCAAGCAGCAAAGCGTTTAACATCACCAGGGGCGAGCGGATATTCGACATCGTCAATTATCTGGTTCTGGGGCTCGTCTTGATTATTACCTTATATCCGTTCCTCAATGTGCTGGCGATTTCCCTGAACGATTCCACCGATACGGTGCGCGGGGGCATTTACGTTTGGCCGAGGGAATTCACGCTGGAAAACTACAAAACGATTTTCGGCTATAAAAGCCTGGTGCAGGGCTTCCAGATTTCCGTGCTCCGCACCCTCGCCGGCACGCTGCTGGGGCTGCTCAGTTCCTCGATGCTGGCTTATACGTTAAGCCGTCCGGATTTCAAAAGCCGCCGGTTCGTCTCTACCTTTCTGGCGTTGACGATGTATTTTTCCGGCGGGATGGTTCCGGTATATATCCTGATGCGCGACCTCAACTTGATCGGCACGTTTGCGATTTACATCTTGCCGGGCCTGGTCAGCGCCTTTAATGTCTTCGTAATCCGCTCATTCATCGACGGGCTGCCTTATGCTTTGCAAGAGTCGGCGAAGCTGGACGGAGCGAACGATTTCAAAATTTATTACAAGGTCATTCTTCCGCTGTGCAAGCCGGTGCTGGCGACGATCGCGCTGTTTCTGGCGGTCGGACAATGGAACTCCTGGTTCGACACCTACTTGTACAACGGCAATAAGCCGATGCTTACGACACTGCAGTACGAGCTGATGAAAATTCTGGACAGCACGCAGCAGGGAAGCGCCATGACGAACGCCAACGATTTGGCGAATCAGATGGCGCAGGTATCGCCGGAGTCGATCAAAATGGCGATTACGATCGTCGTTACCGTTCCCATTCTTTTCGTATATCCGTTCCTGCAAAAATACTTCGTGGGCGGCATGACGCTCGGAGCCGTGAAAGCTTAAGCCGCGCGGAAACCATTTGCGGTATGTCCAGGCTTTTGGCCTGATGTACAATATAGGCTTTATTCATTCATACGAGGGGGAAAGAAAAATGAAGTGGAGCTATCCGAAAGCGCTTACGGTGTTTATGCTGGCGGGGTCATTGCTGCTGAGCGGATGCGGCGGCGGAAACAACAACAACAATAGCGCATCGAACGATGCCGCGAACAATGCCAATTCCTCGAACAATTCCAGCAATGCCGGCGCTGCGAATTCGGCCGAAGACACAAGTCCGATTACCTTCAGCTTCTTTGGCGCGGACACAAGCCCGAACTGGAACAACATGCAGGATGACGTGGGTAAAGAGATTACGGCCAAAACGGGAGTTTCGCTGGATGCCGAGTACGACGTGGGCAGCGGCGGCGGACAAAGCAAAATCGCTTTGATGGCCGCTAGTGGAGAATATCCGGACATGATTTTTGCCAAAGGCGAACTCGGCAAGCTGATTGACGCGGGGGCCGTGCTTGACCTTACGGACCTGATCGACAAATACGCTCCGAATATCAAAAAGATCATGCAAGGCAACGAAAACCGGATGAAATACAGCAACGACGATCAGGCGATTTACTCCATCCCGACCAACGTTGGCGTGGATAATCAAGTGTTTGACGCTTCCGGCGGTTTTGAAGTGCAGCTGCGGGTGCTCAAGGAACTCGGCTATCCGCAGATCAAAACCCTTCAAGACTATGAAAATGTGTTGAAAGAATATGTCGCCAAGCATCCGACGACCGACGGGCAGCCGACGATTCCGCTGACGCTCAACGCCGACGACTGGAAAATCATGATCACCGTCACCAATCCGGCTTTCCTGACGACAGGCGCTCCGGACGACGGCGAATATTATGTGGATCCAAGCACGTACAACGCGCAGCTTCACTACAAACGCCCGGAAGAGAAAGACTACTTCCGCTGGCTGAACCATATGTACAATGAAGGCCTGCTCGACAAGGATACTTTCGTACAAAAAGACGACCAATATCAAGCGAAAATTTCCAGCGGCCGCGTGCTTGGCCTGATTTCGCAGGAATGGGAATATTCGAACGCCGAAAACGCCTTGAAAACGGCCGGCAAAAACGACTATACCTACGGCCACTTCCCGGTTACTTTGAACGACCAGTTCCAGGACCATGAGCTGCAGTCAGTCGGAGTCGACGGCTATGGCATCAGCATTACGACAGCCTGCAAAGATCCGGTTCGCGCCATCAAGTTCCTCGATTGGCTATCCTCCGATGAGGGCCAGGTGCTCAGAAACTGGGGGATCGAAGGCAAGCAATATAATGTAGAAAACGGCGTGCGCGTCATTCCTCAGGATGTGCAAGACCGTAAAGTCAACGATGCCAACAACTTCACCAAAGAATCCGGCATCGGCCTGTACTCGATTTTCGGCGCCCGTTACGGTGATGGCGTGAAAGATTCGACAGACAATTATTATACGACAAACTTCCCTGAGCAAATTATCGCCAGCTATTCCGACGCCGAGAAGGAAGCGCTTAAGGGTTATAGCGCAACGACCTGGAAAGATCTGTTCCCGAGCGAAACGGACCTTCCCGTCAAAGAATGGGGCGCCCTGTACAACATGCAGGTGCCGACCGACGGCGACTATCAAGTGATCTACCAAAAAACGCAGGACATTATCCGCAAGAGCATTCCGGAAGCCGTGCTCGCCAAACCGGCCGATTTCGACAAGGTCTATGACGCCTTCATCGCCGCGCTGAATAAAGCCGGTGCCGAGAAGATGGAAGCGGAATACACGCAACTGGTTAAAGCAAGAGTCGAATTGTTCACAGGCAAGAAAGTGCAATAAAACGCAAATCGATCAAACCACCAAAGAGGCTGGACTTGGATCATTCACAGTCCGGCCTCTTTGGCTTTGACAAAAATAATTATTGGGACTCGGCCCCTTCTCTTAAGGCTCCAAGCGGCCAGCTTTCTGATATTCCACCATCCAGCCCGGATATTCCGGAGGCAGCGCGCTCGCTTCGTCAAGACGGCGAACTTCTTCATCCGTAAGCTCCAGTTCCGCCGCCATGAGATTGGCCTCCAATTGTTCGAGCCGCTTTGCTCCAATCAGGACGGAGGTTACGACCGGTCTCGTCAGCAGCCAGGCGAGGGCCACACTGGCGGGATTCGTCCCGTGAGCTTCCGCAATCGGTTTTAGAATATCAATGATGTTCCAGGCTCGTTCTTTATCCACAAGTGGGAAATCGGCCGCCGAACGGCGCGAATCCTCTGCCTTTTGATTGTGCCGGTCGTACCGTCCCGACAGCAAACCGCCGGCAAGCGGACTCCATACCAGAAGTCCCATCTTCTTCGCCTCCATCATAGGGGCCAGTTCCCGCTCCAAATCCCGGCCGGTCAGCGAATAATATGCTTGAAGCGTTTCAAACCGGGCCAGATTTTTGCGTTCCGATATGCCAAGCGCGTCGGCAATTTTCCAGGCATGCCAATTCGATACCCCGATATACCGCACTTTGCCTTGGGATACCAAATCATTCAGCGCGCCTAAGGTTTCTTCCACCGGCGTCAGGAAATCATCGGCATGGATCTGGTACAAATCGATATAATCGGTTTGCAGCCGCTTGAGGCTTCCTTCCACGGCATCCATAATGTGTCCTCTTGAAGCGCCGATATCATTGCGTCCCTTTCCGGCCCGGCCGGCCGCTTTCGTAGCGATTACGACATCCTTGCGCGGAATGCCAAGGTTGCGGAAGGATTGTCCAAGTGTAATTTCGCTTTCGCCATCTCCATAAATGTCTGCGGTATCGAAGAAATTAATCCCAATATCCAAGCTCTTCCGGATCATCGGATCGGCCTCTTTCTGACCTATTGAACCAAGGATATTATATGTGCCCTTTCCGCTGGAGAACGTCATCGTCCCGAGCGCAAGCTGTGAAACTAACAGTCCCGTATTTCCCAGCTGTTTATACTTCATACGAGAAACCTCCTTAAATATGAGACATGCCATACCCTTATGACAACGACTCGCTTCGCTTACGCCATGCGCATCTGTCCGGTACATCCGTAATTATCTGCCTTTCGTTTCTTGATAGATAGTTCAATCGTACGGAATATCTGCCCGATCATCCAATGCGAATTGTTTTCTCATTCGTTTCGTGTTTAAATATTGGCCAAGCTTACATTTTATAAAAAAGGAATGCATGCCATGATTATTCAGGAGGATACCGGGGAGGTTTTGGATCGGCTGTTGACCCTGACTCTGCAAATGCTCCCGCATGCAAAATGGCTTCAGACGGCCGTTCCCTTTCTCCATATTTTGAAGGTAAACAGTCCTGCGGTTTTGCAAAAAGGGCCCTTGAAGCCTTCTCTCTGCATTATTTTGCAGGGAAAAACACGCTTGCAGCTTGAAGAAGATATCATCGAGTACAAGCGAGGGAATTTTCTCGCTACAAGCGTAAACATGCCTCTTGCCGGCCAGGTGTTGGAGGCTTCCGCAAACACGCCATATCTGGCGCTGCAAATCGGGCTGTCCCCCGGTGAGGTGGCTGCTGTCGCCATCGAGGCCGATCTGAAGCTCCAGCGGGAGGCCAGGCCTCACCCGGGCATCTTTGTGGGCAAACCAAGGCGTGAGGTATTGGAGGGCTTTGAGAAACTGCTCCGGCTCTCGCATAATCCAAAGGCCGCCAGGTATCTCTCGCCGGCAATTAAGCGGGAAATCATTTACTGGTTGCTGGATGCTGCGGATGGCTCACGCTTTTACCACAACATGTTATGGCACCAGGAGGCTTCGGGAATCAGCAAGATCATCGATTGGATTACCCGTCACTTTGACGGCACCGTTACGATGGAAGAACTGGCGGAACTGGGGAATATGAGCATTTCCAGCTTGCATTACAAATTTAAAGAAGCGACTGGCATGGCCCCATTGCAGTATCAGAAGTTTCTTCGCCTTCAGGAGGCGCGCAGGCTTCTGCTTGACGGTGCCAATGTAACGGAAACGGCGCTTCGCACGGGCTACCAGAGCTCAACGCAGTTTAGCCGCGAGTATAAGAGACTGTTTGGGCTCTCGCCCGTGCAGTACATTCGTTCCTTTCATGAGGGTGAACAATTGACCGGAAAATGAAGATAAAGTGATGGAGAAAGGGTACGCCTGCCGGCATATTGAAGCATTGCGGGACGAAAAAGGCAGAAGCGATCCTAATGGCCAAAGAGGCTGGACTTAGCGTAACCCAAGTCCAGCCTCTTTGGCTTGAAAACCATATTTGCCCGTGCGCATATGATGCTAGGGCTCATTTTAATGCAGCCGCCGAAACTGCTGCGGCGTCATGCCGGCATGTTTGCGGAACGTAGCCACGAAATGGCTGGCGTCGCGAAAGCCCGTTTCGCCGGCGATGGCCGCGACCGTGATTCCCGGCTCGCCGGCCAGAAGCTCCTTCGCTTTATGAATGCGCATTTGCACAAGGTAGGCATAAGGAGCCAGTCCAAAGGTCTGTTGAAACAGCTTGGTCAAATGACGCCCGGACATGCCGACCACTTCGGCCAGGTTATCCAGGCCGAGGTCGGGATTGCGGTATTCCGCCTCCATCCATCCGATGAGGGGGGCAAGCTTTTCCATATTGCGCGATATGTACATGCTGCTGGCTTGCCCGAATTTGCCGAGCAGGCCCAGGAACCGATAAGCGTCGGCGGAGGTTTCGAGACCGAACAGATCGGGGCCGCCGTCAAGCCTTGTCAGCATGTCTCCGAGCAGCGAACTGAAGGGGGCGTCCGGCTCCCAGCGGAAATAAGCCGAATCGCCGATGCCGAAGGCGGAAAGGATAGCAGGGGCGGCGGCTCCGCCAAACGTCAAATAACCGGTTTCCCAGACGGCGCCTCTGGCCGCCTCATATACGTGGGGCTTGCCGGGAGGAAGGAGCACGCCGGAGCCAGGCGATAGGGTCAGCGTTTCGCCGCCGTAGATTAGCCTGCCTTCGCCGACCTCGGTTTGAAGCCAATGAAACCAGGGATATCCGTCAGGGCGGATGATTTTCTCCTGATTGGGATTATAACCGATACTCTCCACCAAAAGAGGCAGATCCGGGTGTGCGGCCGGAGAAAAGACGAACCGGGTAGAAGCCCGTTTGCTCATGTTTTCACTTCCTAATTTGTGTTCCATATTGTTATATGTGGTTTCATTAATATTATATATAAAGCGGACGAAAATGCACATAAAATGAGAATATAATTATATTTTGCAAAGGGAGTGCGTTTATCTTGATCAATGCGAAGCTGCCGAAAATTTGGTATGGCGGAGACTACAATCCCGAGCAATGGGACAAGGAAGTCTGGAAAGAGGACGAGCGGATGTTCAAGCTCGCGGGGATCGACGTCGCAACGGTGAATGTCTTCTCCTGGGCCATGATTCAGCCGGCTGAGAACGCTTATGATTTTGCCCAATTGGACGAGACGTTGGACCGGCTCTACCAAAGCGGGGTGTATGTGTGCCTTGCGACCGGGACGGGGGCGCATCCGGCATGGATGGCCAAAGATTATCCCGACGTGCTGCGGGTGGATGCCCAAGGCCGAAAACGCAAGTTTGGGGGACGGCACAATTCTTGCCCGAACTCGCCGAGCTACCGCGAATTTTCCGCCCGCCTGGCCGGCAAACTGGCGGAAAGATACAAGGATCATCCCGGCTTGCTGATTTGGCACGTGTCCAATGAATACGGAGGCTATTGCTACTGCGACAACTGCGCGGCCGCTTTCCGCAAGTGGCTGCAGGAACGTTACGGCAGCCTTGACTCGCTCAATCGGGCATGGAATACCCGTTTTTGGGGGCACACTTTTTATGATTGGGGGGAAATCGTCCCTCCGAACGAGCTTTCCGAGGAATGGGGCGGAGGCCGCACGAACTTCCAGGGAATTTCGCTGGATTACCGGCGGTTTATGTCCCGGTCGCTGCTCGATTGCTACAAGCTGGAATACGACGAGATCAAGAAGCATACGCCGGATATCCCGGTTACGACCAATCTTATGGGGACCTATAAAGAATTGGACTATTTCGAATGGGCAAAAGAGATGGACATCGTATCCTGGGACAACTATCCTGCGCTGGATACGCCCGTTAGCCTGACGGCGATGACGCATGATTTGATGCGGGGCTTAAAAAGCGGGCAGCCGTTTATGCTGATGGAGCAGACGCCAAGCCAGCAAAACTGGCAGCCTTACAATTCGCTGAAGCGGCCGGGCGTCATGCGGCTTTGGAGCTATCAGGCGGTCGCCCGCGGGGCCGACACGGTGATGTTCTTCCAGCTTCGCCGCTCGATCGGGGCCTGCGAGAAATACCACGGTGCCGTCATCGAGCACGCCGGCCACGAGCATACCCGGGTATTCAGGGAATGCGCGGAATTGGGGCGGGAACTGGGCGTTTTGGCGGACAGCCTGTTAGGGGCGCGAACGAAAGCCAAAGTCGCGATTTTGTATGACTGGGAAAACCGCTGGGCGGTCGAAATGTCTAGCGGCCCGACGGTGGCGCTCGATTATGTGGCTGAGGTCCACAAATATTACGACGCGTTATTCCGGCAAAATATCGAAGCGGACATGGTTGGCGTCCACGAGGATTTGACCGGCTATGAAATCGTGATTGCTCCGGTCATGTACATGGTGAAGCCGGGATTTGCCAAGAAAATCGAGGCCTATGTGGCCGGCGGCGGCACGTTTGTAACCACGTTTTTCAGCGGGATCGTAAACGAGCATGATCTTGTGACCGTGGGCGGCTATCCGGGAGAACTGCGCTCCGTGCTTGGAATCTGGGCCGAGGAAATCGACGCGTTGTTTCCGGGTCAGCACAACAGAATCATCATGAAGCAGGGATGGGGGACGCTCGAAGGCGAATACGAATGCGGGCTGCTTTGCGATCTCATTCATGCGGAAGGCGCCGAGGTGCTGGCGGAATACGGGGACGATTTTTACCGGGGCATGCCGGCGCTGACGGTGAACCGGTTCGGGTCGGGCCAGGCCTATTATGTGGCCACTAGCCCGGCGGCTTTGTTTACGGAAGGATTCCTGGCGAACCTTTGCCGTGAAAAAGGCGTGCAGCCGCTCCTTCGGACGCCGGAAGGCGTTGAAGCCGCCCGCCGCGTTAAGGACGGGAAGTCATATTTGTTCCTGCTCAACCATAACGCCGACTCGGTTGTGGTGGAAACCGGGGAAACGCCGAGAAAGGATCTTCTGACCGGAGAGACCGTTAAAGGTGCCGTTTCGCTTTCCGGACGGGGAGTGCTGATCCTGGAAGGCTCCGACGCCCACATCCGCTAACGGATCCAGGAAACGTTATTTGCCGAAAACCGAGGCTTTTGCCATTCTAACGGACTCCAGCGTCGTTATTCGTTCCAAAATGAGCCTGAACGCGTTGATATAGCCGAAATAAGGTTAACTGAGTCCGTTACAGCAGCAAAGGGCGGCAAAACAGGCAAATAACGCTTATACGATTCGTTAGATTTCCGTCCTTATGTCCTTATGTCATTATGTCCTATGTCCCTCTGTTCCTAGCCTAGCCGGAATGGCGGAAATCCAGAGAGGGACGGAGGCTACCTCAAGAACCGATAGGCAAAATGGGCACAAAAAAGAACCTTCACACCGCCAAGGGGCAACCCCATAACGCGACGGTGTTGAAGGTTCTTTTTTCACTGAATCGTTCGACAAGGAACGACACCAAGTTTCGTAATGGCTTAGCTCCGCTCCAGGATCGTATTCAGCGTGGTGCGGTCCAATCCGCGCACAAGACGGGTCAGCAGTTCTTTGGCTGCCGCATAATCGTCCGTATGAATGATCGAAGACGAGGTGTGAATATAGCGGGAGCAAATGCCGATAACGGTCGACGGTACGCCGATGCCGCTCAGATGGACCTGGCCGGCGTCCGTTCCGCCCGGCGAAACGAAATATTGGTACTTGATTTTATGCGTGTCCGCCATGTCCTGAACATATTCCACCATGCCCCGATGAGTGAGCATCGACGGGTCCAAAATGCGCAGGAGCGCGCCTTCGCCCAGCTTGCCGAAAACGCGTTTGTCGCCGGTCATGTCGTTCGCCGCACTGGCGTCCAGCGCGAAGAAAATATCCGGCTGGATCAGGTTAGCCGCCGTCCGCGCGCCGCGCAGACCCAGTTCCTCCTGAACGTTGGCGCCGCAGTAAAGGACGTTAGGCAGCTTTTCCTTGTGCAGGGCTTCCATCAACTCAATCGCAAGTCCAACACCATAGCGGTTGTCCCAGGCTTTAGCCATGATCTTCTTCGGATTCACGAGCGGCGTGAATTCGCAGATCGGAACGATCTGAAGTCCCGGGCGCACCCCTGCGGCCTCGGCTTCTTCGCGGCTGTCCGCGCCGATATCCAGATACATCGACTTGATGTCTACCGGTTTGCTCCGCTGAGCTTCGTCAAGCAAATGAGTCGGAATCGAACCGACCACGCCGATGATTTTTTCCTTCGGAGTAATGATTTGCAGGCGCTGCGCCAGAACGGCCTGACTCCACCAGCCGCCGAGCGGTTGAAAGGTTACCATCCCGTTGTCGGTGATGCCCGTGGTCATAAACCCGACCTCGTCCATGTGTCCGGCCACCATGATTCTTGGCCCCTGTTCGTCTCCGCGCAGCACGCCGAAGATCCCGCCCAAACGGTCCTGAACGAATTCGTCCGTATAGGCGTACAATTTGTCTTTCACCAAAGCCCGAAGTTCCCGCTCAAATCCCGGGGCCGACGGAAATTCGGTCAACTCTTTAAAAAGCGCCAAAGTTTTTTCGTTCATTTCATTTCTCTCTCCTTTGTTTCAGTGATTCACAGTCAACCATCTTGTATTAGTATGGACTACATCATAGGGAATGTCCACGAGCCTTTTGTGATTTTGGAACCGCCTAAGCACCGGAAACTCCGCTAACGCATATATTGCAGCAAGGGATTCAGATCGGGTTATCACGAAGGAGGCCTTGCCCGATGAAACGTTATTACAGGGACTGGCTGATCATCTGCCTTCTATTCATTCTGCTGGTCATTATTCTTCAATTTCTCTAAAGGACGGCTGTGGTGAGAAGCCGTTAATTTAATGAAGGAAACGCGAGCGCCGCTAAATTTTTCACGGTCGGCTCGCGTTTTTTCACTTCTAAAATGGATGATTTACCAAACATAACGAAACGTGAATTGACAAATAATACGTTTGGACAGTTAGCTCTGGAAAGGGAGGAAGACGAAAATTATGATTTTTGTGTGGGCGTTTATTGTGGGTGGACTGATTTGCGTGGCTGGACAAATCATGTTTGACGTGTTCAAGCTGACGCCGGCCCATACGATGAGTACCCTTGTCGTAATCGGGGCCATTATGGATGCGGTGGGCTGGTACGATCCGCTCATCAAGTTCGCCGGAGCAGGGGCGTCCGTCCCGATTACCAGCTTTGGCAACTCGCTTGTTCACGGCGCTTTGACCGAACTGGCGAGGGATGGATGGATCGGGGTTATCACGGGCATTTTCGACGTGACCAGCGCGGGGATTTCGGCCGCGATCATCTTTTCGTTCCTTGCATCTCTCATTGTTCGTCCCAAAGGATGAGCCATTTTTGTCAAAAAATATTAGGCTTTGGCGGGCGACGAGTATACTTCCCTATCTTTCTTCATGTAAAATAAGAAGATACACATAGCATGATGAGTGTGTCGGGTTGTTCAAAAAGCCGCCCTAGCTGCGCGATTACCATTTCGCGATGGGGAAGACGAGAACGCATCTTGAACCGTCAGCCGACTTTTTGAACTCTCACTTGAAGATGATTTTTTGTGGGAGGGAAAAACACGTGCCTGTACAAGAGCAATCGATACGTACTTTAACCGCGGTAAAGGACAATTTGGAAGCATGCATTTTAGGAAAATCTTTTGAAATCCGTCTCCTGCTCACATCCCTTCTGGCCGGTGGTCATGTGCTGATTGAGGACGTGCCGGGTACCGGGAAAACGCAACTGATCAAGGCGCTGGCCAAATCCATGAGCGGCGAATACCGGCGCATACAATGCAATCCGGATATCCTGCCTAGCGATATAACGGGCGTTTCGGTTTTCCATCCGCATGAAGAGCGGTTCGTTTTCCGCCCCGGGCCGGTCATGACGAACATTCTGCTCGCCGACGAGATTAACCGGGCGACGACCAAAACCCAATCCGCTCTCCTTGAAGTTATGGAGGAACGCAGTGTGACCGCCGATGGCCATACTTACGACTTACCTCAACCTTTCATGCTGTGCGCCACTCAGAATCCCATCGATTTCGAAGGAACTTATATGCTGCCCGAAGCGCAGCTTGACCGGTTTATGATGAAGATCAGCATGGGTTATCCCGATGCTCCAACCGAAAAGAAGATGCTGCATTTTCACAGCCTGGGTCAGCCTGTCGATCAGCTTAAGCCCGTCACAACGATGGAGGAAATCGCTTCCATTCAGCGTGAAATCCGTGAAGTGCACATCAACGACGCGCTGACCGATTATCTTCTGGAAATCGTCCGGCGGACCCGGGAACATGAAGCCGTGCTGCTCGGGGCCTCGCCTCGCGCTTCCCTTGCTTTCATGACGGCCGTCAAAGCCTTTGCTTTTCTGGAAGGACGCGATTACGTGCTGCCCGACGATATCAAGACGCTCGCGCCTTATGTGCTGAGCCATCGGATATTGCTTCGGCCCGAATCGCGTCTGGGTCACTTGAACGCATCACAAATCTTGGAACAAATATTTCGGCAAGCCAACGTGCCGGTTACCGCAGGACGTTAATCTATGCGGACCATTCTGGAAAGCTTGAGGTCGGGGCTGACCTCCCTGAAATTTTGGAGAGTGGCGTCCGTTTGGTTTATTTGCTTGCTCTATGTATTGTTTCAAGGCGGCAAAACCTCATTCATGTTGTTTACCATGGTATCTATTTTGGCATTCTATTGGGCGATCGGCGGATTTGGGGGAATTAAGCAAATCAAGGCGACTCGTGCTTTATCGCTTGGCGCCGAGCGCGGAGGTGCGCTGCAGGCCGGAGATCAAGTGGCGGTCAGGCTGCAGCTTCAGATGCCGCGGTTTATGCCGCTTCCGTATGTGGTGGTTCGTGAAATGCTGCAGCGTCATAACGGAGAAACCTGGGTTTTCGAGGACAGTGTGGTTCCGCTATTCGGCGGCCGGGCCGAACTGGCCTATCAGACGCCGTCGCTCGAACGGGGAAGTTACGTGTTCGCCGGGACGACTTGCAGCTCCGAGGATGTTTTCGGCTTGATGGAACATACCGGCGTGCTGAATATCAGCGGAGAATTCCGGATTCTTCCGCGGACCGTCTTTATCCCGCATTGGCAGCTGTACAGCCGGAATTCGCGGCTCGCGGGCCCGGAAACGGCCGTTTCCCTTTCGCGCCGCGAAACCACGCAGATTAACGGGGTTCGCGACTACGTATACGGGGACCGTATTTCCCGTATTCACTGGAATGCGACAGCGAAAACGGGAACATGGAAATCCAAGGAGTTCGAACACGAATCCCTGCCGAAGACCATGCTCGTGCTGGATGCCCACAGCACAAGCTATCTAAGGCCGTCCCAATTCGAGCTGGCCGTTTCCACCGCCTCTTCTCTGCTGGAGTATGGAGCCAAGGAACGGATCAGCATGGGAATGTGCACGCTTGGGCGAACCGTTCGTTCATTTATGCCGGCGGAAGGGTATATGGAGCGCCAGCAGATGCTTCATCATCTCGTAGACATCAACGCCGACGGGTACGGAGCGCATAAGGATAAGCTGGAGGGCCAAAAAGATCTGTTTCCGTCCGGCGCGTTTTTTATTTTAATTAGCCCGCTTATGGACGATAAGGCGCTTGCGATGATGCGCTGGGCCAAAATGCGCCAGATGACGCCGTACCATATTCAGATCGGGGACGAGACTGGGAGCGGCGGCGGTAAAGGCTCATTGTGGCAGGCAGCGCTGCTGGAGCGGGGAATGAGGGGCATTTACGTTCCGACCTTACACGACCTTCCGGTTGTGCTGGGGGGTGCCAAGCTGTGAATCGCAAGCTTGCCGTAAATCGGGGCGGAGCTGCCTGGTACCGCATTTTTTCCATGCTGTGCCTGCTCATGATCGCCATGCAGTGGGTCGATTTTACGAACCCCATCTGGTACAAAGTGACGACGGTTCTGGTTCTCTTCACTCTGCTCGCCGTAGGTCTGATTGAAATTGTTTTAAATATCCCCGATGCTTGGAAATGGCTAATTAAAGCTGCAGGCATTCTTGTCATTTGGCGCGAGGTTCTGACCTCATTCGAGGTGTATGTACCTTACGGTCCCTTTTTCCCGGATCAGCTTCGGGGAATGACGTTAACGTTCTCGCCGTACATCTGGTTCTCACTGGCCGCTTGGGGACTGCTGGAGTTGTCCTATCGCTTCGTTTACGGGAGAAAACGGATTTTGTTCTTTCTGGCGATTCATCTGATTGCCTTTGCCACATTGGACTCATTTACTTCTTATCATCTTTGGGAAAATGTCGCATGGATCGTCTTTGCCGGTTTGGGCCTGCTGGTATGCAGTCATTTTAACGAGTATCAGTTGAAATACCCGCAAGGCTGGGGACGGCTGAGAAGGCAGCCGGTCAAAATCGCCGCAAATATCATTGTCATCTTTGCTTGCGTGCTGCTTATCGGGATCAATATGCCTGCGGTGTCTCCAACCCTGACCGACCCGTATACCGCCTGGAAGAATCACGGAGGCGGATCGGGCGGGAAAGCTACGCTCGTCCAAGGCACCACCAGTTCCCAGACGGGGTCCGCAGCGGCGAATGTCTTATCCGGTTACAGCCGGGACGACTCGCAGCTCGGCGGCAGCTTCGAGTTTAGTTATACGCCGGTCATGACGGTGGACACGCCGTTAAGATCCTACTGGCGGGGCGAGACTCGCCGTATATACTCCGGCAAAGGCTGGGCCGATCTGAAGCAGGAGACGAGAGACCTGCAGCTTTATGACGGCGCGCCATCCGGCGAGTTGCTGGAGAACAAGCAGGCGGGCAAGGTCAAAACCAGAAAAGTGGAACAAACGATTACGATGAACACCGACCGCACTTATCCGGTTTTGTTTGGCGGCTACTCGATCGAAAGCATTGAGCTGCTCGATGAACGGGGTGGCAATCCGGCCCCTGTCATGCGCTGGGCGGGACAAGACGCGGAAATGTTCTGGGGCGGCTACAGGGCCGCCAATATGAAACCCGATTATCCGCAAAAATACAAGGTTACGGCGGAAATCCCGATCATTCCGCTGGATGAGCTTCAAGCGGCAAGCTATGATACGTTGTTTCCCGATCCGCCGGATCCCGAATATCTCCAGCTTCCGTCCTCGCTGCCGCAGCGCGTTCGCGATTTGGCGCAGGAGGTAACCGCGGACGCGGACACGCCTTACGAGAAAATGGAGCTGCTGCAGACTTATTTGCGGCAAAATTTCGAGTATACGAACAAGCCGGATTTGTCCCGCAAAAAAAGCGGGGATTTCGTCGACAGCTTTCTGTTTGAAATCAAGCAAGGATACTGCGATTATTATTCCACCGCGATGGCCGTCATGGCCCGCTCTCTGGGTATTCCGGCAAGATGGGTCAAGGGCTACGCGCCGGGGTCCCAGCCGAACGAAGATATCCTGATGCGGCAGGGCATCATGACCGGCGGGTTGAGCGGCGAGTATCGGGTTAACAACTCCGACGCCCATTCCTGGGTGGAGCTGTACTTCGGCGAATACGGATGGATTCCGTTTGAACCGACTCCAGGCTTTGATGCGCCGATGCTGCTTCAAGAGGACGACAGCCAAAGCGCGCTGGTACAAACGACGGACGACGAGACGAGTGCCGCGCAAGGGGATGACGAGGGCTTCCTGTCAAGTCTCGACCCTAAGGTAATGGGAAAGATCTCCGCCGCGGCTGCGGCCGTTATCGCGATTTGGGCCGTTTACCAGCTTCGCGTGCCGCTGTATTATCTGTGGCTCAGACTGCGGACCGGGCGGCCGTTAACTCCGGGTGAGAAGACGGTGTTCGAAACGCTGCGCGTCGTTAGAAGATTGCGCAGAAAAGGACTTGTGCGATCCGACCAGGAGACTCTGCGGGAAACCTTCATCCGCTGGAAGCAAGAGCGACCCGACCTTTCTCCGGTGCTGGATCAATTGCTTGCCGGCTTCGAAAAAGCCAGCTACAGCCCGAACGTAATCTCAATGGAAGAGTGGAGATCGTCGCAGCATGTTTCGCGCGAGCTGCAGAAGCTCGCTTTCAAAGGCAGCACGAAGTGAAGCGGACGAATGGATCGAACCGGCGGTCAAACGTCTCCCGCGCGCTTGCGCCGGGGACGTTTTCTTTTTTAAAATATAAGGAAGTCCGGTAAAGAATATGGTATAGTTTGTCGTATGAAACGGAAGGTGAACGTATTTTGTTTGAGAGATTTTTGCCGAAACTGCGCGTCGACAGCGTATTTGACATCGACCTGGATGACTTGTACGCCAAGGGCTATCGCGGAATAATTACCGATCTGGACAACACTTTGGTTGGCGCCAAGGCTCCTTTGGCGACGCCGGAGCTGATCGAGTGGTTCGAAAAAGTAAAAAAGCACGGATTTAAACTCGTGATTGTGTCAAACAATAATTTGGACAGGGTGTCTGTATTTGCGAACCCTTTGAATATTGAATTTGTGCATGCGGCGAGAAAGCCGTCGGGTTCCGCTTTCCGCCGGGCTATGGAAATCATGGGGCTGAAACCTCAGGAAATTTTGGTCGTGGGCGATCAATTGATGACTGACGTGTTTGGCGGCAACCGTTTGGGATTGTTTACGATTCTGGTGCTTCCGATCGCCGCGGCCGACGAAGGCTTGGGCACTCGTATCAACCGGCGGCTGGAACGAATCGTGAAGCGGCGTCTGGGCAAAGCGGGATTATGGCTTGAGGAGGACAACAAGAAATGACCGATGTACGGAGCGCGGAAGGCGCCCTTCGCTGCAGCGGCTGCGGAATCCGTCTGCAAAGCGAAGATCAGAATAAACCGGGGTATACCCCGCTGCAGGCGTTGGAAAAAGAACCTGTCATCTGCCAGCGCTGTTTTCGCATCAAAAATTATAATGAATCCTCTTCGGTAACGGTGGAGCAAGACGAATTTTTGCGTCTGCTTGCGCAGATCGGCGGGAAAGAAGCGCTGGTCATTCACATCGTGGATTTGTTCGATTTCCAGGGCAGCGTCATTTCGGGCCTGCAGCGTTTTGTCGGAAACAATCCGGTGCTGCTGGCCGTGAACAAAACCGATTTGCTGCCGAAAGTGACCAATTGGAACAAGGTTCGCAACTGGGTTCAAAAGGAAGCCAAGGATATGGGCATCAAAGTCGAAGACGTGATTCTCTGCAGCGCGAAGCAAAGCAGCGGGTTTGACCGTCTGCTGGACGCGGTGTCGGCTTACCGCGGAGACCGCGACGTTTATGTTGTCGGCGCGACGAATGTAGGGAAATCCACGCTCATCAACCGGCTGATCCGAGACTACAGCGACCTTGAGCAGGAGCTCACCGTTTCCCGTTATCCCGGCACGACGCTGGATATGGTTCAAATCCCGCTGGACGACGGCAAATCGATCATCGATACGCCGGGGATTATGTACCCGTCCCGATACAGCGAATTGGTCGCGCCTGCGGATTTAGGAATTATTCTTCCGGAGAAGGCGCTAAAGCCGTCGGTTTATCAGTTAAACGAAGGACAAACTTTATTTTTCGGCGGATTTGCCCGCTTCGACTTCATTCAAGGCGACCGCCAATCGTTCACCGCTTTTGTGAGCGGCCGGGTGCCGATTCACCGCACCAAGCTGGAAAAAGCGGACGAGTTGTTCGAACAGCATGCGGGGGAACTGCTTGCTCCGCCAAGCAAAGAAAACTTGGAGAAGCTCCCGCAGTGGACGCGCCACGAGTTCCGGATTGCCAAAGGCAGCCGCAGCGACGTGTTCATCTCGGGCCTCGGATGGATTAAAATCAACAACGATCCGGGGGCCGTGGTTGCCGTGCATGCGCCTAAGGGCGTCAAAGTTATGGTTCGCCCTTCTTTAATCTAGAAGCATTGTCTGCCTTTGCGGGGCCACCCTGCGGTTTACGAGGAGACGAGGGGGGAGAAACTATGAGGGAACAAGCAAAGGAATATAAAGGGCAGTCCATGCTGCTTGGAGTTATTGGGGATCCCATTCTCCATTCCAAATCTCCGGCCATGCAAACGGCCGCGCTTAAAGCGGCGGGAATCTCCGGATCTTACGTGCCGATGCACGTCAAGGGAGAACGATTGGCAGACGCCATCAAAGGCATGACGGCTCTCGGATTCCGCGGCATCAACGTTACGGTGCCGCATAAAGTTGAAGTAATGAAGTATATGGACCATATTGACGAAGGAGCCATGCTCATCGGCGCGGTGAACACGATCGTCAATGACGGCGGAATCCTTACCGGATATAACACCGACGGCATCGGCTACATCCGTTCTCTCAAAGAAGAGGCCGTTTCGGACCTGACCGGCAAAAAGGTGCTGGTGCTCGGTTCCGGCGGAGCCGCCAGAGGCATCGTTTACGCCCTGCTGCTGGAGAATCCGGGAGCCGTCATCGTGGCCAACCGGACGCCGGACAAAGCCCGAGAGCTTGCGGCGGAGTGGGGCCATTTGGGGAATATCAAAGGCTGCGCATTAGAGGAAGCGGCTCATGAGCTAATAGATGCTGACATCCTGATCAACACCACTTCGGTAGGGATGTATCCGCATACGGACCATACGCCGATCCATCCGGATCTTATTCCGGAGGGCATTGTCGTGAGCGATTTGATATATAATCCGCTGAGAACGGAGCTGCTAAGGCTCGCCGAGCTGAGAGGGTGCCGGATTCATAGCGGCCTTGGCATGTTCGTCTATCAAGGCGCATACGCTTTCGAGCGCTGGACCGGGCAGTCCGCTCCGATTGAGGCGATGCGCCGCGCCGCGCTTGACAGCATGACCGGCCGGTAGTTTTATAAAAATATATTGAGTATATAAACGAGAGTTAAGGGGATCGAAAATTACATGTTGACTGGAAAACAAAAGCGTTATTTGCGGGGCCTGGCTCACAGCCTGCAGCCTATTTTTCAAGTAGGCAAAGGTGGCACGAACGAGCATATTATCCGCCATATTTCAGAAGCGCTGGAACGCCGCGAATTGATCAAGGTTTCCGTTCTGAACAACAACCTTGACGATCCGCAGGAAATCGCCGAAGAACTGGCGACGGGCGCGGAGGCCGAGCTTGTTCAGTTGATCGGCCGCACGATTATTCTGTATAAGGAATCGCGCGAATATAAGCAAATCGAGCTTCCGTAGAAGCTTGCGCGGGAGGAACCGGAAATGAAGAAAGTCGGAATCATGGGCGGCGCTTTTGACCCGATCCATTTGGGACATTTGCTGGCGGCGGAAGCGGCGAGAGAACATTACGGCCTGGAGGAAGTGTGGTTCATGCCTTCCCATGTCCCTCCGCACAAACATCCTGCCGGAGTTAGCGGCCAGCAGCGGCTGGAAATGGTGAACGCGGCCATAAGCAGCCATCCAGCCTTTAAGCCGCTGGACATCGAGCTGCGCCGCGGCGGAGTTTCCTATACGGTGGATACCGTCCGGGAAATTCGAATGCTCCATCCCGACCTGGAATTGTACTTCATTATCGGCGCGGATATGGTGAACTATCTTCCCAAATGGGAAGGAATTGAAGAATTGACGCAGATGTTGCGGTTCATCGGACTGCAGCGTCCCGGCAGCTTCTTGGAACTGGACGCGCTGCCGCCGTTTATTCAGGAAGCGGTATACCTGGCCGAAATGCCGCTCGTCGATATATCTTCCAGCCTGGTCCGCAGCCGGCTTGCCGCCGGAAAGTCCGTGCGGTATATGGTGCCGGAACCGGTGTTCGAATATATGACAAGGAGCGGATTGTATGGCTTACACGCGTGATGAGCTGATTGCGGCCGTGTCCGCCGGAATGCCCGCCAAACGCTGGCAGCATGTCGAAGGTGTGATGGCTAGCGCCGTTGAGCTGGCTAAGCGTTACGGGGCTGACCGTGCCAAGGCCGATCTGGCCGCGCTGCTGCATGATTTGGCCAAGTTTTGGCCGATCGAGGAGCAGGAGGCCATCGTTCGGGATAACGGGCTGAATCCCGATTTGCTGGAGCACGACAAGCAGCTGCTGCATGCGGAAGTCGGCGCATATATTGCCCGCCGGGATTACGGCATTGAGGACGTGGAGGTATTGGACGCTGTAAGATACCATACTTCCGGCCGGACCGGCATGACCTTGCTGGACAAAATCGTCTGCCTGGCCGATTACATCGAGCCCGGCCGCAGCTTCCCAGGCGTCGAGAAAATTCGCGAATTGGCGAATACAAGTCTGGACGAAGCGCTGGTTGCCGGTTTCGACTCTACGATTGCCTTCTTGCTGGAAAAGCGCAAGGCCATTTTTCCATTGACCGTGCTGGCGCGTAATGATCTGTTAAAACACTTGCCCTGACGGCCGAGTTTATTTTGAAAGAAACCCAAAATTTCAGGAGGTTGAATGAATGGCAGTAACATCAAACGAATTGCTGAACATGGCGGTACAGGCCGCCGACGATAAAAAGGCGATGGACATCGTCGCTCTGGATCTGAAAGGAATCTCGCTCATTGCCGATTATTTCGTCATTTGCCACGGGAATTCCGACACCCAGGTTCAAGCCATCGCAACCGAGATTCGCAAACGGGCTCATGATGCGGGGGCGCAAATCCGCGGCATCGAAGGAATGGATTCTGCCCGTTGGGTGCTTATGGATCTTGGCGATGTGGTCGTACATGTGTTCCATCGCGATGAACGCGAATATTACAACATCGAGCGGCTGTGGTCCGACGCCAAAGTAGTGGAGACCGTATGAGTCTGATCGCGGGTACCGTGGTATCTTTGCCGATTGACCGTGAAGTGTCTCCTTACGGCTATTTTTTGAGCGGAGGGGACCAAGACGTTCTGCTCCATTACTCCGAGCTTGCGCATCCGGTGAAGCCGGGCGAAACGGTTGAGGTGTTCCTATTTTACGATACCGAGGATCGTTTGGCCGCAACGATGAAGAAGCCTTATTTGACGCTGGGCGAGCTTGCCCTGCTGGAGGTTGCCGACGTGCACCCGCGCCTTGGCTGCTTTCTGGAAATGGGCCTCGGACGACAGCTGCTGCTCCCGATTCGTGAGCTTCCGGAGCTCCGCGAGCTCCATCCGCAAGTCGGCGACCATGTTTATGTCATCATGGAACACGACAAACAAGGCCGACTGAAAGCGAAGCTGGCCGGGGAGCAGGAGCTTGCCCACCTCGCCTTTCACGCTCCTTCTTCATGGAATAATGAGTGGGTGGAAGCGATCGTGTACAAGCCGCTGCAAATGGGGACGTTCGTCGTTGTCAACGGCGGCGTGCTTGGTTTCGGAGCGATCGGCATGATCCACTCCTCGGAACGCAGCCGGCTGCTGCGGCTTGGCGAACGGGTCAAGGTTCGGGTCGCCCATGTGCGCGAAGACGGACGGGTGAATCTGGCAATGGCGCCGCGTAAGGAAATCGGCATGGGAGAGGACGCCGAACGGATTTTGGCGTACTTGAGGAGCCGTTCCGGAGGCGGCATGCCTTATTCCGACACGACGCCGCCCGACTTGATCAAGCAGCGCTTCGGCATTAGTAAAGCGGCTTTTAAGCGTGCGCTCGGCAAGCTGATGAAGGAAGGCAAAATCACGCAGAAAGAAAATTGGACTTATCTCGTGCCCGAACAGGGGGAAAGTCCGGATCCGGCGGGAACGAAGGAGTAAAAAAGAACTCTTTTTGCATTCATAGAAAGCACGGTGATTTTCATGGCTTCATACCGCAAATTTGCCTACGTCTATGACGAATTGATGGAGGACATGCCTTACCCGGATTGGATACGTTTTGCCAGAACGGCCTGGGAACGGCACGGCATGCCAAAAACCGTGGTGGATCTCGGCTGCGGAACCGGCAGCATTACGATTCCGCTCGTGAATTCCGGATTTGAGGTGACGGGCATCGACTTGTCCGCGGATATGCTCGCGGTGGCCCGCCGCAAAATGGAAGGCACGCCGCAGGGCTCCCGGCTGTTCCGGGACGGCAGTGTCCGCTGGGTTCAGCAGGACATGACCGAGTGGGAAATGCCTGAGCCGGTTGATTCCGTTATTTCATTTTGCGATTGCTTGAACTATTTGCTGGAGGAAGAGGATATCGTTCGTACGTTCCAGCGGACTTACGCGGGGCTGAAACCGGGCGGAACCTTTCTGTTTGACGTTCACCATCCGAATACTTTGAAGCGCTACGAGGAAGAACAGCCTTTCATCTGGGATGAGCCGTCCGTATCGTACATATGGACTTGCGAACGCGACGCGTATCGAAACGAAATCGAGCATCATTTGACGATTTTTGCCCGTGAAGAGGAAAGCGGGCCGGGATTGTACCGGCGATTTGAAGAGACGCATATTCAGCGGGCTTATGACCCTCAATGGATGAAGCGCCAATTGGCCCTGTGCGGATTTCGCGAGGTAATCTGTTACGCCGATTTCGAATGGATCGAGGCGGAAGAAGATGCGGCTAGGCTGTTCTACGTCGCGGTGAAATAAACTTCCGTATTGCGCCCGGATTTCAGTATAATTCAAATGAACCATTCGAACTCTCAGAGAGGATTACGACATAATGAATGTAACAACCAACCCATCACCCAAAACGACTCGACGTTCGAGACCTGCGCCGCCGCCGGTACGGATTTTTTCGCTTGGCGGGATTGGCGAAATCGGGAAAAATATGTACGGCATTGAATACAAGGATGAAATTATCCTTATCGACGCCGGGATGAAGTTTCCGGATTCCCGTTTGTCGGGTGTCGACTATATCATTCCGGATATCAGTTATCTGATCCAAAACAAACATAAATTGAAAGGGCTTTTTTTGACCCACGGGCATGAGGATCATATCGGAGCGATTCCGTTCGTGCTGCGCCAGTTGCAACTGCCGATTTACGGCGGTCCGCTGACGATTGGGCTGGTTCGCGCCAAGCTGGAGGAATACCGGCTGCTCGGACAGGCCGACCTGCATGTTTTCCAGGAAGACGACCGATTTACGTATAAGAACTTGTCCGTGCATTTTATCCGGACCACGCACAGCATTCCGGATGCTTTCGGCATTGTTGTCGATACGCCGTACGGTTCTGTTGTGCATACCGGCGATTTCAAATTCGACTTCACTCCGGAGGACCGGCCGGCCGATTTGTTCAAAATGGCCAGCATCGGCGGTGAAGGTGTGCTCGCTCTGCTTGCGGACAGCACCAACAGCGAGAAGGAAGGCTTCACGCCTTCCGAGCGCCGGGTAGGCGACGCGATTCTGGAGACGTTCCGGCATTGCCGCGGCCGCATTTTGTTCGCTACCTTTGCGTCCAACGTTCACCGGCTGCAGCAGGTCGTCGAAGCCGCAGCGAAGTGCAACCGGAAAATCGCCGTTATCGGCCGCAGCATGGAGCGCGTATTTACCATCGGCCAGGAGCTCGGATATATCCGCGTTCCCGAGGGTATGATCATCGATGTGAAGCATATCAACCGCTTTGAAGATCATCAGGTGCTGATCGTGTGCACCGGCAGCCAGGGCGAGCCTAATGCCGCGCTCAGCCGCATCGCGACGGGGGCGCACCGCAATGTGGAAATCTATCCGGAAGACTCGGTGATTTTTTCTTCTTCCCCGATTCCGGGCAACGCGCAAAATATCAATCGCAGCATCGACCTGCTGCTTCGCGCCGGAGCCAATGTGATTTACGGTTCGATTTTCGACATTCATACATCCGGTCATGGCAATCGGGAAGACCTGAAGCTGATGCTCAGCTTCATTCGTCCTAAATATTTCATCCCGATTCACGGGGAATACCGCATGCTGCTGAGCCATCGGAACTTGGCCATGCAGTCTGGAATCCCGGAAGACCGCATCTTCGTCATGGATATCGGCGATACGGTATCGATTTACCGCAACCGCGCCAAGCGGGGAAGAGTCATCCCCGCAGGGGAAATATATGTAAGCAACGGAGAAATGCGTTCCTTTGAGGATAAACTCGTAGAGGAACGGTATGAGTTGGCCCAGGAGGGAATCGTAATTGTTGTCATGACGGTCGACCGCAAGACCCGGCAAATCCTGGCCGGCCCGGATATCGTTACTCGAGGGTTCGTTTACATGCAGGATGCAAGGCCGCTGCTGCGGCGGGCGGAATCGGCGCTGCGCCGGAATTTGAACCGGATGGGCGAACAGCAGGAATACAATCACGGCGCCTGGCTGCGGACAACGCATAAGGTGATGCGGAAGTTTTTCATGAAGGAAGTGGGCAGAGCGCCGCACATCATGCCTTCGATTTTGGAAGTGTAATTTAATCCAAAAAGAGGCTGTCCCAAAAGCAACTTGGCTCATTTGACGAAACGCTCGCTTAACTGAAAAAGGAAACAAAAGTGAAAGAAAAGATGGGGCCAGGGTGCTATCCGGCACCATCTTTTTTTTATTGGGACTATTGCGGCTTTTAAGCAAATCGACGGTAAGTGCCGGGCAAGTGAAAGCCATCCGATCTCTGAGCTGGACTTCGGCAAGTTTTGAAGTCGAAAACGCCGTGAGCTTTGGTTGCCCTTGATTCACGGCGTGCAGGTCCGCGTGCGGGCTGGACGCCTTATCGGCGGTTCGGTCGTCCGGAATGAGCTCGACATCGAGGATGAACTGCTCGTGCGTAACTGATTTGGACCCGGCATTCTTTGCTTTTGCTGAACGGGGCTGTTTTGGCTTGGAATCAACAATCAACTGTGATTTCTCGAATAGCGGCATAAAATGGTCTTAAATCACTCCGAAACCGCATTTTCCTGAAAATAGCGGTACAAAATGGTCCTATTTTCGGTAAATGGTCCAAAATCAAGGTGAAAGGGAACTCTTCTGAAGAAATAAGGCCATAAAACGGCGCTATTCATTCAGAATGAGGACTCTTCAGTGGAATAAGGCCATAAAACCAGCTAATACTTGTCAAGCTACCCGTTGTTGGAATGCGACAGGTTAATTGATATACTATTTTATAGG
>NZ_JBKFGG010000071.1:0-467 GCF_056171975.1 Paenibacillus terrisolis | reverse complement strand
GTAGATGATTGGGGTGAAGTCGTAACAAGGTAGCCGTATCGGAAGGTGCGGCTGGATCACCTCCTTTCTATGGAGAATCGCTTCCTGCGATGGAAGCATTCAAAACGCTAACCTAAGTTAGCAAAGCATATGCTTTCGAAGTGAGCTTTACTTCGTAAAGCTTTTAACTCACTCGTTGGTCAGTTTTGAGAGTTCAACTCTCAAACGACTGAATGGCTTCAGTCTTTGATCCTTGAAAACTGGATAACGAAACGAAATTTGCGTTTTAGAAACATTCCTTTTAGCTGAACTTGTGTCAAAACAAGTTTAATAAAAGTAGTGAATGCTGGAGCGAACATATTGGAGATAGGCGATCCTTTGCGAGTCGATTTCAACCTTGTCAGCAGTGATAAGATCAAGAAATCGAGGAGCAACAGAGCGACTAGCTCAATATGCGAGCGAAATGGTTAAGCTACTAAGAGCACACG
>NZ_JBKFGG010000070.1:0-675 GCF_056171975.1 Paenibacillus terrisolis | reverse complement strand
TACCTATAAAATAGTATATCAATTAACCTGACGTATTCCAACAACGAATAGCTTGACAAGTATTAGCTGGTTTTATGGCCCTATTTCCACTGTGAGCCCTCATTTTGAATAAATAGCGCCGTTTTATGGCCTTATTTCTTCAAAAGCTTCCTTTTCCCTTCGATTTTGGGAGTTTTGCCGAGAATAGGGCCGTTGTGTACCGCTATTGTCTGAAAAATGCCGGTTCGGAGCAAAATAAGGCCACTTTATGCCGCTATTCGGGAAATCACCGGTTGCCGCTTCACTTCATATTGGCTTTTTTCAGGCCAGGATGACCCCTTCGTTATTTGACCTTCACGGTATCCGGCCCCAGCATTAGCTCCATCTCCCGGAACAAATCGGGAGAGGGCTTAATGCTGTAACGTTCGGTAAGTGCAAGCAGTTTCCCGGTGCTCTCGTAGAAGAGCACGGTGGGAAGCGGCCCGGGATGAAGCTCAAGGAGCGCCTTGAGCTTCTCCAGCAGGCGCGCGTTCTCCGCCGCGGCCGTGATCTTGATGAAGACGCGCTGCGCCGTCGTCTTCCCCGCCTCGCGGCTGCCGCGCGGCTCGGGGCGCGAGGCTGCCGGGGCCGCGCCGGCGCCCGTGGCGGCACGCCCGGCGGCGGCTTGCGGCGCACGCGGCGGCGATCCGCCCGCAG
>NZ_JBKFGG010000007.1:0-20610 GCF_056171975.1 Paenibacillus terrisolis | reverse complement strand
GGTGGTCTATCACTTCCATTTTAACCTACGGTGTGCGAACAGGGGCTGCCTTTCGTTCATCTTAACTAATTTCGGCAAACGAGTCAGTCTACGTCCTAAATCAATGATTTAGATGGAGAATTTCCAGTTAATATTCGACCAAACTCCACAAAAGACAAATTAGCTGGAGAATTTCCAGTTAGTTGAGCTCTATAGTTGAGAAGTGAGATTAGGTTAAGAGTCTAATGGGAGTTGTCGAGTTACTACCTTTTCCCCCTTTTCCTTTTGTTGTACCTAGTAGCATGAACCCGCCTATTATCACATCTGCCTCAGTTGGTTCTTACTCAAACCGGCCAGATATTGTAACGATCGGCTCTAGGGGCGATGTTTATAAATGATCTGTATAAGTACTTGTGCGGGGTATATATGACCAAAAAAGACAGTCCCCCATGAGGAGTTCTGTCTTCCGGTGCTTTCGGCATTATATCCAGTTTAATTTTCAGTCCGTAGTTCCGAAGTTAACGGCTACCCTTTCACCTTTAGCCCCAGCAGCTTGGCGAAGCCGATCGCTTGCTCCGGCGATACCGTGCAGCCGGATAGCGCCTGCATTGGCATATCAATTCGGTCGTAAGTACAGGTGCTGATGTCGATGCCCTTCAGTGAAGTTTCGTTAAAATCCGCCTCGTTCAGATCGCAATGCTCCAGTTCCGCATCCTTCAGTTTGCAGCCGTAAAAGCTGGCGTTCTCCAGCACGCAGCCGGTAAACCTCACCTGCTTCAACGAAGATTCGGCCAAGTCGGCCAGATTCATCACGCAGTTCTCGAACGTTACATTCCCGAGATTCGCCTTGGATAGATTGACGCCCGTCAATTTGCAGTCCTTAAAATGCACGCGATGAACGACGCCCTTGCTCAGCACGGCGTTGGACAGGTCGCAATGCTCCAGCACCGCATCCGTCAGATCCATCCGCTCGAACACGGTTCCTGTAAAAGAGCACCCTTCAAGCACCGCCTTCGCTAAAATGCAGCGCTCCAGCACTTCTTGCTCATACCTGGCTCCGCTGATTTTTGCCTCTACCAGCTCATGATCCGGGTCATCCAGCAGGTCTTCCCAATCCCGGCTCTCGAGCAGATCCTCTGCCGGAAGCTGCGGCATGAGCACCTTTGTCTTGCCAGCCATCCTCACTCACTCCTTCTATAACCGCTCCTTAAGCGCCTCCATCAAGCCAGGCATATCCAGCCCGTCCACGGCAAAAGCACGCTGTACCAGCTCCGGAGGCACGAACTCGTCGTATTTGCCGAGATATGGTGCCTCTCCTTCGCCCAGCAGTGACCCGGCATCCTGGGTGCCGGCCAACTCCGCGCGGACTGCCGACAGCAACTCGCCCGCCTCCGCCCCTCCGGCGACGACCATGTAATACGGCTCCATCGGGACGACCTGGCGCAGCTTCATCGGCTCATAGAGATTGTGCTTGAGCAGCCGCTCCAACGTACGAAACTGCTTGCTGCCCGCCCACGGCACAATAAACAGCGAATCCCCCCCTGCCGGAATGACCGGGCTGTCCAGCAGTCCGGTCTCACGGGCCAATCGGCGCGCCCGCTCCAGCCGGTTTACTGCGCCGGGCGCCAAATACGGGTAGAGCGTATATTCTTCCAGAACTTGACGCATTTTTTGCATGACCCGGCTGTGAATATCCCCGCCTCCGCCGAGCCACAGCGTATCCACCTTGCCCCGGGAAGGCTTGACGTACACCGCCTTGTGCTTGCTGTCGACCTCTTCTACCTTCCACAGCTTACCCGCCAGCGTAAAGCAGTAGCCGGGAGGCGGCACTGTCGTAATACTGCCGATCTCCTCGGACCCGTTGTAAACGGCATGCTCCTCATCGTCCTTGAACACCGCATAGAAGCGGAAGTTATTGACGACTTTCTCTCCGCCAAGCCCGATGATCAGCGTGCCTTCGTCCGTCTGCTGGATATGGTCGGTCTGCAGCAAATATTGCAAAAGCTGCCGATACTCCTCCGGCTCGATCTCGCGAAAAGCCGGCAGCGTCAGTACCGCCTGCGCCAGCTCGGCGGGCTCGGCTTCGCCGATGCTCTTGAGGATGCTCATCGTCTGATGATACAGTACCCCGACCGGCTTGCGCCGCAGCGCCGGCGGCTCAACCCATCTCTCGCGGATATACAGCTCGATGACCGCGATTGCCCGCAGCAGCGTCCACGGCATGCGGGCAGGCAGCTGCGCGTCCTCATCCTCTTCCTCCGCGCAGAGGAACATCATTTCGGACGCCTGATCGCCCCGGCGTCCGGACCGCCCCAGCCGCTGCACAAAGCTGGAGCAGCTGTACGGCGCACCGAGCTGGATCACCCGCTCCAGCTCGCCCAGATCGATGCCCAGCTCCAGCGTGACTGTCGCTGCGGCCACCGCCGGACCGGGACCGGAGCGCAGCGCGGCCTCGGTCTCCTCCCGCAGCATCGCGGATATGCTTCCGTGATGCACATGGAACACATCGCGTTCCTCCCGTTTGGCCGCGATCCGGCGCAGTTCCAGCGTCGTCAGCTCGGCGTCGGAACGGCTGTTGGTGAAGACGAGCGCTTTTTTCAGACGGGTATGATCATAGATAAAATTGTAGTAATTCTGCTTGGCTAGCTCCAGATGCTCGGCTTCCCGCTCATCGCGCGCATCGGGGAACGAAAAATGCTCCACCGACAGCTTCAGCTTGCGCCCGCCCTGCGGCGATACGACCTCAACCGCCTGCCGGCTTCCCCCGGCAAGCCAATGCGCAGCGGTGTCATAATCGCTTAAGGTGGCGGACAAGCCGATTCTGCGCGGCGTGCAGGAGGCCATCCGCTCCAGGCGGCTCAGTTGGCTCTGCACCTGAATGCCCCGATCCGCGCCCATAAAGGCGTGCACCTCGTCAATCATAATGTAGCGCAGATCATGGAATAACGCCGGAATCGCATTCGGCCGGTTCATCAGCAATCCCTCCAGCGACTCAGGCGTAATTTGCAGAACGCCGCAAGGCCGCTGCATCAGCTTCGTCTTCTCCGTTTGCGCAACGTCGCCGTGCCAGTGCCATACCGGAACCTCGCCCTCCCGCAGCAGCTCCTTGATCCGCTCGAACTGGTCATTAATCAAAGCCTTCAACGGGCCGATATACAGAATGCCGACCGACTCCGAAGGCCGCTCATACAGCTCGGTCAACGCCGGAAAAAACGCCGCCTCCGTTTTGCCCGAAGCCGTTCCCGAAGCGATAAGCAAATGATGAGGCGTATCCATCAGCACGCGGCACGCTTCAACCTGAGCCTCGCGGAGATCATCCCACCCTTTTCGGTAAATGTATTCCTGAATAAACGGCGCCAGCCTGGAAAAAGTCACCGGTCCGTTCATAGCTCAAACTCCGCAAGAAGATCATCCAGCTCATCGCCGGCTCCATCCGTTCCGCCTGAACCTGACTCTGAACCGTTCCCTCCGCTCTTTCGCACGCCTCCGGAAGCGGCAAGCATCTGCTCGCGCTCTCCCATCAACGCCTCGAAGGTCAACTCTGTATGCTGGTGCAGCATATGAAGCACATCCATGAAGTCCCGTACGACCTCCCGGGTTGTGAGGAGTTCGTCCGCGCCCAGCCGGTACACCGCCGCCTGCATGAAGGCGATCAATTGATCATCCGTCAGCTTCGCCTCATAGCCGAAATGCATCGCATGGATCTCCCGCAGCCTTTGCAGCAGAATCATGATTTCCTCATGGGACAGCATATCCAGCCGCAAAAGCGGCGAAGTATACGTCCGATACGCGCCGCTGCTGTACCTTCCGTCCATCAGCCGCGTCCGAAGCGCATCATAGCTGAACAGCCCCCGGCGCCCGTCCTCGACAAACTGGGGCGTGCCGCCCAGATAGATGCCGAGATGCTCCGCCTTGCCCTGCATCGTGTCGTTGAACATCGTAAGCAGCTTCTCGTAATTGCTTTGGCGGGAAACGCTATTCGTTATTTTATACAAGTTGACCCCTTCATCAATGAACAGCAGCAGCCCCTTGTACCCGATCCGCACCGCGAACTCCGCCCACAGCTTCATATAATCATACCAGTTGTCGTCTTCGATGATGACCCCGACGCCAAGCTCTTTGCGCGCTTCGGTTTTGGTCGGAATTTCACCGCGCAGCCAACGGAGCGCCGTCGCTTTTCGTTCGTCCTCGCCGAGCTTGTAGCCGCTCCAATAAGCCGACAGCACTCGGGCAAAATCAAATCCGTGCACCTGGTTCTGCATCTCTCCGGCCACCCCATAAATACGCAGCTCAACCGCCTCCAGAAGCTGCGGATCACCCGGCCGCAGACCCGTAGTCTGCATTTGCTCCTGCTGGAGCGCGGTAATCCACCGTTGCAGCATCGGCTCCAGCGCACCGCCGTCGGGACGGGTCCGGGTTGACAGATGGCTCATCAGCTCACGGTAAGTCGCCAGCCCCTGTCCCTTCGTTCCAACCAGCCTCCGCTCCGGCGACAGATCGGCGTCGCAGACGACAAACTCGCGGTCCATCGCGTAATTGCGCATCATTTGCAGCAGGAAGCTTTTGCCGCTGCCATAGCGGCCGGTGATCAGGCGAAAGGCCGCTCCCCCTTCCGCGATATTTTCCAGATCCTGCAGCATGGAAGCAACCTCCGGCTTCCGCCCGACCGCAATATGCTCCAGCCCGACCCGCGGCACTACCCCTGCCGTCAACGAATTGACGAGCGCCGTCGTCAGCCGCTTCGGAATTTGCGCCTGTTTCATTCAATCACCTCCATATAAATCTTCAGCCATCGATCCAGCTCCTCAGCATATTCCGGCGCAATGTCGCCTCCGTCGATCAGCAGATCGCCAAGCCGCTCCATCGACGACTCGTTGATCTCGTCATGCATGAGCTCCGGCATCGAGCCGGCTTGTTCGGCAATAGCGAACTGCGAAGCGGCCCCTTCGCCTTGCAGCATCGACGCCAGCAGCTTTCGATGAGCAGGAGCGAGCCGTGACAGCAGCTCTCTCCATTGTTCCGGTATCACGCTCAATTCCCACGACAGTGCTCGGTCTAAGGTGGCCTGATTTCCCGGCCCGGCTGCTTGTCCCTTTGCTTCTATCATGATCTCGTTTTCCTGTACCTCGGATTCGTTACGAACACTCGGCATACGTGGCGGATCTCCTTCCTTCAACCCCCAGCTTTGCTCAAAATCGAACTCCACCTGTAGAAGAGGGGGCTTCGCCGCAGAACCCGCCTTTTTCTTCCTGCCGTCGGCTGCCGAATTCGTTCTCTCCATCGCCGCTGCCGCACCGGATCTGTCTTCATTCCTCTGGCCGCCGTTTCCTAGTTGCTCACCTTTAGCCAGAAATGTAACGGTATCGGGCCGCTTCGTCTCAGCGGCTTCATCAAGGAGCAGCAGCTCCCGCACCTCGTCCGACTCCTGCTGGAGCCTTTTCAGCCTCGCGGCATTCAGCTTGACCTTCGGTGCATTCTCCCGCGCCTGCTTCGTTCTTCTCCGCTGGAATTCCTGCTCCACATATTTGGCGACGAGCCGTTCGATCTCCGGTTCCACCTCTACGCCGCGGAGCTTGCCCTTGACGCCGGTCAGCTCCCGCAGCTTGTTCTCGGTCAGCCGTACCAGCTGTGTTAAATAGGTCCGCAACGGCGCATGCCCGCTGATCGATTGCACAGAGACTCCCGCCGTTCGCCCGTACGTATCATGATCGTATACCGCGCTGCGGAACAGGAACCGCTCCACCTGCTTCATCGGAGGCATGTAACGCTCCAGCAGCCTTTTCCCGGTCAGCTTCCTCCAGTAGCCGTCCGCCAGAGTCACGACCTTCGGCGCGAAGATGCTAAGCTCCTTGCGTCCTTCCTTGCTGTAGAACCGGCTCTTTTCCACCTCGTAATCGATCAGCCGCCGCAGCAGCTCCCAATTCAGCTCCAGCGGCTCGGCAAGGAAATGCCGCTTCCATTCAAGCTCCTGAAGCTCAATGGATAACGTGCGCGGAATTTGTTGCATGCCTACCGGCTCCGGCAGCTCCAGATTGAAGACGACCGCAAAATCATACAGCCATTCCCGCACATAGCCGTCCAGTTTCGGGTAGCGGTGCCGGTATGCCAGCCACACCTCGCGCATCAGCTCCGCCCCTTGGACGGGCGTAGTCCAGCCTACTCCGTGAATCAACTCGTACAGATAGATGAACAAGTAAGAGAGGTCGTTGTCCGGATACCGCCCTGCATGCACCTCTCCGCGCCAATACAAATACCAGCGGAGCTGCGACGGCGCCATTTGCTCATATGTAGGCCAATAGGTTTGAAACGGAACGAAGTCCGCCGGTTCCACCGGCTCCCAAATCAACTCCCGCGCTTTCAGTACGAATTGCTGCTCCCGGGTCAGATAGCGAAAATCCCTGCCCCAATCGAGCTGGCGCTCGTTTGCAGCAGGGGCCACCACCCGGCTTGTTGTTGACTTCTCCGAAGCAGTAAAAACAGCCGAACCCTCGTCCGTCTTCCGTTCATCGGCTAACTCTGGATCCGCAATCCCGCCCGCCTGCGAAGGCGCTAGCCCCGGCTCATCCAACTCGATTTCCGCAAACACTAGCGATCCTTCCCTGACAGTCCGCAGTTCAGCCTCATCCGGGCGACAAGTACTGTTATATGAATGCAGCATGTCCTTGTTTTCATTCATTTTCCGCCATCCTCCATCACCCCTCCATTATAGCACTGAATCGGGTCCGAAATCGAAAGTTTGTTCGCCTTTTTAAATGTTTTTTCGTTCTAATATAATGAGAGCTAAGCTCGAGACTAATCCCTTTCTAGGACTAATTTTGAATGCTGGACACCACCATGATCCATGAACTCGGTCATGCCGCCGTTCCCCTACTGGTATCCGGCCTTATTCTGCGCATCGGCAGCTGCCATCAAAAACGGAGACCTCCGCTTTCGCGAAAATCTCCGTTATTGATACAATGCTTCTCTTATCCGATTAACATTCCAGTTTATAAACGACTTCCCCATCTTTCACCCGGCCATCTGCTTCAAAACCTAATTTTTCGTATAAACGTGTTGCCCAAACATTCTCTGGTTTAAAGCTTATGTATATGACCCGATGTTGTATATCTTCTTGAATCCTACCGATGAGTTTCTTCAAAGCAGCCGCCCCATAGTCATCGGACTGATGCTTATCATCTATCATTAACCGATAAATCCAATATTCATGATCTTCTTCATCCATACAATACATCTTAAATCCCACTAGAACCTCATCGTGATAAATAACGAAGCAAATGCACTCCTGGAATGCCTTAGCCTGTGCGAGCGAAAATAAATTTGTCGCTACAAACTTTCTTTGTTCTTCGGCTACACTAAGCCTTAATGACATCAAAAAAATTTTTCCAATCTATTTCCTTGAATATGATCATAAATGCCCTCCCTGTCTTTTTATGCCAATCTTGAATAATATCCTCCCCTCTGATCTGAGGATACTCATCATCAATATCTATATTCTCGTCTATCTCTCGGCAATTTCCGATAACGTCCTAGTATGTACGAAATACCCCAATCTTTGATAGCTCTTATCTTAGGCTGGGTCTTTTGTTGTCTGAGCGTCTTCCATGATTATATCTGGCAACCGAAGGGCAGTAGCCCTGATGCATGAATATGTTGTTATACGATTAGGAGGCCTACTTGACTAATCTAGAGATTTACTCAAATAATTATTTATGTATTTATTGTTGATTTGATATGTTGATTCATTTAATTCTTTTAATTTATTTATTCCTAAGTTGTAATCGCCATCTTCTATCTCTTTCACCGCTACGTATAACTTACCAATATAACCCAAATTATCATAATAATCATTTTCCATTATATAGTAAGCATATTTGTTTCGTTATTGTATTGCTCAAAAAATGGAATTATACAATTAGAAATATCTTGATTTAATATATATATCAATTTATTTGGATCTTTCCATATTCGATCATACCTAGTGAACGGATCATCCAAATCGAAAGTATTTTCTGATATCCCCCCATAAGGCTCAAATCCAGGAATGTCACCAATCGAATACCAATTTAAATATGTTTTTTTCTTAAGTACTTTCTCTACTAATGTAGCCATAGGTATACCCAGTATCGTTGATCCATGTTCAGACAGTTTTATACCTGCCATCTTAGCAAATTTAGGGTGGCCTATGAGTATTGAAATTGAAAATGAAGCAGACATTGAACTATTTGTTCTACTTTTCCATAAATGACATACTTGACGTATATCATTTATATCCCTATAAAAAGTATTTTTCGTCCTCTTAAATCCTATCTCCGCAAGTTTTGGTTCGAATAAATTTGTGATTATCTCACTCAGTGCATTACTATAATGTATCTCCAATAAAATCCCTCCTTTTTTAAGATTTCTGCTTTGTATTTATTTTCAGTCCGTAGTCGGAAGTGTCCAGTTCTCATGCATCCCCAAAATCCCTCCTCAGGGCCGTAGATGTATGCATAATGCGTGAAACACACTTGGTCTATTAAGGTTGATTGCCTGAGCCTGTTTTCTCGCCTTTGGCCTTCTGGAATCCAAGCGCAAAACTAGCCCGCAACGTGACTACGATGTATTATGCTGGTATGCCTTCTATGAAAAACCTTCAAAATGATTTAAGAGCGACATTCCACTCTGGTTTATATTTCTTTATAAGCTCTTCTTCAATAATTGTTATTTCTTTATCTTCTGTTAATTTATAAATAAAAAATTTAGTAGATCCTTTATTTATGGAGACTAAGTTATTCAAGTGGCAATTTGTTGATTGACCATCAATAAAACAATTCTTTGGATGAATCTTGCCATAACCTTGATTTATTCGTTTTCCGAAAGAATCTCTACATCTTCCAATATATTTAACAAGGTCATTAACACAAAATAAATATAACCCCTTTGATTTCTTTACTTGAGGGTCTTCAATTACAAATTCAGCATATGTCTTATCTCCGTTCTTGTTTAAAAATTCTTTATAGTACAAATCATTGTTATTCTTCAGTTCTAGTAAAAAATCACCAAGTTTGTAATTTAGATATGTACTGTAGTCATTCATTACCTTTATTCTAAACTTCTCATATCTTCTATTATTTATAGTTTCAAGCAACGACTTATTGTTCTTACGAGTAAAAACATCTTCATATGTATCGCCAACAAATACGAGTGGAACTTCCTTAAATGCGAGTTCTTTATTTAATGCTGTTAGCTTCATTAAATTAACTCCTAATATTTATTAGTCGTAGTTCCTTTCGTTGTTACATTCACGAACCTCCGAAGTTCGTGGTCACAGCAATTGCTCCCTTAGCCACATCTGCGACCAAGGGTGTCAGTCCGATCATAACGTTCTCGTATTTACAACGTCCAACTCCCTTAAGTCCCAACGGAGCGGCCCTGATGCGGTTAAGTTTGAAAGGTTTCCTCCCGATCCAGCTATTTCAAAATGCCTTTGGCAGATCGAGAAGTCATTAGGTTGCGATTCTCGAATACGGCGCTATGTGGTTACCAGCGCCTACTTGAGTTACTTTTCTAGAGATCATTAATAATTTTTTGCTAGTTCTTTCTTGAATACATTAATGGGTTTTTCGTAGTCTATGGGTTTGAAAATTCTAGCATTTAACCAAGAAGTAAGGTGAAAAGTATAATTAAACTCTTTAATACTGCTATACAAAGCCATCTCATTCATAGTTCCTAAAACGCTTTTGTTATTTGTCTTTCCAATATGAAATTCCCCAGCTTCAAAAAAATACTGATCAATAACGGTTTTCCTGATTCCCTCAAATATTAAATAATCTTTCAGTTCATTATTAAACTTATCTTTTAATTTATCAATTTGGGAACTCCTAATACCATCAATCACTAGACACATGCGACTAGAATCATTTACAAATATTATGTGTTTTCTTCTTAATTGGAGTATGTTCACATGCCAACTAAATAACGAGTCGACAGCTCCCAATTCGACTGGAGCGACTTTCATGTCTTTCAAGAGTTTTTGAGTAAATCTAAGCGCAAGCATATTATTCGCTCCTCATTATTTTTTTATCGTTTCCTATAATACTCCCATACTCATGATGTCCTACCGACTTAAGGCTGCAAGCCGGCCCACTGCGTGAACACTATGTTTTGGATCACCCTCAAGATTTCTTTACCTCGTCTTCTCCAAAATAAAAACCTTTAAGTTGTTTATCAAAAAAATTTTTCAAGTTTTCTTAATCAATTGTATAAATGACTTCATTGGTTTATTTTCTCCTTTTATCTCGGTAATTTCTGATAATGTTTCTACGAACCCGAAAGTCTTACGCTAGCGACTGGGACCAACGGATTTGATCCCGCAGGGTTGTAAACTGAATCTATTTCTCTGATCATATCAATTCGTCCACCATCTATATCGATATATTAGACGAAGACCCGCATTTTCCTTTTTTCAACTCCCATTGCTCAATCCTGAACGCCCCCCTTACCAAAAGAAAAACTCCGGCCACCCAGACCGGAGTTTCAACTGTCCTTATGAAGTTTCCCCCTACTTCCAACCCTCTCCACCCTAATCAATAATCCCCTCAAACGACTCCCGATTCTTGACGATCATCACTTTGTTGCCGATCAGCTCGATCAAGCCGGAGTTTTCGAACAGGGCGAATTTGCGGCTGATCGTTTCGCGGGTAACGCCGACATAGTTGGCCATTTCTTCGCGGGATAGGGGGAGGTCGATGTGAATGCGGCTGCCGCGCGGTTTGCCGTATTTGTCGCAGAGCTCCAGGATCATGTAGGCGATGCGGATTTCCGGGTCCTTGGTCGCCAGGCTTTGAGCCAAATTTTCGGTGTGGGCGAGCCGTTTGGTGACGATTTGCAGGAGTTTCACCGCGATCTCCGGGTTCTCCAGGATCAGCCGCTCCATGTCCGTGCGGGTCAGCATGCAGATACCCGTGTCCTTCAGCGCATAGGCGCTGAAGTTGCTGAGTTCGTCGCTGTTGAAAATGCTCAGTTCGCCGAAGAAGTCCCCCGCGGTCAGGATGTGCAGGATCTGCTCCTTCCCTTCCGGCGTCGTTTTAGACAACTTCACATGCCCGTGCTGAATGATGTACAGCGTATCGATCGGCTGCTGCTCCACCAGCAGCGGTTCGCCTTTCACAAATTCACGGTGCCGGATCATGGCGCTGATTCGCGACAGATCGGCATCGGCCAGCGAGGCGAATATCGGCACGTTTCGCGTACAGGGCTCCGCTGCATATTGACAATGTAGACAAGGTGTTTCCAGCATCTCTCGGGTCCTCCTTAAGGCTCTAACTTCCATGTTCCAACAACACGCTCAAATTAAGAAGCCGTCTTGGATTTGTCCGGCACCGGCGCAAAATGGCTCTTGTCTTCGCCGCAAACCGGGCACACCCAGTCGTCCGGCAAATCCTCAAAAGCGGTGCCCGGCGCGATATCCTCATCGGGATCGCCAAGGGCGGGATCATAGATATAACCGCAAGGCTGACAAATATATTTTTGCATGAATAAGCATCTCCTTCAAAAGAGTTTTTTAAAAATCAATTCTCCAGTTTCTCTTCCACAGCCGCCATAATAGCACCAACCGTACTATTCGGGAGGTCCAAGCCGTCAAGGCAGATTCCCCGTTCAATCGCCGCCTTATAGCTGAGCGACGCGGCCGCTCCTTCCCAGGAAATGGCGCCGACTATTGTGTTATCTTTCACAAACACATGCGTGTAGACGCCATCCTCTGACGACGAGAACGTCAAATCGCAACGAGCCTCATCGATATCTCCCATCGAAAACAGCGAAATGCCAAACGCGTTGAACAGTGTCACAGGCACCGGTTTGCGGTAAACCTCGGACTCGGCAGCGGCCATGTTGGTTCCCGCAACGCGTCCCTGCTCCATGGCGGATCCCCATAAGCCTTCCACGATCCCGCCAATCTCGGCGACGTCTCCGGCAGCGTAAACCTGCGGAACGCTCGTTTCAAGGCGCTCATTCGCCAAAATGCCCATCCGGACTTCGATCGCGGTATTTTGCGCCAAATCCGTATTCGGCACAATCCCGATGGAATACACGACATGCTCGCAGCCGATTTCCGTTTGGTCGTTCAACACGACGCCGCTTGCCTTCTCCGCTCCGCTTATCGCAGCAACCCCGCGCTGTAAAATCACCTGTACGCCAGCCGCCTCCAAAACTTGGCGCAGCCGCTCGGACGAAACCTCGTCCAGCTGTCTCGCCATCAGGCGGGGAGACGCTTCGATCACGGTTACCCGGTAGCCGCCTTCATGCAGCGCCCAAGCCGTCTCCAAACCCTGCACGCCGCCGCCGATCACCACGATGCGGTCGCCATCCGCGAGTTGCGACTTCAAGCGGTCGGCATCGCCCAAAACGCGCAGCGCATGCACATTCTCCAGCGCCGTCCCTTCCACGGGAAGCGCGCGATTTCTCGCGCCCGTGCAGAGCAGCAGCTTATCGTACGCAACCCGCTCTCCGCCGGCGGTCTCCACCTGCTGCCGGTCCGCGTCGATGCTAACCGCCCGGGTAGAGCTCCGAACCGTGATCCGGTTATCCCGGAACCACTTTTCTTTTTTAATCAGAACCTTTTCGCTGTGCAGGTCCGAAAACAAGCCTTTGGTCAGCTTGATCCGGTTGTACGGCAGGCTGCTTTCCTCGCTCAGGATCGTAATTTCCGCTTCCGCCTCAAGATCCCGGATCGCCTTGGCCGCTTGAACCGCTGCCGGTCCGCCGCCGACGATCACGAATTGCTTAGGAGTAGTCATAGTCTCAGGCCTCCTTACAACGAGCTCAGCAGCAGGTCGGAAACGAAATCGGCCGCGTGTTTGATTTTTTGCGTTTTCTCGGCGTCCTTCGGCGAGAAGCGAACGCGGATCGGGAATTCCACATGCGTCATGCCTGTCGATTTGATGACATCCGAGGTGCTTTGCACCGTCATATTGGTTTGCTTGAGATAATCCTGAATGACTTCGATCGCCTCTCCGCTCCAGCCGTAAGAACCAAACGCCGCCGCAAGCTTGCCCTCCAGGTTCATGCTCAGCATTTCCTTCAGGATCGCTTCCAAATTGCCGATCATGTCCGCATACCGCGTGGAACTGCCCACGAAGACGGCGTCCGCGACCGCAATACTGGCCAAAATGTCCGATGCCGGGCTTTTATCCGCATCCCATACCTCGGTTTCGATGCCGCTCTCCGTCAAAGCGTCCCGCAGCAGGTTCGCCATTTTTTTCGTATTGTTCTTGAGCGTGGTGTAAACGATGGCCGCCTTTTTGCCCTTTGTCGTATCGCGGCTCAGCCCATCGTACAGATCGATATATTGACGCACATTCGTGCGGAGAATAAAACCGTGGGAAGGCGCGATCATTTGAATATCCATATCCCGAACAGCATCCATCAGCGTTCTTACGTATCTGCGGTGCGGATGAATGATGGCGCTGTAATAACCTTTGAAATCCTCGCTAATGTCAAATCCGGCTTCATCGTCAAACAGACTTTGCACGGCCACATGGGTGCTGAAAATATCGCAGGGGAACAAGATCTTGTCCTCCACGCAATAGGTGATCATCGTTTCCTCGGTGTGCAGATAAGGAGTCTCTTTGAACAGCAGCGTTTTTCCGCCAATGTCCAGCGTATCTCCGTCCCGCACGACCAGGAAATGGCGGCTGTGCAGCTTGTACATTTCCTGCAGTTCCGGCACGGCGATCTCCGTGCATACAATGGTGGCGTTGGTCGCTTGGGCGGCCAGAGCGGCGAGTCCTCCGGAGTGGTCCGGTTCCGTGTGGTTGATCACGATGTAGGCGATATCCAAAGGATCGATCATTCCGCTGACGCGCTCCGCAAATTCGCGGCCGAATTCAATGTCCACGGTGTCGATGACTGTAGGTTTTCCCGTTTTGAGCAGGTATGAATTGTACGTGGTCCCCTTAGCCAGCACAAGCCTGTGGAAAGGAACCTCGCGATCGTCGATTTTGCCAACCCAGTAAATGTCTTGCGCAATTTGATTATCCGTGTTCATGATTATGAACCTCCTTGATGATTTTGTTTATCGGCAAAACCCATTCTAAACGTGCCGATCCATCAAAAAGAGGATTCAAATCAAATTTTGCAGGATTTTTGCCCATCCGCTTATGCGTTCGGTCACTCGGAAGGTTTCATTTTGGCGGCAAAATAAAAATCCCCCTCGCGAAAGCTCGTTTCGCAAGAGGGATTTTCCCTATTTATTTGAAGTAACCTCTGGTAAAGTTCAGGGTGTCGTCGTAGTCCATATACAACCCCGCCAGGTTCGGTTTGCTAACGGTGAAATCCGTATAGTAGTACAGCGGTAAAATCACCATCTGATCGATCAGCAGCTTCTCCGCCGCGGCGTAAAGCTTGTCGCGATCGGCGGCTTCCGGCGCCAGGCGCGCTTTTCTCAGATAGCTGTCGTAAGTCTTGCTGGTCCAACCGGAATCGTTCGCTCCCCCGGACATAAAGTATTCCAAAAACGTCGAAGGGTCGTTATAATCTCCGGCCCAGCCCGCCCGCGCAATCTGATATTTCAGATTCGTGCGGTTATTGATGAACGTTCCCCATTCCTGGGACACGACCTTGGTCGAGACTCCCAAGTTTCTCTTCCAGCTGTTGATGACGGCATTTGCGATACTCAGGTGCGAGTCCGCCGTATTGATCGTGATCGTAATTTCCGGCAGCTTCTTCAAGCCCTCTTCCGCCAGGCCTTGCTTCAGCAGCTCGCGAGCTTTGGCCGCGTTTTCCTGAAAATACGCTTTATCCGGTATCTCGGAACGGAAATCCTGAGTTACGCTGCGAATCCCTGGAGGGACGAACCCAAACGCCGGCGTGCCGTATCCGAGCTGCTGACGATCTACGGCCATGGACAACGCTTTGCGAATCTTCAGATTCGTAAAAGGCTTTTTCGTGAGATTGAATTGATAATAATAAGTAGAGCTGATGGCAAACGAACGATAATCGGGATTGTTTTTTAGATCCATTTCCTGATCCAAATAACCGTTATTGCCGCTAAACCAATCCACTTTATTGTTCTTATAGGAGGCAAGCGGATCTGTGGGGACGGACACAAACTGTGCTGTCGCAAAGCGGATCGACGCCGCATCGTAATAGCTTGGATTTTTCGCCAGCGTTAAACTCTCATTCGTAAAGTCTTTCAGCACAAACGGGCCGTTGGAAACGAGAGAATCCGGACGTATGGACCAAAGCGGATTGTCTATCACTTTAACATTGGAAGAATAAGCCGGATCAAAGATCGGCTCGGCCACCTGCTGCGGAAAAGTGGAGGTTCCTTCGGTCAGCTTGACCTGCAGGGTTGCATCATCCAGGGCTTTCACCCCGACCCTGGAGGCATCGCCGATTTCCCCGGTGGAATAGCCTTCCGCATTGACGATTCCGTACATCAGGTACACATAGGGATAATAGGCGTTTGGATCGAGCGCCCTTTTCCAGGCATACTCGAAGTCCGCAGCTTTGACCGGCTGCCCGTTGCTCCATTTGGCTCCGGAACGGAGCGTAAACGTATAGGTTTTGAGATCGGGCGATGCGGTCCACGATTGAGCCATTCCGGGTACGGCCTTGCCCTGCTCGTCCAGACGCACCAGGCCCTCGAAAAGCCCCTTCACCGCGGATCTATCCGTGGCGTTCATCGCCTCTGCCGGATCCAGGGAAACCGGCAAAGACTGAACCGCCATGCGAAACGTCTGACCGTTCGGATCACTCCCCTGCGCCAAAGCCTTCGGGCCGTTCACCGCCCCTAAGCCGAATAACAATGCAAATACCAAAAGCAGATTCATCCTTGTTCTCATGCGATCTCTCCATGTTCAAATTTGGAAACACTCGATTTCTATCGTAAATTATGTATACAATCTGTATTATCTCTGAAACCGTTTAAAATCGGAAGGAAAATCTTTGCGTATAAGCAAAAACTCCATCTCTTTTTTGGGGAGATAGAGTTATCGAATGCTCCTGAAATGCGAAAGATTAGATACTTTCCCTTAAAACCCCTTCAAAACAACCTTCCCCACGGTTTGCCCCGTTTCCAGCATGGCATGCGCTTTCCGCAGGTTGACCGCATTGATCGGTTCCAGCTTCTCGGTTAACGTCGCCCGGATAATGCCTTGATCCACCAGACCGGACAATTCGCTCAAAATTTGATGCTGTCTGATCATGTCCGGCGTTTGGAACATCGGACGGGTGAACATCAGCTCCCAGACGAACGTCACGCTTTTGTCTTTCAGCAGCGTCAGGTTCAGCAGCTCATCCGTTTCGACGATCGAGCAGATTTTGCCCTGCGGCGCAATGGCGGCGGCCATATTGTTCCAATGCTTCTCCGTCGTGTTCAGGCAAAAGATGTAATCGACCAGTTCAAAGCCGATCGCTTTGAGCTGCGGAACGAAATCCTCGAAGTGATTGATCGTGTAATCCGCGCCAAGATCCTTCGCCCATTCTACCGACTTTGCGCGTGAAGCCGTCCCGATGACCGTCAAGCCGGCGTATTTGGCGAGCTGCGTCGCGATCGAACCCACACCGCCCGCAGCGCCGATGATCAGGATGGTTTTGCCTTCGTTATCGGCTTTGTTCGTTGAGATCTGCAGCCGGTCAAACAGCCCTTCCCAAGCGGTGATCGAGGTCAGAGGCAACGCCGCAGCCCGGGCAAAATCGAGCGAAGCCGGTTTGGCGCCTACGATGCGCTCATCCGCCAGATGAAACTCGCTGTTCCCGCCGGGACGGGTGATGCTGCCGGCATAAAACACTTCATCCCCTGCTTGGAACAAGGTAACTTCCGGCCCAACCGCTTCCACTACGCCCGCAACATCCCAGCCAAGCACCCTCGGCGCGGTTTCCGTCCGGCTTTTAGGTGAACGAACCTTCGTGTCCACCGGGTTCACGGAGATCGCTTTGACGTTCACCAGCAAATCCCTTCCGGCCGGAACCGGCTTCGGCAGTTCGACATCGAGAAGGCTCTCCGGGTCATCAATGGGTAAGTATTTATACAAGCCAACCGCTTTCATCGTTTCATTCGCCATTTTATGCTACCTCCACGTTTGTATCTATTTAGGGTTTCTTTTCTGTTGTTAATTTATCTCACGTATTCTAAAATTGTAAGTACGCACATTCGTGTTATGTAGTATTCATTTATATACTGTTAAGGAGCTGAACGGAAAAATGCGTGATCGCAAAAGCGGATACGGCGCATGTCCCAGTGGAGAAGGCTGCCCGGTAGAATACACGCTGGACGTTATCGGAGGAAAATGGAAAGGCGTGCTGTTGTACCACATGATTGGCGGAGCGATTCGATTCAACGAGTTCCGGAGAATTTGCCCAGCCATCACCCAGCGGATGCTGACGCTGCAGCTTCGGGAGCTGGAAGAGGACGGCTTGGTCCACCGTGAGGTATACAATCAAGTTCCGCCCAAGGTGGAATATTCGTTAACCGAATTCGGGCAGACGCTGGTGCCCATTATTTTGAAAATGAAAGAATGGGGCGAAACCTACAAGAGCAAGCTCGCCTCCAATGAAAAAAAGACGCCGGTGAAATCCTGATCTCACCCGACTGCATAAGCCGAATTGTATACGGAAAAGAAAACACCTCATTTCCAAATGGATCCTTTGGGAATGAGGTGCTCAGTTTTTTAATTGCAATGCCAGTCTATTTGTTGTTCTCACTGTAAATTTCGAGGGCTTCCCCTATAAATTTTGACGCACCGTTACCGTACTTTTTATCTGTAATTTTTATAAACTCAGGTTTTGTTAAATAAAAATCCGCCATTAATCCCCAGTAGTTTTCCCCCATATCCATCTTAAGAGTTTGTCAGGGTCAATACTATTTTGGATTTAATACACAAACAGGCGGACAGCCGAAACTGCCCGCCCCATCACAGGGATTTATACTGATTTAGCGGTTACGCGGAAGAAGCTCCTCCGAGCAGTCCGGAGCATCGCTCCGTTCCCCAAGCCCCGAGCGCTCGATCAGCATCGAATAATTGTCCAGCTTGAACCGGATCAGCTCCAAGGTTTCCTTCATTTCTTCCATTTGCGCCTCGATTTTCTTCTGATGCTCGAAAAGCACATCGTAGGAGCCTTTGTAATCATGGTCAACCGCCAATTTCGTCAGCCGTTCGATTTCCTTGAGCGGCATCTGAGTGCGTTTGAGACGGTTCACGAAATTAAAACGTTCCATATCGTGCTTATCGTAAGCCCGCTGCCCGTTGCTTTGGCGTTTGGGCGACGGCATCAGGCCGATTTTCTCATAATATCGGATCGTGTCGTAGCTGAGGCCAATGGTCTTCGAGATGTCGGCAATCGTATATGTAGGCTCCACTTCTCGCCCTCCTCGTCTCACTATATTCTTGTCAAAAACTCATCCATATACCCGTAAAACTCCGCCGGACTGCTCAAGTGGACATTGTGGTCGGAATGCGGCACTTCACAAGCCATAACGTCCGCAAGCAAGGATTCCATCCGGCGGAAATCTTCATCCGGAACGGCTTCATGACTGCCCGAGCGCATCAATAATACGGGACATTTGATCTTGGGCAGAATGCCGTACCAATCCACGTCATACGCGATTCCGGCAGCCATCGCCTGTGCGCTGAACATCATTTGGTACCCTTCGGGCGTCTCGATTAAACTGTTCATAAAATAATGATAGCCAAGCTCCGATTCGGCGGTTGCCCGGATATATTCCTTAGCTTCGCTTAAATCGGCAAACGGCAGCGGCCAATCCTTCGCCACAGGGTCAACGGGCGCGACTTGCTCCAAAACCGGCAACATCTCCGGGTTGGCGGGTCCGGAGGCAGAGCGGTCAAGAATAGCCGCAGCCCTCGTATATTCGGGATACAGCGCGGCAAAATGTCCGGCAACGCGTCCACCCATTGAATGGCCGACGATGATCGCCGAATCGATCTTCAAAAATCGGAGCAGCTCCGCGATATCCCCCGCCATTTCCTCCGCCGTATAACGGGAAACGGGCTTTCCGCTGAATCCGTGACCTCTTTGGTCCGGCGCAATAACCCGATACTTCGCGCCGTAATGCCGGATGAAGTCAAACCAGGTTTCACCCCGCCCCCATCTTCCGTGCAAGCAAATGATTACCGGACCTTCCGTTTTCGTATCCAGATAAAACATATCCAGCTGCGGCAGCTTCGCTATATTTCGGTATATTTTAACTCTGCCCAGTGCATCTTCCATCGTTCATCCCTGATTTCATGTTCAAATTATGAGTATTTGTTGGCGTGATCCCCTATCAGACGGCCTTGCAAATTTTGTTCAGTACCGTAACGTCCTGCCCGAACTTGCACATCGCTTCGCAGTCGCAGCGCAAATCATGAAACAAAATATAGGAAATTGACACGGAATCGTCCGTTCGAAAAGAAGGCCGCAGCAGCTGCCCTTGAATCTCCTTCTCCCTGCTTTCCGGCGCAACCAGATAGAAATGCTCCTTCGCGTTTTCAATGGACAAAGCCAAATCGTTCAGCCTTAAAATGCCCGAATAAATGGACGTGCTTTTTTCAACTTCAAACCCGCCGATAATGCGATCGTCGTCGCCCAGCCAAAGAACGTCGATCAGCGACACCGTATCATGCACAGCCGGAGGAAGCGCCGGAATAGATAGCTTCGGAATGGAATATTCGCCGAGTTTTTGACCGCTCCACTCTCTTTTATGATCGTTGCGGGCGATCCAAACGCGGTATCCGAGAGATTTTCCCAATTTGGCGAGGTAAAATTGCATCTCCGAATGGGCGCTTTCCTCCTGTAAATCCGAAGCAACTTCCTTATGCCGCTTGGCCCGGGCTTTGAGTTGCTTCTCCTGCTCAGCGTTCAGCGCGGCTTCGGCATTCTCTTCGATAATCAGCCGATTGCTGCCGATTTCAAACAATAAACCGGCAATCGCTCCCAAATCCTTCGAAAGCGTGTTCCGATGCTTAGCGTTTACCTGAAGAATCACCTCGCGCATTTCCAGATAAGCCTCCCAGGAACCAAGCCTCTTCTTTTCATGCAATAAAATATTAAATCCATTAACTATTGCCGTATTAAACGGAGGAAACCAGCTGGGATGCAAAAAGTATATGATGTTAGCCACCGCCGGACCCAGGCCTTTGATTTTCAAGTCGCTCAGTTTATGTATCTCGTAAAGCACCTGCTCTTCCGTCGTTGCTTCGAGACAGGCCTTCAGGAACCGGCCGAAAGCTTTCTGGTTGGTTTCGTTTTCGTAAATATCCGGGATGCGAAGCTTAGGCTTCCAGAAAAAAGCGTGCGCCGCCCCCTCAAATACCTGCTTCTGCTCCGAAATTGCCGTAACCACGGTCTCCAGGCTGGAGCCTTTGAAGTCATTGCCGAACGTACCGCGTTCAATTTCGGAAATCACCTTTGGGAGGCTTTTCCGAATGCTCCGGAATGCTTTGAGCCGATCGTCGCTGTTCAAAAACCAGGTTTGGTAAACGGATTCCGGATCGGACTTGTAATTGGCGATAATCGTTTCCATCGTTTTTGGCTGCCCTCCTCACCCATGCGTCTAGGAGTAATTATATAGCATTCCAGATTTGGGAAATAGGAACACCGTGTGGAGGTTTGAAGAAATATACACGATAGTTAACATAACTATCATTATGT
>NZ_JBKFGG010000069.1:0-733 GCF_056171975.1 Paenibacillus terrisolis | reverse complement strand
GAGCGGTTATTACAAGTGGAAGGTCACCGAACCTTCACCTAGCGAAACACGTAAGAAAGAAGTTACCGAGCGAATCAAGTGGCATTTTTACGACTCGGAAGAAACCTACGGCAGCCCGAGAATACACCGGGAGTTGCTGAAGGAAGGCTGGAACATCTCAGAACGCACAGTCGGCTTAGTGATGCGCAAGCAAGGGCTACGTTCGTGTATGGCTCGCAAGTTTAGGGTGACCACAACGGACTCTAAGCATAATATGCCCATCGCTCCGAATGTCCTTCAGCAAGACTTTACAGCCACAAAACCCAATGAAAAATGGGTAGCGGACATCACTTACATTCCTTGCCGTCAAGGAAAGCTTTACCTCGCCAGTATTTTGGACCTGTACACCAAACAAATTGTTGGATGGAAGCTCAGTGACCGAATGACGACGGAGCTTGTGATGGACGCTCTAAAACAAGCTTATCTTGCCAAGAAGCCAGCCAAAGGGCTCATCCACCACTCGGATCGTGGTTCGCAGTATGCTTCTAAGGAATACCGAAACCTACTGGTGGAATATGAGATGAAACCCAGCATGAGTCGCAAAGGGAACTGTTATGACAACGCCTGTATCGAGGCTTTTCATAGCATCTTAAAGCGCGAGTTGATCTACAGTAAGCCTAAATTCAAAACCAAGCAAGAAGCCCAGCAGAGATTATATCGATATCTGGAGTTCTTTTATAATCGAAAGAGATCT
>NZ_JBKFGG010000068.1:0-750 GCF_056171975.1 Paenibacillus terrisolis | reverse complement strand
AAGTTAGCAAAGCATATGCTTTCGAAGTGAGCTTTACTTCGTAAAGCTTTTAACTCACTCGTTGGTCAGTTTTGAGAGTTCAAACTCTCATGCGTTTGGTGATAATGGCGGAGGGGTTCCACGCGTACCCATCCCGAACACGGCCGTTAAGCCCTCCAGCGCCGATGGTACTTGGACCGAAGGGTCCTGGGAGAGTAGGACGTCGCCAAGCGCAACCCAATTTGGGTTACAACAGCATAATCCCGATTCATTATGGGCCCTTAGCTCAGCTGGTTAGAGCGCACCCCTGATAAGGGTGAGGTCGGTGGTTCGAGTCCACTAGGGCCCACCATTTAACTCCCATCATGAAATCGCTGTAATGGGATATTTATGGGGCCATAGCTCAGCTGGGAGAGCGCCTGCCTTGCAAGCAGGAGGTCAGGAGTTCGATCCTCCTTGGCTCCACCAAACAATTTCATCAACTTGTTGAAATTTCGAACGACATTTGCGTGGTCGTTGCAAAAGTTCAAGTTTGATCTTTGAAAACTGGATAACGAAACGAAATTTGCGTTTTAGAAACATTCCTTTTAGCTGAACTTGTGTCAAAACAAGTTACAACTAGTAGAATGCTGGAGCGAACATATTGGAGATAGGCGATCCTTTGCGAGTCGATTTCAACCTTGTCAGAAGTGATAAGATCAAGAAATCGAGGAGCAACAGAGCGACTAGCTCAATATGCGAGCGAAATGGTTAAGCTACTAAGAGCACACG
>NZ_JBKFGG010000067.1:0-475 GCF_056171975.1 Paenibacillus terrisolis | reverse complement strand
TCCAGCGCCGATGGTACTTGGACCGAAGGGTCCTGGGAGAGTAGGACGCCGCCAAGCAAGAGAGAAAGAGCACTGCCGATATTGGGCGGTGCTTTTTTGTGTGTCCAGGTGTATTGAATACGAATTTAGATGCTAAGACATAACGAAGTAATATGGGATGTACTTGGCCAGTCGAGAAGAAATGTTGTATTTCATGCAATAATTTGGGTCATGGATTGGCAAAACGGCTCAAATGTTGCAGTTTGTGCAGCAATTTTAGGCTTAAAGGTCATTTTTGCCCAACCCTTGTCTAATATGTTGTATTTTCTACAACATACTGGGCTGCAACTCCCTCTTGCGGTCAAAAATGATGTATTTTATGCAACATTTGTTTGGAAGTCGGCAGGTTTCTAGGTATCTAGACTGCTTTTTGTTTATGCACCCTTGTTGTGGAAACCGATGGGTCACTTGGACCGAAGGGTTCTAGAAGGTAAGA
>NZ_JBKFGG010000066.1:0-418 GCF_056171975.1 Paenibacillus terrisolis | reverse complement strand
CTTTTTGTTTATGCACCCTTGTTGTGGAAACCGATGGGTCACTTGGACCGAAGGGTTCTAGAAGGTAAGACGCCGCCAAGCAAAGAGAAAGAGCACTGCCGATATTCGGCGGTGCTTTTTTTGTACTTCCTTGCCACTTATTTCTACTGCGTAGATAAAAGCCTGCAAAAGTGCAGGCATTTCCGGCTTCATTGCAGGGTTGGACGCAAGAACCTGCAAAAGTGCATTTTTTTGAGCCGAATATGCCCTCAATGGCTGCATTACACGTTCAAAGCGTGCACTTTTGCAGGTATTTTGCGAAGAGTGGGGTTAATTGAGTGAAATAACTGTACTTTCCTCTAGGCCCCCTAATTAAACTGGAGTCCTCCCCAACAAGGAATTACAATGAAAATAAGGGAGAGGATCCAGTCATGGGAAA
>NZ_JBKFGG010000065.1:0-1172 GCF_056171975.1 Paenibacillus terrisolis | reverse complement strand
TGTCGTACAATAACAATTATGCGACAAAAATAAGACACCAGGAGGGCACACGATATGAAAAATCAGAATTATTTGAACGCTGTCACACAGCTATACCCTTTTCATCGCCAAACCCAGGAATATCAGGACGAACAGATTATTCAGATGTTCCTGACGGCGACTTCCAAATCTTCCAATACACGAAGAAACTATTATAGAGCCTTGGAGCATTTCAGAGGATTTTTATCCGGCATGCCCTTCAAGGATGTAACCTGGCGCGAAATCGAAGCTTATAAAATCTTCCTTAGCCAGGGCCTTTACCGAAATTCGAACAAACCGCTTGCTCCTGCCAGTGTAGCGGCGTTTATCGCTCCGCTCAAATCCTTTTATAAATGGGGAAGCGACCGGGGAATCGGCATATTCGAGCATAATCCGGCGCAAAACATCCGTATTCCTTCGATTACCGTAACAAGCAGAAAGCATTTCCTGACGAGAAACGAAGTCGGAAGATTGCTGAGCAGCCTTCGAGAGCAGAGCCTGCGCAATTATTTGATCGGATTGTCCCTGGTTCTGCTTGGTCTCCGGGTTTCGGAGCTCAGCGGAATCAAATGGGGCGATTTCCACACGGATCCGATGGAAACTTCCATTTGGCTGACCGTTTCACATGCAAAACGGGGAAAGGTCAGAGAAGTGAAAATCCCGCTTCATCTGTGGAAAATGTATCTGGAGCACGCAAGACAATTGGCGCGAAACGAAGAGCCTCAGCCGGACTTGATACTATTTCCGATTTCTCCTCGCCAAATCGAACGGATCATTAAAAACGCGGGACTGCAAAGCGAATTGAATAAAAAACCGACGCCACACTGGCTTAGACATACCAACGCAACGCTGGCTCTTTTGGAAGGTGCTTCGCTGCAGCAGGTGCAGGAAACATTGGGCCATGCCCATATTAATACAACACAGCGCTACCTACATACGGTTGAACAAATGAAAAAAGCGGCCCCGGATTTTGTCCAGGACTGTTTACTGGAATTTATCAAGTAAAAATAATAGTACTTTTTGTCTATATTTGTCACATAGCACTATGCAATTATCGCCCTTTTGTCCTATAATAGGCATATATCGATTACAAACCTTGCCAAATTTTTGCCATTATATTCCTTAAAATGTCGTATAATTGTTATTGTACGACA
>NZ_JBKFGG010000063.1:0-598 GCF_056171975.1 Paenibacillus terrisolis | reverse complement strand
GCACAAGCAGTGGAGTATGTGGTTTAATTCGAAGCAACGCGAAGAACCTTACCAGGTCTTGACATCCCTCTGACCGGTACAGAGATGTACCTTTCCTTCGGGACAGAGGAGACAGGTGGTGCATGGTTGTCGTCAGCTCGTGTCGTGAGATGTTGGGTTAAGTCCCGCAACGAGCGCAACCCTTGATCTTAGTTGCCAGCATGTAAGGTGGGCACTCTAAGGTGACTGCCGGTGACAAACCGGAGGAAGGTGGGGATGACGTCAAATCATCATGCCCCTTATGACCTGGGCTACACACGTACTACAATGGCCGGTACAACGGGAAGCGAAGTCGCGAGATGGAGCGAATCCTAAAAAGCCGGTCTCAGTTCGGATTGCAGGCTGCAACTCGCCTGCATGAAGTCGGAATTGCTAGTAATCGCGGATCAGCATGCCGCGGTGAATACGTTCCCGGGTCTTGTACACACCGCCCGTCACACCACGAGAGTTTACAACACCCGAAGTCGGTGAGGTAACCGCAAGGGGCCAGCCGCCGAAGGTGGGGTAGATGATTGGGGTGAAGTCGTAACAAGGTAGCCGTATCGGAAGGTGCGGCTGG
>NZ_JBKFGG010000061.1:0-217 GCF_056171975.1 Paenibacillus terrisolis | reverse complement strand
ACTCTACCGGGGCACCCCTTCTCCCGAAGTTACGGGGTCATTTTGCCGAGTTCCTTAACGAGAGTTCTTCCGCGCGCCTTAGAATTCTCTTCTCGCCTACCTGTGTCGGTTTGCGGTACGGGCACCTTCTCCTCACTAGAGGCTTTTCTTGGCAGTCTGAGATCATGACCTTCGGTACTGTAAATTTTCCCTCCCCATCACAGCCCAGCCTTATCGG
>NZ_JBKFGG010000060.1:0-1142 GCF_056171975.1 Paenibacillus terrisolis | reverse complement strand
GCACCTTCTCCTCACTAGAGGCTTTTCTTGGCAGTCTGAGATCATGACCTTCGGTACTGTAAATTTTCCCTCCCCATCACAGCCTAGCCTTTCGATGTGCGGATTTGCCTACACACCAGCCTCACTGCTTAGACGAGCATCCATCCGCTCGCGTCACTACCCTACTGCGTCACCCCATCGCTATTAACGGATTACGGTGGTACAGGAATTTCTACCTGTTGTCCTTCGACTACGCCTTTCGGCCTCGCCTTAGGTCCCGACTTACCCTGAGCGGACGAACCTTCCTCAGGAACCCTTAGGCTTTCGGCGGATCAGATTCTCACTGATCTTTTCGTTACTTATACCGGCATTCTCACTTGTATACTCTCCAGCGCTCCTTACGGTACACCTTCTACGTATATACAACGCTCCCCTACCCCTGATACGAATGTATCAAGCCATAGCTTCGGTGGTGTGTTTAGCCCCGTTACATTTTCGGCGCAGAGTCACTCGACCAGTGAGCTATTACGCACTCTTTCAATGGTGGCTGCTTCTAAGCCAACATCCTGGTTGTCTGTGCAACTCCACATCCTTTCCCACTTAACACACACTTCGGGACCTTAGCTGATGGTCTGGGCTGTTTCCCTTTTGACAATGGATCTTAGCACTCACTGTCTGACTCCCGGCTATTAGTCTATGGCATTCGGAGTTTGACTGAGCTTGGTAACCCTTGGCGGGCCCCGCACCCAATCAGTGCTCTACCTCCACGACTATTCCACCGAGGCTAGCCCTAAAGCTATTTCGGGGAGAACCAGCTATCTCCGAGTTCGATTGGAATTTCTCCGCTACCCCCACCTCATCCCCGCACTTTTCAACGTACGTGGGTTCGGGCCTCCAGTGCGTGTTACCGCACCTTCACCCTGGACAGGGGTAGATCACACGGTTTCGGGTCTACGCCTACAAACTTCATTCGCCCTATTCAGACTCGCTTTCGCTGCGGCTCCATCTTCTCGATTTAACCTTGCTTGCAAACGTAACTCGCCGGTTCATTCTACAAAAGGCACGCCATCACCCATATAGAGGGCTCTGACTTCTTGTAAGCACACGGTTTCAGGATCTCTTTCACTCCCCTTCCGGGGTGCTTTTCACCTTTCCCTCACGGT